>CAZAHB010000132.1:0-15457 GCA_964484945.1 uncultured Armatimonadia bacterium | reverse complement strand
CTCCGGGTACCCCTGCTCACCGCATCAGTCCTCCATCAACGCCCTCATGGTGGGGCTGACCGGGCAGTTCGTGGCGACCGCAATGATACGGGAGGCCACTTTCATCCAGTCTGGTTACCGGGGCGTGGACATCTGGTTCGCACCGATTCCGCTTGGCAACTACGGGAGCACGGTCCAGAGATTCCGGGAGATCGAACTGACGGGGAACAAGTTCACCTCGGTGCTGAAGGCCGAACTCCTGATGTTCCCGATCATGATCGTCACCAGCTTCCTCTTCTGGGGCTATGTATGGCGGCTGCAGCCGATTCCCTCCGTCTACTACCCGTACGCGCAGAAGATGTGGGATTACCAGGCGATCACCCAGTGGGTCTGGTTCAGCTCCACCACCGAGGGCGGGCACCAGGAGATATTCCAGCGCGCGATCAAGCCATGGCTGATGGTGGGCGGGCTGGCGGCGGGTCTGGGCGCCTACGCGCTGCTGAGTTGGCTGCGCCTCCCGGTGATGACCATCTACGGCTGGATCCGCGGCGTGGGGATGCTGCCACACTTCATCATACTGCAGTTCGCGGGCGCGCTCATCGGGCGCTACTACCTGCGGAAGCGCTTTGGTGAGGAGAACTGGAAGGTCTGGCCGCCGGTGCTCTACGCCGGCTTCACCTGCGGGATGGGACTGGTGGCGATGCTGGCTATCGCCATCGTGCTCGTCAAGCAGTCAATAACGCAGATGCCGTTCTAACGGCAGGGAACCGGGAAACGGGATCCGGGGACGGCGAACGGCACACGACAAACAATAGCGGCGCTGCCTGTGAGGGCGGCGCCGCTTACATTGATGGGGAGCGCTCTGGTGGCGCGGTGCGTCAGGGGACGACTCGGGCAATCAGCCGCCCTCACCCTCATCTTCAGATGGGGGAGGGGACTCGTTGTCTCCGGGGGACGGGCTCTGCTCGCCCGAGGGCTCCTCGGGCGGCGGCTCCTGATCGTCCGAAGAGGGTCCGTCGCCCTCCGCGGATCCTTCGGACGCAGACTGGTCCTGCTCGCCGGACGACTGACCTTCCCCGGAGGTCTGATCTTCTTCGGAGGGCTGCTGGGCTTCGCTGCCATCGTCCTCATCATCGTCGCGGCGCTTGCCCACCACCCGCACATCTTCTGCGCGGATCCAGTCCTCCTCGGTGGAGATGACCGCCTTCGGGCAGCGAAGCTCGTCACCTTTGTCGGTGATAATGCGCACATCTCCGGTGAGTGTGAGGAGATCCTTCTTCTCCTCGTAGACCGCCCTGTCGGCGTAGACCGTCTTGTCCTCCTGTACCGCTTTGACGCGGCCGGTGGCGGTGGTCACCTCGACGTCTTCCCCATATTCGTGCACGATCTTTTCGCAGGTGATCGTGGTCTTCTTCTCGTGCAACTCTTCGAAGTCGCGGGGCGGCTCCTCATCGCCGTCCTCGGCCTCAGCCGCCGCTTCTTCGTCTGCTGCCTCATCTTCTTCGGGTTTCTTCTGCGTCACCGCGGTGACGTTTCCCACGATCGTGGCGACCTCGTCGTCGAAGTTTGCTTCCACCACGTCGCCGGTGATAGTTGTCTCCGGCTCCACGATCTTCGGGTTACCGGTCGCCTCGGCGGAGTTGTTATCGTAGTCGTAGACCGCCTCGTCGCAGTAGAGCTTGATGTCCTGATGGGAGAAGACGACGTTGCCGTTGAGGTAGTACTTTTCCTCATCCGGATCATAGCGCAGGTGGTCCGCGGACTCAATTCGCGCACGGTTTTCGTCCTCAACAAGCCCGCCCGGTTCCTCAGGCTCCTGCGCCACCACCGGCACCGCGACCAGCAGTGCCGCGAGGGAGGCCGCGAGCAGAATTGTAAGCGTCCTGTGGCCGGTCATTGCAGCCTCCCCAGTTCCTCGCGCGCGTCCTCGACGGTGAAGACGGCCTGAATCGAATCGAGCGTGTACGCGTGTGTCTCAAGGTCATACACGAGATTGTGTCCGGTCAGTTGTCCGTGCTCCGTTCGGACCTGCACCCGACTTTTCGTGCGTGCTACATCCTCCGGAACCACCACATCGAGGTTCTGCGCGCGAACCGTAGCGCCCTCGGTCCGCATGGTCACTTCCTCCGGACAATGCAGCGTCTGCGTCTCAGGCAGCCACTGGACGCGGCTGGTCGTCACGATGGCTCCGCGGGTCGAGACTACCTTGACGCCGCCCATGACCTCGAAGCTCTTGTCCGCGGTCTGATAGGTTGCCTTTCCGGCGGATATGCGGATGACCGGCTTGCCCTCATCGTAGACAAGGCCCTCGCGGAGGTCAGTAGCGGCGACCGCCCGCCCGCCTCCGCGGATGTCGATCTTTTCGATACTCAGTCGCCATGACGGCTTGCCGCCCCTGCTGTGTTCAACCACTGACTCGTGGATCGACACAGCCGGCTGCCCCGGCTCTCGACCCTCGGCCTCTTCCACGGGCTCCTCGCGAGTGACCCAGCGCACGGTCCAGAGTACACCGACCGCTGTTACTGCGACGATGATCGCTCCGGCAATGATCCGGCGCCAGCGCGAAGTCAACATGTAAGCTCAAAGCCCCGGCGGGGTCGGCGGGGCGATGTTGAGGTCTATGGTGACATCCCACGTCGTCGTATCCGGCTCTACATCCACCAGCACATACCCGGCGGCTTCGCCATCGGCCGAGACGGCGGTGAGCGTTTGGCTGCCCTCTGGCAGGTTGTAGATCATGAAGGTGCCATCAGGGCGACTCGTGGCCGTCGCGGTGCCGCTGAATATGCGCGCCCCGGCCGCGTTTCCGCCGTTGCCCACGGAGCCTGAGACCACTCCGCGACCGGCATCGACTGTCGGCTGGAGGTAGCTGGTTCCGATCTGGTTCTCGCCCTCCTGAACCGTGACTTCCGTTTGAAGTTGATCGTAGCCCTCGGCTGCAACGACTACGGTGCGCTCTCCGGCCTGAAGTTCCAGTTGCCATGTGCCGTCATCAGCGGTTTGCGTTGATACCGTTCCGACGCTGACGGTTGCGCCTGCCACCGGCTGCAGTGTCCCGTCATCGACCACCGTGCCCTGGATCGTCGCCGGGCCGCTCGGCGTTGTGCCACCACCACCGCCGCCGCACCCTCCACCTGTTATCAGCCCGGCTGCAAGCAGCGCCGCGGCTGCCGTCATTGCTATCCTGTTCATCGGTTGCGCCTCCGTCGCGACGGCCTGCTGCGCGAACGCAGCCCCGGCACCAGGCCCATCCTACTGCACAGTCAGTACGAAGTTCACGCCATCGACGATCACGCCACCGTCGGGCACGGTGACTTCGCGACCGATCTCGCGCTCGCCGTAGGTTACGGTCAGTTTATAGCGGCCCGGTGGCACGAACAGTTCGTATCTGCCCGAGGCAGGTGTTTCGTCCTCGTCCAGGACCGTCCCGGTGTCGAGCAATCGCGCGGTCACGGTTGCCCCTGAGTTGTCGGGCGGGCCGTTGAGCGTGACGCTACCGGTGATCGTGAACGGGCGTCCCGGTGGGTCCGTGGCCGCTTCGAGCAGCTCCAGCGTTATCTCGTCAAGGCCCGGCAGCACGCGTATCTGTGTGCTCAGGTCTTCGAATCCGTCAGCGCTGACCGTGACCGTCTGGTCCCCCACCAGCACATCCGCAGCAGTAAAGCGGCCATCCGCATCGGTCGTGACAGGCCCGGCGTCGCCGACGGTGACCTCCGCGCCCTCGAGTGGTCTGCGCGTGAGCACATTGACGACCACACCGGTCACATCGACGGTCGTATCTCCGGCGATCAGTTCGTACTGCAGGTCCTCGTTATCGCCGTCGGCATCCGCGACGATTTCTGCGGTTTCGTTGCGTTGCAGATATCCTTCCGCCTGGACTGTGACAGCGCGTTCCCCGGCGGGAATCCCGCCGATCAGGAACCGGCCGTCCGAGTCGGTGTACCCGCCTACGGCGGTCTCCTCGCCATCATCAGGCGCAGTGAACTGCACGAACGCGTTCACCACGGGCTCGCCTGAGTCAACATGGGTTACTGTCCCGGCCACCGTTCCGGTCTCCTGCGGGTCCGCCTTCTGCAGCGCCACAGTGACCCAGGTAGCTGTTGTCACCTGCATCTGCACCTGCTGGGTGGTGGTTACGAAGCCGCTGGCAGTTGCACTGAGCGCCTGGGTCGGTGGTGTGCCACTTCCGACCGGCACCTCGCGAAGGATCAACTGCTCGTCCGACGGACTAAGCTCGCCCCGCACGCCGCCGACGATGACCGTGACGGGCACCTCCGGCGGCGCGCCGCTCTCCTCCCCCCCCGCAAGCACCACGACCGACCCCCCCCCGGCGCCTTCGGTCTGCGGCGGGAGGCCGCCGCAGCCGATCAGGCCCGCAAGCAGTGCACACAGTGTACCCAGCAGCCACAGAAGGGCTGCTCGGGCGATCAGTTTCGATGTTCGCGGCCGATCTCTCACTGAATCACGAGCCCCATCTATCGCGTTATCTGCAGCGGGCGGAGCGCCTGTGCCTGCCGCCCCGTATCATCCCGCGCCTTCATTCGTACCAGATACAGCCCACCGGGCACCATCGTGCCGCCGTTGTCCCGGAGGTTCCAGCTCAGCGAATTCTGTCCGCTGTCGCGGGCGCCCGCCGGGAGTGCGCGGACGGTGCGTCCGGCGATGTTCAGCACCTCGACCTGCACGTCGGCCGGGCTGCTGAGCGTAAAGACTATTTCCGCCGCGCCTGCAGCGGCCTGCATCGCACTCATCCCGGAGACGATCAGGGGCTGGGAGGACCGCCTGGAGGCCCTCACCTCGAGCCACCGATCCACACCGTCGTCAGACGCGGGCAGTTCATACGCGCCTGTCGTGCGCATGTAGACCTGTCGATCCGCGGCCTCATCATGCAGAATAACAACCGTGTCGTCGGGGACCTCGCTCATATCCGGCCACCGCAGTTGCACCGGCTGATGGGGGAGCGTGCTGTGCACCTTCAGCCGGAAGGTCTGCTCGCCGGCTGCCGCAGGGCGCACGTCGGTGAGGTAGCCGGCGGTGCCGGTCGATGCCGGGTCCAGTGAGATTTCCACGCCCGGGCCGAACGCGGGGGGCGCCTGGAGGTCATGGATGTCCGCGCCCTCACTCGCGTCAGAGGCTGCCCCGATACGCGCGGTCGCACTCATCCGTCCGGCGTCCGCGATGATCGGCATCTCCCACGAGAGCTTCTCCGAGCGGGCCTCAGACCCTGTCGCGCTCGCAGCAGTGGTCTCCGTACCGGGAACCGGGAAGCGCATGATGGCGCCATCGGCCCGCTTGCACCGGATCCAGTAGCCCTCAAACGGGGCCATCTGATCGCGTTCGGTGTACCCTTCGGCCTGAGAGTAGCCGATGACGCCGGCCTGGATGATCTGCTGCTCGGCCGCCTCCTGGTATCCGACGGGCTCTTCGCCGCCGGCCTCGAACTCAAGTGAGCGCACCTGTACCGGGTCCAGGCGCGGTGAGCCCACCTGGTTCCAGCCAACCTTCAGCGGTACCTCGGCAACGCGCTCCTGAGACACCTTCACTCCCGTCATCTCAACAGACACATCGGAAAAGATGCGGGCCCAGTATCCCCGGCCGGGTGCGACTCGATCCACGCGCGGCCAGATCCGGTAGCGATTGTCGCCGGGTGCCTGCGGGTCCCATCGCGCCACAAGAAGATCCTCGGCCGGTATCCCAAGAAGCTCCGGCATGTCCTCCCCGAGCGGGATCAGCGGGAAGGAGACCAGGTGCACTCCCGTCCCGTCCGCCGAGAGTTCGTGGGTGAGCGTCTCCTGGTTATTGCCCTGCGTGAACACGACGTACGAGTCCCATGCCACGTTAATCGTGCGGGTGACGGTCTGGTCGTCGTCATTGGTGAAGGTCACCACGAGTTGCTGCGGCTCGAGTGGGCCCTCCGTGATTCGATCACCCCACACGCCGCGGCTCACGCCAACCTCCTCGAGCCCCGCGCCGCCCTCAACGTCGATGGTCCCGTCGATTGCGCCCGGGGTCGATCCGTAGAGATTGTTCTCTCCGGCCTCGAAGCCCCGCTGGCCATACGGGTAGAACAGCCGTTTGCGCAGTGAGCCGAGGTCCACCTGGACGGTAATGTTCTGGGGGCCGCCAATGTTGAAGAATGTCGGTATCAGAAAGCCCTCGCCGGCCCCATCGCCTCGTTCCGGGATGGAGATCGTATTGCCCTCTTCGGCGAAAAGCGAGACGGCGAAGTCATAGCTCCAGTAGGTTGTGCGCACCTGGCCGCCACGCGGCTCTTCGTCTCCGTCGATTGTGGTGAAGAAGTGCTCGACGATCAGTGCCACGGACTGCGTGAGCGGGATGTTCCACACGAAGAGCTTCTTGCCGATATGCACGCTGGTGTCGAAGATCCACTGCTGCTGGAACCACTGCTGGAAGGGGAGACCCTCGACCTGTGGCAACACCTGCTCGCCCAGTACTCGCAGAGCCGCGACATCGCCCGGAAGGTCTTCGGTGAATGCGTCATAATATGCCTCATTGAAGCGTCGGAAGAACTCGTGATCCTCCACCCAGCACTTGAACCACGCGCTCCGGGCCATGGCGATCCGCCACACGAGCATGCCCGTCCAGCCGGATTCGGGGAAGAACGTGGGGCCGCCGAGCGCCTGCTGGTTCTGCGGCTCGTAGACGGACGTGGCGTAGACCGGGCCGGGGTCGATCGGATTGTACCCCGGCGCCACGCCGCTGCGCGTCTGGATGACCTTCACCGCCGCCCCCGCGAAGCCCAGCTCCCACGCGTCGTAGAAGAATGCCGCGTCATCGTGAAATGCCTGGAGCGCGAGGATCAGCAGTACGAAGCTGTCCTCAGAGAAATTGCCCGACAGCGGGGCCATAATGATCTCGTTTTCGGTCGCGTCATATACGCCGCCCTGAAGCGAATCCAACTCCGGATCGAGGCGGACGGTTATGTCGAGATCGAATGCGGGCCGGCCGTAGACGTTGTAGGCCACCGGGATTGCTCGGTCGAGGTAGTCGCGCAACGCGGTCGCGTCGCCGTCCTCGAATCCCTCGAAGCTGAAGCGCAACTCGTTGGTCGGCCCGCCCGGCTGCGAGCCGGACTGTGCCGCGCGCATCAGGTCCGGGGCGACAATCTTTCCGTTGCTCAGGTGCACCAGTCGGCGCGGGAAGCGCACTCGTGCCCGGGGGCTCTTCAGGCCCAGGCGTTGCAGTGTGCGCAGGCTGTGTTCGGCCCGTCGGAGGCTATCCGCGGCATGCTGGGAGTGGATCGCCCGTTCGACGGCATCGTGGCCCCCGGCGGCCGTATTCATCGCGCTCTCGTCAACAACTATCGCGCCCTGTGGGCCGTTGGCGACCGAGGCAAACGGTTCGTTCACTACATTGTGGAACGGATTTGCCCCGCAGGCGACGCTGCTGAGGGTGAGCGTCAGCGCGAGGAGAATGATCCTGCCGAAGCGCTTATTCATACCACTGCCACCACCGCTCGACACCCTCCCGCAGGCAGCGCCCGCCGGGCTCCTCCGGCTGCTCGAACCCCGGGCCGGGCTGCCCCGGCGGCCCTTTACGAGCCCGCGTCTGCTTCTGGCGTTCGCCGCCCGTATCAAACGGAGCGGTCGGCTCGGCGGCAGTCTCACGCTCAACAGTCGTTTCCTCCTGCTCATCGAAGTCGCTGATACCGGTCTCGAAGCCACTGCGGCCGGTCCCCGAGGAGCGGTAGCGGGCGCTGCTGCCACGCGTGTTCTCCGCGCCTGCGAAGAAGTCCGTGCTTCGATTCGTGAAGCCACCGCTGCGCCCGAACGAACCGGTTGTCGTTCCACCGCTGAATCGCCCGCGGTTGTAGGTGCTCTGTCCGCTGAAGTCGCCGATGCCCCCGCTCTCGTAGCCGTATCCGCTGCCTGAGTTCAATCCCGCACCGTATCCGCCGAAGCTGGACAGCGCGCCCGAGTAGCCGGAGAAGCCGCCGGTGCTGCGACCGGCCGAGCCCAGTCCGCTGGCGAAGTTGCTGGATACCTCCAGCAGGAAAGTGTGTGCGATGTAGTCCTGGCTCGCCAGCGAGCCGCCACCGCTGCCCGGCAGTGGGAGCGCCGGGTCTCCGGAGATATTCTTTATGTAGCGATAGCCGAAACTGACATCTGCCAGTTCGCTGGCGCGATAGCGCAGTCCCAGTTCGCCGGTGTCCTTGACGAACGCTGCATAGCCGCTGTCGAAGTCCGCGCGACCGAGGCGCCCGAACAGGCTGATTCCCTCGCGGATTTCGTAGCTCAATTCCCCGGAGATGTCGAGAAGATCGGTGGGGACGGTGCGCGTGATCCGTTCGCTCCCTGAACTGATGGTTGTGGGACTGGAGCCCGTTTGTTTGTGGAGGTTCAGCGAGAGGTCCCACGGTTGATTGGCGGGCCGGTAATTCACACCCAGTGACAGCATGTCGTTCTTGACCGCCCCGGCGCCCTCTTCGAGGAAGACCTGCTCATCCCTGCCCCAGGTAGTGGTCAGCGACAGCTCGTCGTTGGGCTGCCATCCGAGGGATGCGTTGTAGTAGGTCTGTTCGCTGTCTGCGAGGTAGCCGATCCCGCCGCCACTGGTGTAATCGCGGAAGCCGCCGGCCAGCGTCAGATTCAGGTTATTGGCAGGTCGCCAGGAGAGGTCCACGCGCGTGTTTGCGTCCTCGAGGCGCCGGGTTTGGTCTCCCGTGTCATCGTCGCCGTCATCCACTCCACCCCCGCCACCGGGGTTGTCGATCTGGAAGGTCGAGATCCGCGTCGAACCGGTTGACTCCGAACGCGTATGGTCGATGCTCAGGCTCAGGGTGCTGGACGGCGTCCACCGCGCCGAAAGCTGCGTTACCGAGCCGTCCGAGTCGTCATCGCTGCCCTCGCTGCTGGAGCTGTTGACACCGTAATGGCCGGCCAGTGAGAGCGTGGAACTGGGGGTGTATGTGGCCGACAGTTGCATCCGGTCGGTGCTGGAGTTGGTGACATTCAGCGAGCTTGCGTCACCAGAGTAATCAAGTTGCGTGCTTGAGAGGTTGAAGTTGAGGGTGAGCGGGAGTTCGTATGGGGCGTAATTGAGTGAAACCATGTCGGTCGTCTGCTCGCGGTCAGTGTTGGTTCCGCCGGAGTTTTCCAGCGTCTGGCGCGTCAGGCTGAGTGTCGGCCACCCGGGGTAGTTGACATCGATGCCAACATCATTACGTTGTGTCTTCACGCCCAAAGACGAAGTCGGAGTCTGAGCGCTCTGCATTCCGTATGTCCCGAACGAGCCGCCTCCCAGCGTCCCTCCGAACGAGCCGAATGTCAGCCCGCTGTCACTCTCGAGATCAGAGAACCGGTCATAGATGGAGATGTGGTCGTTTACCTGCCACTGTGTGGCGAAGTTGAGCCCTTTCTCCTTGCGCTGAAAGCCAACAGTGTCCACGTAGCTGAAGCCGGGTTGGACATCGCGCAACTCCAGCGTGGCGTTGAGATCGGGCCGGGAGTAGGCCACGCTGCTGCGCCACGCCTGGCCGCTGCCGTCCGCCCTGTTGCTCCGGGCCCAGTCCGCGCGCAGGCTGAGCCCGTCGGCAATCCGATATCCCAGGTCCAGACCGAGCACGCGGGAGTCGCCGGACATGGTGTCCTGTTCGCCCAGATCATAGTAATACTGTATCTTCACCAGCGCGGTCGGCGGCACAGCCCGGCGGAAGATGATGCGGCCCACATCGTGGTAGACGTCGTAGTCTACGCCCTGCACCTGCTCCACGTTGTCCACCAGCACCACGACGGTCTGGTCGATCGTCTGCCGCTCACCCTCGTAGACGACGGTGGCGCCGTTGGGGAGGATCGGCCGGAAGTTGGTGTCGAAGGGGCCGGTCGTCCCCGAGCCCTGATAGATGTCCTCCTGGTAGCCGGCCGTGTCGCCGGCGCTGTCGGGATCGCGCTTGTCCTGCTCCACGCCCGTCACTCCCAGGACCATCTTGTCGTCAAGCAGATGCATCTCTGCTCTGGCGCCATAGAGGATGCCCGGGGTGCTTTCGTAGCCGAATGACTGATAGGAGACCGAGATGGTGGAGGTGCCGGGGATGATCCGGGGGGGAGCATCCACTGGCTCGAACCACAACTGCCCGGTTTCGTAGTCCAGCCGGTAGTCCTGGCCGAACTCCAGCACTTCCTCGTCCACCTTCACGACTTCGCTGCCCTCGATGATGGGCGTGTAGCGCAGAAAGAACGGGCCCGAGGTGTTGTTCCCCTCGATCGTCTCGCGACGCGTCCGGCCCTTTTCCCTGGAGTAGAAGCCGCGGACCAGCCCATTGGGAATCTGCTGGTCGATCTGCCAGCCCTGGAGGGTCTTATTGAAGGTGGCGAACTCATTACCGCCGAGGCGGATGTTCAGGTCCCCGTAATACAGTGCGGTCTCCTCGGCGGTCCACCCAAGCACGTACCGCGTATAGCTGTCGCCCCAGCCGGTAGAGGAGATATCCATCTGCAGGCCGAGGTTCCTCCAGATCGGCCCCTCGACGTGCAGGCTGGAGGTGCGCACGAGGGTCTCGGTGTCCCACCGCTGACCCTCGAAGGCAGACTTGGAGCCTTCGAGAGCGTGGTCCTGCAGGGTGAAGCTGTTCGAGCCGGAGACCTCTATCCCCTGAAAGAGACCCCAGTCCTCGAACATACGGCCGACGCCCTCGAAGATATCCTCCGAGCGTGCGGGGGCTGACCCTGTCAGGAGCAGCAGCATAGCAATGACTGGTAGACGACTTCGGCGTATCACTGTATCACTCGCACAACTCCATCAGACGATGTACCGGAGGCGCGCCTCGGTCGATGATGTTAGTAGGACGCAGCAACCCTGTCAATTGTTCCGCTTGGTGCAGCAACGAAAGCAATGGCAGCAAGAATGCGACGGCAGAGGCAAAGGCGACGGCGAAGGACCTCCGGCCCCGCGCGTGGAAGATAACGCCGGAGGCATCACCCGCCGCACCAGGGAGTTCGATCGCCATGCGTCGCTATCTGCCGCTTACCGTGGTCGCCATGCTCTCCACCGCGTTGATCCTCCTGGGAGGCTGCCCCTCCGGCCAGGGCCCGTCTGGTCCGGCCGATGGACCGCCCGCCACCGGCCAGGAGGGCGAGGCCGTCGAGCTTGATATGTGGACGATCTGGAGCACCGAACCGCGCAAGTCCGCGCTGGAGGACATCGTCGCCCGCTTCCATGAGGCGCATCCGGAGATCAGGATCAATGTCACACCGATTGAGCCGGACACGTATAAGACCCGAATACGAGTCGCAGTCGGCTCCGGAGAGCCGCCGGACGTGTTTTTCGTCTGGAGCGGTGAGTGGCTGCATAACTTCGTGCGCGGCGACAACGTGCTGCCAATTACAGACGCACTCGATGCCGATGACGGCGCCTGGCGCGATCGGATCATGGGCGACGCGCTGAAGTGGTATACGTTCGATGACGAGACCTACGGCATTCCGTTCCTGCGGCAGTGCACGTTCTTCTTCTATAACACGAGGTTGTTCGCGCGCGATAACGTCGAACCTCCCGAAACCTGGGATGATTTCCTCGCGGCCTGTGACACACTCAAGCGCCCGGACGTGTTCCCCATCGCGCTGGGCAACTCCGTGAAGTGGCCCGCTCACCACTACGTCTCGTGCCTGTGGCAGCGGCTGATGGGGCAGGAGCAGCTCATGGCGGACTTCGACCCCATGGGCCCCGGCGCCTACGACAGCCCCGGCTACGTCAGGGGGCTGCAGATGTTCCGTGACCTGGTCGAGCGTGACGTGTTCAACCGCTCGCCGAACGGGACCACCCGCGAGAACGCCCGCGCGCTGTTCTATACTGAGCGGGCGACGATGTTCTATACGGGGACCTGGAACCTGAACAACTTCCGCGAGGGCGGGGAGGCCCCCGCACAGTTCCGCGACTCGTGGGACTGGTTCAACTTCCCCCAAGTCGAGGGCGGCGACGGCAACCAGGAGGCGCTGCACGGTGGAGCGGACGGCTACGTGATCTCATCGAAGACAGAGCACCCGGATGAAGCGGTCACGTTCCTCAAACACCTGAACTCGCTTGAGTCCGCGCAGACTTTCGTGGACCAGTGCCGGGAACTGGTGCTGGTCGATGGCTCGGTGACCGAACAGAATGCCGATGCACACCTGCTGCGCTACGCTCGACAGGTCGAGGCGGCGCCGACGATCGTGCCCTGGGCGGACACGCTGATGGAGCGCTCGGTGGCGGAGGTGTTGCTGGACGGCTGCCAGGCGCTGGTCGAGGGGACGACTACTCCCGAGCAGATCATGACCGACATCCGCACCCGCCAGGCCGAGGTCAAACAGCGGCTGCAGAAGCTGGGCGGCAGTTCGGTCGAAGCGGATGCCGAAGAGGCGCAGGGGTAGGCTGTTGTTTTGGGGAGGGCAGTCCTCGTTTTGGCCGGTGTCGTCTTCGTCAGCCTGCTGAGGGGCCGCCCGGGGCCCATGCGGAAGGCAGGCCTGCCTTCCGCATCGCCGCTGCGATCGTCTGTGCAGCGGCCTTCGGGTCATCGGCTGTTGCGATGGCGGAGATTACGCACACGAGATCCACGCCGCAACCGGCAAGTTCGGCCACGTTATCGGCGTTGATCCCCCCGATGACACACAGCGGCAGGTCGGTCAGTTTCCTCAGGCGTCGGGCGAGACGCGGCCCGGCCACCGGCTTGTCGGGCTTGGTTGGTGAGCGGAACATCGGCCCGGCCGAGACGTAGTCGGCGCCCTCAGCTTCGGCCCGGCGAACCGCATCGGGCGTCGGCGTCGTGGCGCCGACAATCGCCTCCGGCCCCAGAATGCTCCGGGCCTGCGCGACAGCAACGTCCTCCTGGCCGACGTGGGCTCCGGCTGCTCCGACATCGGCTGCTATGCGCGGGAAATCGTTCAGCAGCATCGGCACCTCATGGGCCCCGCAAACCTCCACCAGCCGCCCGGCGATTCGAGTTATCTCAGGTCGCGCAAGGTCCTTTGCCCGCAACTGGACGAGCACGACGCCGCCCTCCAGCGCCTGACGGGTGACCTGATAGATTTCCGGTTCGTCGAGCAGGCCTGTGTCCGCCGCGAAGTAGAGTCCTGGTCTAAGCGTGTGAGCCATGATGCCCTCCTCCAGGCGAGTGTTCGGCGTGCGGGACGCGTTTCCCTTGACGCTCAGGTCGTGCAGGCGGTATCATGAACAGACCGTTGCTCACTTAGTATGAGACCTTTAGAGACCGCACGGACGTCTGAAGCTCCGAGGAAATCAATGGCCGTCGAGACAGTTGCGACAAATCGTCGCGCCCGCCATGAATATCACATTGATGACAAGATTGAGGCGGGTATTAAGCTTACCGGTCCGGAAGTGAAATCGGTCCGGGAGCATCGTGTGAGTCTGGCGGAGGCATACGCTACCATCGAACGTGGTGAAGCGTGGGTCTACAATATGCACATCGCCAGGTATGATGCGGGTGGGTACACCCACCAGGAGCCGACGCGTCCGCGCAAGCTTCTGCTGCACAAGGGCCAGATCAGGCGTCTTGACCGGGCGATCCAACAGAAGGGTGTCACGCTGATCCCGCTTCGCATGTATTTCTCCGAGAGCGGGTATGCTAAGATTGAGTTGGGGGTTTGCACGGGTAAGACAAAGTACGACAAGCGGCAGGCGATTAAGGAGAGAGACGAGAGGCGCCGGGAGGAGCGAGCGGTGGCGGAGCATTACCGCAAGCGGTGACCGCACGCCTCACGCCTCTCGAAAGGAGGTGGACGGATGTCTCGAGTGCTCGTAGTAGATGACGAGGAAGGGATCCGCGAGGTCGTCGCCCAGGAACTCGACGACGCGGGTTTCGAGGTTGAGACTGCTGCAAGCGGGCGTGCCGCGTTGGAGGCACTGTGTGCGGCAACGGCCGAGGACGAGCCGTATGATGCCATGGTTCTTGATATTATCATGCCTGATATAGATGGCTGGAAGGTTCTCGAAAGCGTCAAGCACAACCCGCTTTGGAAGCGAATGCCGGTGGTCGTCATCAGCGGTAACGCGAATGGCGCGGGCGACGTGGCGCGTGTCAGCAGCTACGACGGCTTCTTCGTGGAGAAGAAGGGGAACTTCGTGGAAGTGATCAAGACGGCACTGGGGCGACTGTTGCAGGCTGCATAATGCCTCGGAGTAGAGAATACACTACGGGCGCAGCTTTCCCGCGAGAGCTGCGCCCTGACCATGTACGCGAACGCTAATCCTCCGTGTAGATCTCCCGGTGACGCACCAGGAAGGTGGAGCATGACGCGTGTTCCGCCACGTGTTCGGGGACTGCGCCAAAGTAGCGCCGGCGCACCTCATGCAGCGGTGCGGTTCCCAGCAGCACCAGATCGTAGTCTGCGCTTGCCTCGACGATCGCTTCCGCCGGATCCTCCCGGACCTCCACCCGCAGATTCGTGCGATCTCTGACATTGCGCTCGGCGAGCCAGTGCTGGAGCTTGTGTGTCATCTCTTCGGCTTCATGCGCGTTGCAGGCGAAATGGACCACGTCAATGTCCGAGCCCAGCTGGTCCTGCAGAGCGACGACCAGATCACGGCGCACGTCGAGGTTCAGGCGCGCGCGGACAGGCGCGAGCACACGGTCATATCTTGGGTTCCCCTTGAAGCGGGCCACCAGCAGGTTGCAGGGAGCGTGGTGCGCGATCTCGTCAACCAGCCGTTCGAACTCGGCGCCGTCACCGCGGGGGTGCTCACGCTCGGAGAAACCGACGATGATCAGCGCCGCATCTGTTGCTTCGGCCATCTCGTCGAGCACGTGTGCGACCTCGCGGCCCACTGCGAGATGGCCGTCGTAGGCGGCGTCGTGGCGGGCGGCCTCTGCCTCCGCGGCGTCGAGGATACCGTAGGCCCGGCTCATCCGGTCATGGCAGTCTTCCGTCATCTCCGGGGCCTCGCAATCCATCTCCACCACGGTCACGGCCTCGACGCGCCCGTCGTACTCATTAGCCAGCATGCACCCGATGTGCATGAGCCGATCCACGTTGTCGGGATTTCCCAGTCCGACCACAACAGTGTAATTATCCATGGGGTCCCTCCATCAGGGCGCTTCGGTTTGCGTATCGTGCTCAACTGTCAGTTTGGCCGCAAGGTCCTGCGCGAAGTCCGGAAGCTGAATGCGCGTGGGCTTTTCGTTGACCGTGAGTTCATCCTCGCCGATTGGCTCACCCGCGTACGGATCCCACCATTGCACGTGATAGCTGCCCGGCGTAAGTCCGCTCAATTCTACCCACTGTTCGGTCACGTGCTGCTCTTCGGGCACCGCGATGGGAGCTTCATATCCGGCCATCCGCTCGTCGTGGTAGACGTAGAACATGGCAATACCGTCTCCCCCCTTGGCCTGGCAGAAGATGTGCTCGGGGTCGGAGGGCTTGTCCGGGAGGTTGCGCAGATCCCGGCCGCGCGGGTCCAGGCGCTCGGTGAAGCGCATGATCGCGTGCTGGGGGGTGAACAGCTGCAGTTCGTCCCACTCTTCATGGTAACA
>CAZAHB010000131.1:0-15614 GCA_964484945.1 uncultured Armatimonadia bacterium | reverse complement strand
CGTAGAGGCGATCTCCTTCTCGACTTCCGCGCGCTTGGCGCGGGAAAGCTGTCGCTTCGCCTCCTCGATCTGGCGCTTGATACGCGACTCGTACGCCGCGCGCTGGCGCATCATCTGTTCGGAGTTCTGCTTTGCGCGCTCAAGCTGCTCCTCGATGTCGGCCAGTTCGGCCTTCGCGGTCTGCAGCGAGCCGATCAGGCGCTTGGCGAGGTCCTTCTTCTCCTCACCCATCTTCACCGCCATTTCAACCTTTGGCTCAAGTTCGGCTACCTGCTGGCGCTTGCGTTCAGCGTCCATCTCCAGTTGCTTCTGATGCTTCACGACCTCCGCAACCTGTCGGTTGAGTTCCGGCATCTTGGTGCGCATGTCGTCGATGTACTGGCGCAGGAGCATCTCCGGGTTTTCCATCCCCCGGATGAGCCATCCGAACATTGAGCGAAATATCGCCTTGATGCGCTGCCACATGCAACGTCACCTCCGGTTGATCCGGGCTCTGCCCGGCTGTCGGCATCGGTCAGGATAGCGTGTGAGCGTCCTGTGTGTCAGATGAGCTCGGTATCCGCGCGCATAACTTCTTCGAGCGCCGCCACACTGGCTTTCATCTGCGACATCTTCCGCTCCGGCGACCGCTCGTCGAGACTATCATACTCCATCGGCGCTCCCGCGGCGAGGTCCACGGCCCGATCCGCCAGGTCGATGGCGCTCGATTCGAGTGAGCGGATCGTCCCGCGATAGCGCTCAAGCCGGTTCATCAGGCGGTCGCGGCGCTCAATACGCCCCTCAAGCTCTGCGATTGACGCCTCGATCTGTCGCCGGGCGCTGTCGTCCTCGGCCGCCTTGAGTCTCTCACGATGCTCCCGGAGATCATCCTCGGTCTCGGCTGCGTGCATCTGCTCGATGTGCCGGTGAACCGCGCCGGCCCGCACGCCGAGGTTCAGCACCGACTCGCGGACCTCCTCGGCCTCATCGATCACACCCTCGAACATCGGGCGCTGCTCCTCGGGGACCGAGCGCACTGCGTCCTGGAGTTGGTCGAGCGCATTCGTCACCTCCAGCAGGTCCGCCTGGAGGCTCGGCGGCAGATGGCTGATGTCCGGCAATTGCCGCTGATCCCCGCGTCTTGCAGCCAATGCGCCCACGGAAATGAGCCACACCAGCCCCAGCGGAATTGTCAGGACGGGCAGGAAGATCCCCGCCAGTATCGTCGCAGCCGCGGAGGCGATGGGCAGCGGATGCACCATCGCCTGCAGCGCTCGACTGAGGAATGACTGGTCGGACCGGGCTGCCACGGTATCACCTCGCGTACGCACGAACCACGCGAGGGTTAATTCTCCACCATCCGACTCCGGACCTGCAGGTCCCGGCGCTCGTCTCGCGAAGAATTGAGGGTGGCGATTGCAGGGGGAAGCTGGTCCATGACTCGAAAGGCTATGTACCCACCGACCGTGGTCTCGACGAGGGTGATCACGAGACGTGGCTGGCCTGCAGAGGAGAAGCTCCGGGTGGGTGCCTCGGGACTATGGCTCACGGCCTTCCGCGCACGTTCACATCCATCTCCGGCAGGCCCACGATCTCGTAGGTGGCGGAGGCGAGTTCCACCTTCCCCTCGGTCTCCTCCACGCGCTTGAGGATCAGGCGGAAGATCTCGTCCCGCGTGCTGCGGCGGTGCTTGTAGTCCACCACGTAGCGCAGCGTGTACTCGACCCAGTTGTCCGTGGCCTCCATCGTCACCATCGGCTCCACCCGTGCCGGCTCGATTCGGTAGCGGCGGATCATCCGCTGCCAGTGCTGGTTCGCGTACTCCGTGTACTCGCCGACAACATCCTCGCCGGATTTGAGAATGATCTCCCGCGCCAGTTCATAGTCGCTGCCGAAGCGAACGGGGACGGTCAGTTCATCCCACAGGAATGGGTAGTCCAGAGAGTAGTTGTACACGGCCTCCTTGAACACAAATGAGTTTGCGACCAGCACGATCCGCCCCGAGTAATTATCGCCCTGGATCCACTCACCGCACTCCATGATGGTCGTGCGCAGGATTCCCACGTCGATGACATCGCCCATCGTGCCTCCAAGCTGAACACGATCGCCGACGCTGAAGAAGTGACCAAAGGTTATCGCCAGCCACCCGGCCACACTCACGATGACCTCCTGCAGCGCGAACGCGATGCCGGCGCTCGCCACGCCGAGTACGACGGCCACCTGTCCCAGCGACTCGCTGAAGAGCAACAGCAGGTAGATGGCGACAAGAAGCCAGCCGGTCGTGGATGCCACCTTGCGGGCCCGATACCGGGTCTCCGGATCACTGACATAACGCGTGACTGAGCGTTGCGCGATCCGGATCAGAATGATGGCTGCCATGACGCCGGCGAGCGCCCAGAGGATTCTGACCACCATCGCATTCTGGAGAAGTTCCTGTGCCGCCTCGTACATGTCGCGTCCCTCCTGTCGCCTCCGCGCCTGACCTGCTGTAAACATTTCGCGGCCGCGGCGCATCTGCCTGCGTGGGCCGCCCTGTCGCTGAAGGACTCACCGGCCGCGCGACGAAAGTATCGCTTCCAGCCAGCGTTGTATCTTCCGGAGGCCAACCATGAAGGTATACATCGTGACAGACCTCGAAGGCGTCGCGGGAATCACCGAGTGGGACCCGCGCCATCAGGACGATACGCCCTTCAACGCATTCAAGCGCGAGAAATACAGTCGGTTGCTCACGGAAGAGGTGAACGCAGCGGCTCGAGGATTCTTCGCCGGTGGCGCGACCGAGGTGATCGTCAATGACGGCCACGGCGCCGGGACGACGATGAATCCCGAACTGTTCGACCCGCGCATCCAGGTCTTTCACGGCCTCGAGCGGCCCAACTACTGCACGGGCCTCGATGAGAACTGCGACGCCCTGACCAGTGTCGGCACACATGCGAAGGCCCGGACGACTCACGGCAACCTGCACCACACCATGGGCAAGAACGTGCGGGATTACTCTTTCAACGGAATCAGCGTGGGGGAGACCGGGCTGCAGGCATTCCTGGCAGGCTACTACGGGGTTCCCTACACCTTCTGCGCCGGAGATGAGTGGGCGGTGCGCGAGATGCAGCAGCTTGTGCCCGGGTGCGTCGGCGCGGCGGTGAAGTTCGGCACATCGCGACTCTCGGCGCTGACTGCCGCCCCCCAGCGCGCCCGCGAGATCATCGAAGAGGGTGCGCGGCGATCAATGGAGCGGATCAGTGAGATCGAGCCGCTGACGCTCGAATCGCCGGTGCTCTTCCGCGAGGAGCACGAGGAGCCGGTCTTCGACCCCGAGAATCAGGGGGAACTCCCGGACGGCAAGCGCATCATTGACTGTCGCACGATGGAGATCGAAGGCGAGACGATCAAGGACGTGCTGGACCTCAAATACGGTTACGACCCGGACTGGACGCCCATCTGGAAGCAACCCCCGAGCGAGGAGGAATAATCATGCGCTTTTACATGATGACAGACCTCGAAGGCGTCGCGGGCATCTGCGAGGGCGAACATCGGGACGATGAGAGCACGTGGAACGCGCTGCGGCGGCAGCGCATGAGCCGGCTGCTTACAGGAGAGGTCAATGCGGCCATCGATGGTTTGACCGGGGCGGGTTACGATGACATCATCGTCAACGACGGCCACGGATCGGGCTCCACTCTGAACTACGAGCAGGTCGATCCGCGCGCCGTATATATGCACGGCCTGGAGCGGCCGTTCTGGCTCCCCTTCCTCGACGAGACATGCGACGCAACCGGCCTTGTTGGGGCGCACGCGCGCGCCGAGACCGCGGGTGCGAATATCTCGCACACGATGAGCGGCGTCATGAGGCGCTGGGCTTTCAATGGCATCGAGGTGGGAGAGGCGGGCCTGCAGGCGATGATCGCGGGCTACTTCGGCGTCCCGTTCGTATTCGCGGCGGGCGACGAGCACCTCTGTCGCGAGATCGAAAAGCTTGTTCCCGGATGCGTGACCGTCGCGGTGAAGCAGGGTACGAGCCAGCATTCGGCGCTTACCCTGGCCCCCGAGCGTGCCCGCGAGTGCATCCGCGAGAGAGCCAGGAAGGCCGCCGATGCGATTGACCGCGTGGAGCCGCTGACGCTGGATTCGCCGGTGGTCTTCCGCGATGAGCGAAAGGAGCCCACATGGGACGCGGAGGAACCCGGTGAGGCGACGCGCGTGATAAACGCGCATATTCGCGAGATCGAAGGCGAGGACTTAATGGACGTGCTGTTGAAGATGTACCCGAGGTACGAGGAGGACTTTCAGCCGGAGCAATGGCGTCCGGGCGTGCGGGAGTAGCGGCATACGCATAACTTTCACGAGACGCCTGGCAGGTCGCAACTGCAAATCCGAGAAGGAGAGCGATTGTCGTGTCTGATGAAAAGCGCGCAGGACCCGTCGGAATATGCCTCGTTGGCGTCAGCAACTTCGCGCGAAGCCACAAGCGCTCGATCGAGCAGATGATCGAGGAGGGGCTGGCGACTTTCGAGTGTGTCGTCATACGAAGCCCGGACAAGTATCCGGAGGCCATGGAAGAGTACACCGAGCGCGGTATCACGATCTACAACGATTACGAGGAGATGCTGGAGCAGGAGAAGGAGCGCGTGGAACTCGTCGCGCTCCCGCTGTCGATCCAGACGCACGCATCTGGCTCGATCGCGGCCATGGAGGCCGGCTATAATGTGCTGGTCGAGAAGCCACCGGCCGCGACGGTGCAGGACGTTGACGCGATGATCGCGGCCTCCGAGCGCACCGGCCGGTTCTGCGTTGTGGGCTTCCAGAACCAGTCGAAGAACACGGTCCGGGAGCTTAAGCGCAAGATCTGCGATGGCGCGCTGGGCGACATCGAACAGATCAGTGTCATGGCCGAGTGGGTCCGCGATGATGACTACTACTCGCGCAACGCGTGGGCGGGCCAGATGGTCATTGACGGTGACTATGTCCTCGACGGCCCGACGAATAACGCGCTCGCCCACTACATGTTCAACGCGCTCTACTGGTCGAGTCAGATGTGGGGCCACGCGGACACGCCCGTCAGGGTCAAGGGCGAGCTTTACCACGCCCATCCGATTCCGGGCGAGGACACCTCCTCAATCCGCGTTGAGACCGCCGGCGGCACGCACATCGTCTACAACACGACACTGGCCGGCTGGAACACGCGCGGGCCGTTCACGCGCATCGAGGGCACGAAGGGCACCGCCTGGTGGCGTCACACGGGTGACACCGACATCGAGTACGCGGATGGTTCAACCGAGACGATCGTGTGGGACAGGGAGCGCGAGCACGATGAGGTCTTCCGCAACGCAATTCGCTACCTGCGCGGCGAGGACGATGGACTGAACGCGTCCATTGCGATGACCCGGCCGATGACCGTCGCGGTCAACGGCGCCTACGAGTCCGGTGGCCCGCCCCGGGAGGTCCCGTCCGAGTACGTCACGCGCGAGGAACGCGACGACAGTGTCTTCACGGGCATTGACGGGCTTCCCGAGTTGCTTGACCGCTGCTACGAGGAGGCGCTCACCTACTCCGAGGCAGGTGCCCCGTGGACCTATGAGCCCGAGTGGTTTGATACCAGCACGTACTCGAAGTTCGACATGGATCTGGAGTAACGGCAGGGGGATGGGGGAGCGAGGAGAGGGGATCGGGAACGGCTGAACTGCACACCCCACGACCGCAAGCTGAGTGGAGGAGGCGCCCGAACGAAGTGAGGGGGGACGGCCGCGTGTCGTTTGCACGGGCGTCAGGTCCCGCCCCGGTCCAGCCTTTTCGTCCGCGTGCCTGCGTCTCCGCTCTCTGCCGAGGAGGCCACACATGACCGATGATGGACTGACCGACATCGACGAGCAGCCCCCGGGGGAGTTCCTCCCGGGGACTGAGATCGAGATTATCAACGATGAAATTCGGCGCGGGCGCATCCGCCACGCGCTCTTCGACTTCGATGGCACCATCTCCCTGATTCGCCAGGGATGGCAGGACGTGATGGTGCCGATGATGGTCGATGTGCTGGAGGAAACCGGGACCGACGAATCGCGCGAGGAGCTTGCAGCGATCGCGCGGGAGTTCGTAGACCGGCTCACCGGCAAGCAGACCATCTACCAGATGATCGAACTGGCCGACCAGGTCCGCGAGCGCGGCGGCGAGCCACTCGACCCGCTGGAGTACAAGCACCGCTACCTGGACCTGCTGTGGGAGGAGATCGAGCACCGGGTGAATGGCCTCAAGTCCGGGGAGATCGACCCGGTGTCGATGCGCGTGCCCGGGTCGCTGGCGATCCTCCAGAATCTGCGCGAGCGCGGGATCGTGTGCTACCTCGCCTCCGGCACCGACCAGCCCTACGTGATCGACGAGGCTGAGGCGCTGGGCGTGAGCGACTACTTCGAGGGTATCTACGGCGCGCTCGATGACTACGAGAACTTCTCGAAGGCCATGGTCATCGAGATGATCATCGACGAGCACCACCTGCATGGTCCGGAGCTTGTCGGCTTCGGCGATGGCTACGTGGAGATCCAGAACGTGGCGGACGTCGGCGGCATCGCCATCGGCGTGGCGACCGACGAAGAGCACCGTGAGGGCGTGGACGCGTGGAAGCGCGACCGCCTGATCGTCGCCGGCGCGGACGCGATCATCCCCGAGTTCCGCGAGCACGAGCGGCTCGTCACGTGGCTCTGCGACGAGGAGGACTGACCCGTGCCTCACGAGCAGTTCGATCGATCGCGGCTTCGGCTGAGGTCCCTGGACGAGCGCGAGCACCGCTACGACCTCTCGCACTTCCTTGAACTGGAGGACGCCCCTGAGCCGCCCGACGATCCGGACCTGGCGATTCTCGCGGGCCGGATCGTCGCGGCCCGCGAGCGCGGGGCCTCCCTCATCTGGGGCATGGGCGCGCACGGGATCCGCTCGGGCGTGGCGCGCTTCCTGATCGACCTGATGGAGCGCGACATGATCACCCTCATTGCCGGCAACGGTGCGGTCGCCATCCACGATTTCGAGTTCGCGCTCATCGGCGCCACGTGCGAGTCTGTCGCCGATTACATCAGCGAGGGGCAGTTCGGCCTGTGGCGCGAGACGGGGCGGCTGAATGAGATCGCCCGCGCCGCGGCGGACAACGGCCTCGGCTTCGGCGAAACCGTGGGCCATGAGATCGAGACGGGGCAGTTCCCGCACTCGGACATCAGCGTGCTGGCTGCCGCTTACCGGCTGAATGTGCCCGTGACCATCCACGTGGGCATCGGATATGACATCGTCCACGAGCACCCGAACTGCGACGGCGCGGCTATCGGCGAGGCGAGTTATACGGACTTTCTGATCTTTGCGCGCGCCGTCGAGAACCTGGAGGGCGGCGCCTTCCTGACGCTCGGCTCGCAGGTCATGGGCCCGGAGGTCTACCTGAAATCCCTGGCGATGGCACGGAATGTCGCTCATCAGGAGGACCGGCAGATCGCGGACTTCACCACCGCGGTCTTCGACCTGAAACCGTTGCCGGAGAACTACCACGAGCAACCGGAAGACGGGGATCCGAACTACTACTTCCGCCCGTGGAAGACGATCCTCGTGCGCACGGTGGCCGATGGCGGAGAGAGCTTCTACTTCCAGATGCCACACGCGGAGTCGGTGCCCGCGCTGTGGCGGCTGATCGTGGATCGGCTGGAGGACGACTGAGCGATGGAGACGATCAGTTATGACGCCCTGACACTGTCCCGGCTCGAGGAGTGCATCGGGCAGTGGGACATCGAGTTCGTGGCGGTCGCGGGTGACTTCTTCCTTGACCGCTACCTTATCATCGACCCGGAACTGACCGAGCCGTCGATCGAGACCGGGCTTGACGCGTATCAGGTGGTCGAGAAGCGGCCGCAGCCGGGCGCAGCGGGCACGGTCACCAACAACCTCAACGGACTCGGCATAGCGGACGTGATCCCGATCGGCGTCTGCGGCGACGACGGCGAGGGCTACGAGTTGCGCTCCGTGATGGAGGAGCAGCTCCTGAACATGGACAACGTCATGATCCTGCCGGAGATAATGACCTCAACCTACACGAAGCCGCTCGTCCGCGAGGAGGATGGCTCGCTTCGCGAACTCAACCGCCTCGACATGCGGAATCGCGAGCCGCTGGACCACACAGCGCAGGACATGCTTATCGAGCGCATGGACCGCGAGGCCCAGGCGAACGATGCGCTCATCGTCTCCGACCAGGAGGAGGAGCCCGAACTGGGCGTGGTGACACCGCGCGTCGCGGAGGCGCTGGCTGATATCTCCGAAAGCAACGAGCTGTCGCTGATCTGGATCGACTCGCGCGGCGATATCTCCCGATTCCGCAACTGCATCATCAAGCCCAACGCGTATGAGGCCTGCCGCGCGGCGGGAGTCGATTTCGACGGCGAGCCGACCATCGAGCAGGCCTGCGAGGCCGGAGAGCGCCTCCTGGAGCAGACGAACTCGCGGGGCGTCGTTGTCACGCTCGGCCGGGACGGTGCGCTTGTCGTGAGACCGCAGTCTGAGACAATGCACATCCCCGGTATTGCCGTCGAGGGCGAGATCGATATCGTGGGAGCGGGGGACAGCTTCACCGCGGGGATGGTAGCCACGCTCGCGGTGCAGGGCATGGGCTGGGATGAGGCGGCGATCGTGGGCAACCTGACCGCCTCCATCACCATCCAGCAGATCGGAACCACCGGCCACGCAACGCCGGAGCAGCTTTTGCAGCGACTCGAGGACGTGCAGGCCGGGCGCGTGCCCGGCGCTTCGTAGAATGAAAGGATGACGCACGATGGCCATTCAATTCGGATGCTTTACACGACCATGGGGCGACTACACCTGGGAGCAGTTCCTCCAGGGGACCGCCGACGCGAACTTCGACCTCGTTGGGACGATGCGCATGGACGGCGAGTGGGTCATCGGCCCTGACACCGCCGAGGGTGTCGCCGAGCAGCGCAAGCAGGAGGTCGAGGCCGCGGGCCTTAGGCCCTCCACCTGTCTGATCAGCTTCCCGCTCGATGGCGGCCCCGAGGAGGCCGAGCAGGGCCTGCGCGATTTCATCGACGCGGCCGCGGCCTTCGGCGCGGATTATCTGCTCAGTTGCGGCACGCAGCGCGGCCCCAACGAGGATCTCTACTATGACACAATGGCCGCCTGCTGCGACTACGCCGCGGAGAAGGGCGTCATGCTCACGCTTAAGCCCCACGGCGGCATCACGGACACCGGCGCGGACCTGCTGTACGCCGTTGACCGCATCGACCACGACAACTTCGGCATCTATTACGATCCGGGCAATGTCGTCCACTACAAGGGCCTCGACCCGGTGAAGGAGCTTCGCGTGTGCGCCGAGCACGTGGTCGCCATGTGCATCAAGGACAGCCTCGGGATGAAGGAAGGCGTGAACATCCTCCCCGGCACCGGTGTGGTGGACTTCGAGGGCGTCTTCGAGGAACTGTTCACCGTAGGCTTCTCGGGCCCGTGCATCATCGAGTGCCTGGGCGGCGACACCCTCGATGAGGTCAACGCTGCGGCCGTCGAGACCCACAACTTCCTGGTGGAGTTGGCCGGCTGAACCGTAGAGGCGGCGAACCGTGAATCAGAAGCCAGGGACGGCCACGACGGCGCGCTCGCCAGTCTTGTCCGTCCCCGGCCCTGTATGATATACTGTGTGGCGCGGAGCGGCCATCTACATGCAGGTCGGCCGAGCGGCTTGGCCTACGATGCCCGTCTCGCCAATGAGCCGCGGCCGAGCTTCACGGCGATCCGAGAACTGGAAGACATTCGAGGTGGAATCACTGTGAAGCCGATACTCAAATGGCAGTACGATCAACTCATCAAGGAACTCATCCTCCTCCAGGATCACCAGATCGATCGTGACTGCCCGTGTGGCAACATGGAGGAGATGTGTACCCGCAAGCACCTGATGACCATCGAGGCCTACGCTCAGGAGACTGCCCCGATGGAGGAAGAGCCGGAATATGCCCGGCGCCTGAGGGATCTTGCGGAAGAGGCGAAGCACTATCGCAACGAAGAGGAACGGTCGCTTTGCGGGGATGAAGTCTGCCTCGAACTGACCGACTGGTCACGCGACTGGCGGAAAGAATTCGAGGCGCGCAGCCTCGCCTGCGAAATGCGCGAGGAGCAGGGCGAAGTCGAAGAGGCCGAGGCCTGCGAAACGATCGAGGACGAGGCCGCGGCGAACCCCTGAGGCCCCGTGGTCCTGCACAATCAGACAGCAATCAGCACCTGCAGCCGTACTGCATATAACCGAGGGAGGGCCCAAACATGCCACTTACCGGAAATGCGATCATCGGCCAGTCCGGTGGTCCGACAATCGTCATAAACGCCAGCCTGGTCGGCGCAATTCAGGCGGCGTGGGACCTGGATGAAATCGAACACTTCTACGGCGCGCTCCACGGGATGGAGGGCGTGCTCAACGAGGATCTTTGCGATCTGTTCCGCGAGGATCCGGACATCGTAGAGGAGATGAAGTTCGTCCCGTCCGCGGGGATCGGCACCTGCCGGCTCAAGCCCAATGACGAGGACCTCGAGCGGGCAATGGAGGTCTTCAAGGCGCACAATGTGCGCTACTTCTTCTACACCGGCGGCGACGATTCGCAGCTCGCCTGCCACAGGGTGTCCGAGCTGGCGAAGGAAAGCGACTGGGACATGCACGTGATCGGGATTCCCAAGACCATCGACAACAACCTCGTCGTGACGGACTGCTGCCCCGGCTTCGGCTCCGCGGCGCGCTACGCGGCGACCTGCTGCCAGTATGTCGGCCGCGACGCAGAGGCCTTCGGTACGCTCGAGGTCGTCGAGATCATGGGCCGGCACGAGGGCTGGCTGACCGGCGCAACCGCCGCCGCCCGGCCGGCACCCGACGCTCCGCCGCACCTGGTCTACCTGCCCGAGGTCGAAGTCACGCGCGAGCAGTTCATCGGCGACGTTCAGAAGAAATACGATGAGCACGGATACTGCGTCGTCGCCGTCTCCGAGGGCTTTGCCTTCAAGGGCGAAGACCGCACCACCCAGTCCGACAAGACCGATGAGTTCGGGCACTCGCGCCTGCGCGGAGTCGCTATGTGGCTGGGCGACGTGCTCGAGGAGGCCATCGGCGTCCGGGCACGCAACGACAAGCTCGGCAACATGCAGCGCTGCTTCGCCGCAACCGCCAGCCAGGTTGACATCGACCAGGCCTACGCGGTTGGCGAGACTGCCGTGGACTGGGCCGTTGAGGGCCAGACGGACGTCATGATCACCATCGAGCGCAAGAACGACGACCCCTACGAGTGGGAGCCGGCCGCGACATCGCTGATGACGGTCGCAGGCGAGTCCAAGGCCGTTCCCCGCGAGTGGATCAACGAAGAGGGTAACGACATCACCGACGAGTTCGTGACCTACTGCAAGCCGCTGCTGACCGGCCGCGCCTGCGAGTTGGACACCGGCTTCTCCACGTTCCCGCGCTTCCACAAGCACACCATCGACAAGAAGCTCGAAGCCTACGAGCGCGAGTAAGCAGCGCTCGGGCCGATAGAATCAACCGCGGGCCGCCGAGAGATCGGCGGCCCGTTCTGTGTCGACGTTGAGTCGATAACAACTGCAGGCTGGAACACATATTCCAGAAACTGTGAGGCCATCAACGGAGGTCGTACGGAGGGGCTGCTTTTCGGGCCTCAGGCGGGAAAAGTGGCGCCCGAGTGTCCGCTGTCGTGACTCCCGCTTCGCGGGGTCCTGCGGCACGCGGGCGACAGCTTCCCTGCCAGCCCGTCGTTCGGTCTGCCACATACATAACGGACAACAACGGGCGGGCAAGGAAGCTGATCCCGCCGGGGGCGGGATCACCCTCCCGCCTCACACGACGAGGCGTGAGGGCCGCCCCTCCCGACGACAAGTAACGCGCTCACTCATCGTCAGCTCAAATTCGGATCACTTTGGCCAGCCGCGAATTGCTTGAATATGAGTGGAAGCCTGCCCCACATGGTGTGCGTTGGCGGCGGAACCGGCATCGGCGTAAGGATCAGATTCATTTTTTGTGCCGCAGGCCAGCCTGCGGTTGGATACGTCAGACGTCCACCACCCGGTCATCAGCCCGCTGCTCGTCCATTAACTCCTCGACCTCATCCCGCGTGGGGAGGCTCGGCTGTGCGCCGAAGCGGGCTGCGGCCATGGCGCCGGCCGCGTTGGCGAAGGCGATCGCGTCCTCTACCGACGCCCCCTCGGCCAGGCGCGTCCCAAGTGCCCCGGCGAATGCATCGCCGGCCCCGGTGGTGTCCACCACGTCCACGCTGTACCCGCGCACCTGGCGCGCGCCATCGTCGTCGAGCACGACCGCGCCCTGCGCGCCGAGCTTGATAATGGCGATTTCCACGCCACGCTCGCGGAACCACTCGGCGGCGCGGGCGGCGTCCTCGAGGCGTGTCGCGGGCTCTCCGATGATGACCTCCGCCTCCGTCTCATTCGGGCAGGCGACTGTGGCGTGCGGCCACATCGGTTCCAGATCCCCGCGCACGGGCGTCGGGTCGAAGAGCACATCCGTGCCGGCCGCGTCCGCGATCTCGATCGCCCGCAGCACAGCCTCAAGCGGTACGCCAAGCTGTACGAGCAGCATGTCGGCAGCCTCGATGGCCTCGGCGGCCTCCTCAACCTGCTCGGGGGAGACCTCAAGGTTCGCTCCCATGCATGAGAGGATCGAATTCTCGCCGGACGGCGACAGCGCAATGAACGCTGACCCGGTATGAGTCTCTGGATCCGAGGTGATGAAGTCGGTGTTGATGCCCTCGTTTTCCAGGTTCTCGCGAAGCTGTGGCCCGAAGACGTCCTCACCGAGCCTGCCGATGACCGTCACATCCGCTCCCACGCGCGCGGCCGTGACAGACTGGTTAGCGCACTTGCCCCCGGGTACGAGCTTCAGATCGCTGCCCATCAGGGTCTCGCCCGGACGGGGCATGCGTTCGGCGCGCATGACGAAGTCGATGTTGATGTTGCCCAGAACCGTAATCCGTGCCGCCACAAAAGTGCCTCCTACAGCGCCAGATCAGAGTAGACGTAGCTCAGGCCGATGACCGCGCGATCCATATCCACGTAGCCGGCGTAGAGAATGGTGTCGTCGAATGTCCACTCACTGAGATCCACGGCGAACGCAGCGTTCGGGTTGAAGCCGTCGTGTTCGGCCATGAGCGTCACTTTCTCGTGGGCGCGCCAGGAGACACCGCCGAAGAAGCTGTCATTAAAGCGGCCCTCGCCATATCCGAGGGTCAGGAACACCGGTTGGTCGTCATCGCCGAACTTCCTGGTGGCCACCACGTAGGGTGAACCGCTCTCGTGAGGCTTGCCGCGGACCTCATCGCGATTCTCGAAGATGTCCTGATAACCGACTGCGACGGCCGGCTGACGGGCACCCTCCGGCATGACCTGCTGCTGGATGTTCTGGACGGGCTCCCACCTGTCGCTGGTGGGCATCTCCGCAAGGTAGAGGCCACGGCCGGACTTGCCCAGCCCCAGTCCGATCACGCCGGTGCCATTCATCTCCGAACCCTCGATATCGATTTCAAGTGAGCTGTCAAAGCTGGCCGACGAATAGCCAATCACCGCACCGCGGTGGGGGGTGTAGGCGACGGGGACATTGAGCTGCATCGCTCCCTCAAAGCCCGGCAGTCCGTCTGAGGTGACGCCCCAGCCTCCTCCCGGCAGTCCGGATGTATACCGGAACTCCCAGAATTCTTCGAACTCCTCATCCGCACAGGCGGTAAGAGCCGTCAGCGCCACCATCGCGACGCAGATCACTGCAATTACGAGAACTTTCGACCGCATTGCCATTCCTCCTGAGAGACACGACGAGTATGGCTCGCATCTGTTTCCCCGGAACCGGTAACGATAATTCTACGCTCCCGGGTTCGCACCTTCCCTCAGAGCGCTATCCCCGCACCGCTTCCTCCGGAGGATAGTCGGCCGACCACGCCTTCTGGATGGCGCGGGCGGCCCGCTCCTCACGCCGTGCCGCCATCTGCAGGAGGTTCGCCCAGTCCTCGCGACCGTCGGGGTCGGCGAGAGCGTTGAGGGCCGCCTGGCTGTGCGGCACCCCGCGTGATTCGAGCATCAGCACCAGCTCCCGCCACTGCTCCGCGGCACGCGTCAACCAGGCCGCCGGGACGATCTCCTCGCGATCAGCTACCCGTTCGGCGAATCCGGCTGCGGCAGCACGGGCGTCCGCAAGCAACTCCACCGCCTGCTCATGGCGCGATCCAGGGGGCTCTGGCAGGACGCGCAGCTCTTCGGCCCACTTTCGATAGCGCTCTACAGCATGCTCTCGGCACCGCTGAGCGCCGTCTTCGAGTGCGCTGGTGATGGCGTCGGGACCTCTGGGGCGCGGTTCGCCAGTGAGTGCCGCGAGCATCGTCAGCGTGGGCGGCCAGCTTTCGTACTTCTCGCGGGGGGCGGGCAGCACGCAGTGCCCAAGCAGCCGGCCCTTCGCACGATCGTAGCCGGCAATTACGCTCCACCGGTCTTTGTTCGAGCCCCATCCGAATGCGACACACGGCCGCCCGGCGTCGATCGCGGTCGCAACCGTGTCCAAAACGCGATCCTTCGACGGCAGATCGCCGCTGTAGACGGTGATGCAGCCCCCGAGCGCGTCCGACATAGCCTCGATTGCACGGATAAACTCAGAAGTCGAGGGGATGGGAGTTTCCGGCCATGGCGGCGTTTCAAACGCGAGTCCAGACAGGCCCATGATGGCGTCATAGCCGAGTGCGAGGCCGGCGTGGTCCAGGGCGATCTCCAGCACCCTGGCGAGGCTGCAGGCCCGTCCATCAGTCTCAAGTGGCGCCTTTACGCCCGGGATCGCGACCGGTTTGCTCCCGTCATACCCGTCGAAGCTCAATCGTTTCGGCAACTGCGGTTCCCCTCCTGCTGAGTGTACGCGGAGACGGTCAGCGCCTTCCGGCATCCTCCACGCCTTCGATGAAGGCCATATAGTTCTCGACCGGCACGTGGTCGCCGACGATCGTGTTGACCGCTGCCACGTAGCGCCCGCCCGGTTTGCCGACCAGCACCATCTCACGCGCCTGCTGTCGGATACGGTCCGGGGCGTCGGTAGCGAGGATGACCGGGTCGAAATTCCCAAGCAGCGTCATGCGGTCGCCGAAACGCTGCTTGACCTCGGCGAGGTCATTCGCCTGAGCCTCGACGCCGTGGGCGCCTGCTACGCCCATCTCCAGCCAGATCGGGTAGACGTCATCGATCCGCCCGTCGGTGTGCATGAGCATGGTAATCCCGGCATCGTGGAGGACCTGCGCCGTGGCATTGGTCGGTCCGAAGATCAGATCTCGGTAGTGTTCGGGACTGACCATCGTGGCGGTCTTGAAAGCGCAATCCGCATCGAAGATAGCGATGTCCGGGACTACACCTGTGTCCAGGATAGCCCGAAGCGCCCGGCGGTTGAATGCCTCGACCCGGTGCATGTATTCGCGCAGAAGATCCGGCTGGTCGTAGATCATCATACAGAGGCGCTCCATGCCGATGCCCGTGGCGGCGGAGTGAAAGCAGTGGAGCATGAAGATCTGCACCAGCAGGCCCTCTGAGCGGGCGAGCGTCGCGGGCTCCGGGTATTCATCGGGGGGCCTCTGCACATCAGGCTCAGG
>CAZAHB010000130.1:0-15628 GCA_964484945.1 uncultured Armatimonadia bacterium | reverse complement strand
AGCATGAATGCGTCGAACTGCCGCAGGACCCGCGCGATATCATCGGAACGCCCCGCGATTGGCTCATCGCAGATCAAGCGCAGACCGTGGAGCCGGCACATGGTCGGATGGGGGCCGATCTCGGAGGCGACATCGACATCAGTACGCGGGTCGGCATCTCCGGCCAGCCACGCGATCAGCGGGTGCAGATGGGCGAGCACGTTGAAGCGATGCAGACTCGCCGCGCAGACGCACACCCGCCCGTCACCGTGGTCGAACACCGCCGCCAGCGGCTCTCCGGCCTGCTGATGGGCGATCAGGGCATGCGCATCCTCGGGCGGCGCGATCGGGGTCCACGCCTCGGTCCCGGGAGGGTGGGGGCCGAAGCCCTCGACGGGGCCCGGGTCGCAGATGGTATCATCCTCGCGGTAGCCGATGCGAAACTCGCGGTCGATCGAGAGGCCGCCACGCGCCTCGTCGGCCGACAGAAAGCGCACTCCGAAGCGCTCGGCGATCCGGGCGGCGGGCATCTCGGCCGGCGGACGCGCCGTGACGAACTCGTACTGCGGCCCCGATCCGGCGAGCAGCAATCCGCCACCGGCGGCCACGAAACTTTCGAGCGCATCGATCTCACGCTCGCTGAGGTCTGAGGGCGCCGCGGCTTCGACGATGGCGACGTGATAGCGGTCGAGAATCTGCGGATCGAGTGGCTTTCGGCAGAGGGTAACGTCCAGCGGTCCGCCGCCGAGCGAGCGCCGGGCCTGCTGCCAGCCGCAGTCATGGTAGTGATCGACGAGGACGCGGATATGCTCAGCACCGGAGAGTGTGCGCATCCCGGCCACCTCCAGGTTCATCACGAAAGATGCGCGGGGCTGCCGCGACAGGCGGCAGCCCGGGTAAGTGATACCTCAGTTGCCCGACCGGTCCTGCCCGGCCCTTCGTGGGCGGACTTTCAGCCACCCTTCGTGGGCGGACTTTCAGCCACCCTTCGTGGGCGGGCCTTCAGCCACCCTGCGTGGGTGGACTTTCAGCCACCCTGCGGGAACCAGTCGAACGGGATGTCCGGATCGTCGAGGTCGCGGCGCAGTTCGTCGGGCTCTTGGCGATCGTAATGCTCGGTTGGAACGTTCAGCACAACCGCCGTCCGGCCCTCCAGCGCGGTGTATCCGTGCCACACGAGCGGAGGGATCTGCACCACGATCGGGTTCAGCTCCCCCGCGACGATCGACATCGTCTCGCCGGCGGTGTCCGAGCCATCCCGGTCATCGTAGAGGCCGATGCGCGCGTTGCCCGACAGCACGCAGAAGTTGTCGGTCTGACCCTCATGGCAGTGCCACGCCTTTACTATCCCGGGAAAGCAGGCGGAGACGTACACCTGGCCGAAGTCGATGAAGATCTCATCGTCATCCCGGAGGATCTCCATCAGCCAGCCGCGCTCATCGACATGGCGCATCAGCTTCTTGATTCTGACACCATCAATCATCTGGCCTCACCCTGTCACGAGCCCGGCATCTGGACCCCGATGGCGTGTCTGCCGAAATACTCTTTGGCCAGGTCGGTCAGGTCCTCGGCGGTCAGTTCCTCTACCGCGGCGACGGCCTCATCGGCGCCGCCCAGCCCGAACATGGCTCGGCGCGCCAGATAGCGGGCGGAGCTTTCGGGCGTGTTCTGGGCCCGCCGGTGGTGGTTGATCACGCGGGCCCTGGCGCGCTCGAGTTCCTCGTCAGTCACCGAGCCTGTGCGCAGGGCCAGCAGATGCCGCAGCAGACCGACGCGCGCCCGTTCGATTGCGCGCGGCCCCGACAGGCCGTGGATCGCCAGGAACGGCCGGTGTGCCGGCGGTATGCTCAGCACGCTGATGGGATAGTGCTCATCCAGCAGCCGCGTGGGCAGAGAGAGCCCGAGCGCCTGCAGCAGCCCCAGATCGCGCCGGATTCTGCCGCCCGGTCCCTCCAGCAGCGCGGCGATTACCTCTGCGGCCGGGAAGCCCGGATCGCTGTATGAGGGCAGGGGCACGCCTACGACCAGCGAGGCCTGTGACAGATCGGCGCTCTCGCCGACCTCGACCAGTGACTGATCGGGAGGATCGACACGCGGCGGCGTTTCGGGAGCCGGTCGCGCCGACAGATCGCCGAATGCGCGCTGTACCGCCTCCGTCGCCTCGGCGACAGGCAGCGGTGAGACCACGCAGACCCAGGCGTTGGCAGGCACGTAGTGAGTGTCGCGGAACTGCTGTGCACTCTGCAGGGTAATCTGCTCCAGGCTTTCGGGGTTGCCCTGCTGGGGTTGCGCCATCGCCCCGTCACCGTAGAGCGCATCGCGAAACAGCTCGAAAGTGACCTGCACGGGCGACTGCCTCGACGCATCCCACGAGCGCTTCGTCAGCGCGCGGGCCTGCTCGAGTTCTTCCTGGGTGAGATCGACCTCAAAGACCTCGTCGGCCATAAGCTGCAGACCGGCGTCAAGCTCCTCGACATCCACCGTGTAGGTTGCCTCGACGAAGTCCCAGTCTGTGTTCACGGCAAGTCCCGAGGAGTTGCGTCGGATGACGCCCGACAGCGGCGCCATGTCCTCGACGACCGTGCTGTGGCTTGAGATCGAGATCATCTGCTGGATCAGCGCGCGGCAGCCACGGAGGTCTTCATCTTCGTGCGCGCTGGAGGCGTTCACCACAACAGCGATCCCGCCGACCTGCACATGATCGGATTGGACCGTCAGAACCGTAAGACCGTTCTCCAGCAGCGTGCGGGAGATCGGCGCGGCCCCCGCGCAGGCGGGCACAACCAGCGCGATCAGCCAAACAGCCAGTGCCCGTCGCATGGCGCCATCGCCTCCTCCTGCTCGCCCGGTGCGGCCTCGGGGCGGATGATCGCCATGGTATATGCGTCCGGGTCGAAGTACTTCTGCGCCACCGCCTGAAGCTGCTCGGGTGTCACCGCGTTCACGCGCTCGATATATTCCGTCGCGCGCTCGTACCCGTCAATCGCCTCGTAAAAGCCCAGTGCGCCCGCCTGATCGCTGAACGCCTCGTTCCCGAAGGCATAGCTGATTCGGAGGACACGTTTGGCTTCGGCAAGTTGGTCGGCGGTAAGCTTCTCAGTGCGCAGCCGCTCGACTTCATCGAGAATGGCCGAGCGGACCTGTGTTTCCTTATCCGGCGTAGTCATCGCGGTGATGACCACCAGGCCCTGCTGACGCTGGGTGAGGAAGTCGCAGTTGGTCATCAGGGCCAGTCCCTCAGCGTTCAGATTCTGGTGGAGGCGGCCGAACTGCCCCTCGCCGAGGATGGTATACAGAAGGTCCATCGCGCAGACCTCATCGAACTGTTCCACCGAGGGCGCGCGCCAGGCGTAGCTGACCAGCAGCGCCTGGTTCGGGAGCGTATCGGCGCCGACGCGCACGTCATTCTGCGGGGGCTCCGGAGGGATCGTCAGATCCGGAGCGTCGGGACTCTCGCGACCGCCGAAAAGCTCCTCGGCCCTGGCGAAGACGTCCTCGGCCTCCACATCGCCAACCACGATCAGCGCCATGTTGGCGGGCACGTAGTAGGTGCTGTGGAAGGCCATCAGGTCATCGAGCGTGAGGGTGGTGACCTGCTCGGGCGTCCCGCCGATGGGCCGGCCGTAAGGGTGTTGCTGAAACGCGTTGCTCCAGATCAGATCATCGAGCGCTCCCCCGGCCGAGTCGAGGCGATCCGCCAGTTCGCGTGCCACGATCTCGCGCTCGCGTGAGACTGCGGCGGGAGTGATGCGAGGCTCGAAGACCGTCCGGGCCATCAGCTCCATCGCCCGCGGCAGATACTGGTTGGCCACGGTGACGTCGATGTGCGTGAAATCGCGATTTGTGGCGGCGTTGACGTATCCGCCCAGCGACTCGATGGCCGGTCCGACCCGGCGGTCATCGCGCGGGTCGGCCGCCGCGAAGCTGCGCCGTGCGCAGGAAGCGCCCGCCGCCGCCCGCCCCGTGGGCGGCCCCGCCCGGGGGTTCCGGGCGCGCGTCGGTCGCCTCGAACATCAGATGCTCCAGCAGATGGGCGGCCCCGATCTGCTCGTCGGTTTCCTGCGCCGACCCGGCCCGGATGTAGAGACCGGCGGATGCCAGACCCCATTGATCTTCGTCCTTGACCACGACGCGGAAGCCGTTATCGAAGGTCCGGTCGCTAATTCTGGCGGGGTCGAGGATGGGGGCGGCGTCGGCGCAGATGCAGACCGCGACCGCGAGGGCCGCGGCATGAATCACAAATGAATGTCTGCGCACGGAAAAGCTCCTCTCCTGACCGGGCACACCGCATACCCCGGGTACCCGGCAAACGGTCACTGGCAGGATACATGCGTGAACCTGTGTCGTCAAGAAAACGGCCCCGGGTGTAGGAGCAATATTGGCAGCATCCAGATTCGTGTGGGTGGCGCCCCCCCGCCCTCATACACGACATTCGGGCACCCTCTCCCGCACTTCGCCAGGCGAAGTAAAGGTAGACGACACCTCTCGACGGGAGGGGGAGGTAGTCCTCGTGGTCTATCAACCGCCAGGTATAGCCCTTGCGCTCACAGTTGTGTGCTCCGCCTCTTCCGCCTGAAACCACGTCGTTTGCGGTTTCCAGGGAGAGGGGGCCAAACCCCGACGGGGTCGGTGAGGCCGTCGTCGCCGTCGCAGTACGCGTGTGGTCCAGGACGCGGCCACACGAATGTGGATGCTGCCAGCACTATTCCAGACACCACGATCGCCCTGCGCGAAGGCCCCCGCGCCCTCTCCAGCGAACCTTTCTCCATCACGCGACAGTTATGCCGGAGGTGCCCCGATATGGCCCGCTACGTCCGATTGACCACCGTCTCCTGGAGCCCCAGCAAGGAAGCCGAGGGAACCGAGCAGCAGAAGAGTAATCGCCGCCAGGCCGCCGAGATGATCGACCGCGCCGCGCAGGACGGCTCCGACCTCGTCTGCATGCCCGAGATCTTCGCCCAGCGCCACCTGCCGCGCGAGGAATACCCCGACTGGGCCGAGCCGATTCCCGGCCCGACCACCGACGCCGTCGGCGAAGCATGCCGCCGCAATGACTGCTACGCGGTCGCCTGCACTCTCGAGGAGCGCGACGGACGCCTCTACAACGCCGCGGCGCTCATCAACCGGAAGGGCGAGGTCGTCGGGGTCTACCACAAGATGCGCCCGACCCGCGGCGAACTTGACCTCGGCATCACCCCCGGGACCGACGCGCCGGCGTTCGAGACCGACTTCGGACGCGTCGGCTTCGCCATCTGCTTCGACATGAATTTCCCCGAGGTCGGCCAGCGACTGCACGAGAATGGCGCGCGCTGTGTGCTCTGGCCGTCGATGTACGACGCGGGCCGGCAGCTTCAGTTCTGGGCGGAGGAGTTTGGCTTCTACCTGATGGGCTCGTGGGGCGGGCAGGTCAACTCGATCGTGGACATGACAGGCCGGGTGCTGGCGCAGACCGGCTACCAGTACCCGATCGCGAGCGCGGACGTGAACATGGATCGCGAGTGCTTCCACCAGGACCGTAACCGTGAGCACTGGGACGCGATCCGGGAGACGTACGGGCGCGGCGTATCGCTGAACATTCCGCACCCGGAGGGGAAGTTCACGCTGGCTTCGGAGATGGACGAGGTGACGATCGAGGACATAACCCAAGAGTTCAACCTCGAGACATGGCGCGAGTACCGCCGCGACGCGCTGGACAGGATCCAGGCGGCCACGCCGAAGGGATGAGCCTGTCTAAGCGAGGCGAGGGCGGTAGTCGAATAGGTCAGGAAGATCTCGGCCGGTCGCAGCCACCAGTTGGCTAAACGCCGGGGAATCATCGCGCCATGTAACACGTTCAACGCTTTTGATGCTCGCGGCCACGTATGGGAACCGTTGGTCGTATACCCGGTAGATGCGTGGGAAGAAGTCATTGAACCGAGTTGCACTTGCCGTTTCCGGGAACCCCTCAAAAGGCATGACGCCCTCTGGGCCTTCATCAACCATCACCAGGGCGATGGCTTCGTACTTGCTGATTTCGTCCCGCACCAGTTTTCGTCCAGTGAGACCCCCGAGCACATTCTGATAGCGCGCAACGGCGTCGGTGACACTTTCGTTGCAGTCAATACTGATATCATTGCGCTTGACATCCTGGTCGCCTTCACGATTGCACTTTATCAAATGGAGGAAGGCGTACACGAGAGCCGGGTAGGTCATGTGCAGGTTCGTGCAGTCCCCGATTGCTTCTTCCATTCGATTGGTCAGGTTGCGGAATGCGTTCCCCGTGCCCTTCACCGAAACACAAACGACCGGTCCGACACGATCCTTTGCCACAACGACATCTACGTTCTTAGTCTTGAGGCCTCCGAGCACTGCTTCTTCGCGACTGTCTGCGACCGTCTCATCTACCTCAAGTTCCCATCCTCCCCTTTTCTCGGTCGCGTGCAATGGAGGATGGGGTGTGACCTCATCGGGTAGAAAACCGCCCTCGATTACGAGTCTGGTGGCGACATACTGATGCATCGGTTTGATGTGTCCCTGCGCCCGAAGGTCCTCCAGTCGATGAAATCGGGCCAGAGCCTCCTCAGCAGTTGTAAGTTCAGCCGCGGTCAGCATCCGGTCCATAGTGTCGCCACGTCCTCATCAACTCGGTGGCCTCGGCAAGCATTTCGTCCTCCGAAGTTGTGGTGCGGAACGATTCCAGCGGGATATGCACCCGTCGGGCCTCCCCTGGCTCAAGCTTAAGCATACCGCCGCCCAGGGGGTGTCCCTCAAGCTCCTGGCTCAACCGTGCAAGTGGATGTCGCCAACCGGCAAGAAGCTCGGTCCGTGCCACGCTCTCATCCAGCGTCACCGCCAGCACGGAGTTTGTGCAGACTGCTCCCGCCTGGTTGATTGACAATCGGCTTTCGCAACCGCTCATGCAGGTCACGAACGCTGATGGGACCTGATCCACTCCGGGGATCACGTACCATGGATCGCGCACCCGGCACTTGTAGCGTTTCCGCGCCTCCTCGGCCCGGGTGGAGCTAAGGTAGTCCCGGACAGATTCGGGAAGCTCCTCAGTGCGCGACAGATCCAGAACTAAGATCTCCTCGCCTGCGTCGAGCCAATGCTGGATGAGGTCATTTTCGACATAGTCGGTGGATAACTGCTCTCCCCGGCGGATTGTTGGTCGAAGGCAGTCCTCCGGGATATCGTACATTCTCGCAGCCGCTCGGTCGAAGTGGAAGAAGTCGTTATCGCCACTCACATAGCCGATCGTCACATCCGCGATATCCCCCAACCGCGTGACAGTGGTCTTCTCTGTCATCTTCAGATACGTCTCCAACGCTGCCGGCGGGATGAGAAACCGGCGGAGACGGCCGCCCATTTTGCGCCACGTCTGCATACAGATCGCTCTGTGGGTTCCGTCCGGATTGAAGTCGGGGGAAAACCGGTCCACGGTGGCGAAGTCGATGGTGTCAGTTTTCCCACCCTTTCCTGCCGCAAAGAGCAACCACGCATCCTGCGACAGTTCCGGAAAGAGCTTTTCTCTGACCGCGACAATGAGTATACGGTCGAAGGTGTTGCAGAGCCCCTCGATAAGGGGGGCCGCGTACGTGGCGTGCCCAATTTCTGCCGGGACCACGAACGCCATCCGCCCACCTGGCTCAAGCAGGGACGCTGAGACTGCCAGGAATGGAGCCCATGACGACGTGAGACCGTTCAACTCTACGCCAATCCGTTTGGAAAGCTCCAGTGCCTGTTCACGGGTCGAGCCGTTGAACTGTTGGTAGCGGATGAAAGGGGGATTGCCGACTGCAGCATCGAATGTCGCGTGGCACGCGGCTGCCCACTCGAAAAAGTCTGCCTCAACGACCTCGGCATCAGGTGCCGCCTCGCGGGCACGCGCGGCGTTCTCGGGGCACAATTCGATACCGACTGCACCGGTAAGCTGGCGCAAGAACTCGCCGTCCCCGCACGAAGGGTCAAGTACTCGATCGCTTTCCCCTTCAACCGCCCAATCAATGAGATTTGCGGCGACCTCTTCAGGTGTGAAGAACTGGCCCAGAAGTTTTTGACGAGTGGTGGCCATATGACCCCCGACAGACTGACGCCTTCAGAACACGTGTTTGAAGTATACCATAAGAAGGAAGCCTTCGAAAGGGGCTCTGAACTGAGGATTGCGTCGGTACCGCCGCGACGCGTTGGACAGGATCCAGGCGGCCACGCCGGACGACCAGGGGGCACAGGGCTAACGGTCCGCGACCATCATCGGTTCCGGGACCTCGGGGATGCGGCTTACCGTCGGGGCGGGGCCGATGGCGCCGTCGACGACCCACGTGCCGGTCACATCCGCGCCGGGTTCGGTCACGTATCCGTCCGCCGGCACAGCCCGCTCCGTGGACAGGTGCCACTCCGGGGGACCCTCCCAGAGATACCGATGCGGCAGTTCCGCCTTGAAGTACACCGCGTCGGGAGGGGCGTGCGACCGCACGCGCACGTAGACACCGTTGTAGGTCTCGTCGCCCGCATCCGTGACGACGTATCCCCCGACATCGGCGACAGACCGCGCGAGGGCCTCGGGAGCCTGGTGGCACTGCCACCATTCGCAATACCCCCAGAAGCCGCCGAACACACAGATAAACACCGCTGCATGGGCAAGCCAGCTACGCATCGGCAATCCCCCGCAACTTCAGGATGGCGTACCTGCGATAACTACCTGCCAGTACATATAATATCGCCGCGAACGGTTCTGTTACCTCCCGTCACACGAGGATTCGAGGCGAGTTTGCAGAAGGGTATCCCTGATCTGAGGACCATTGCCGCGGTCCTCTACTCATTTGGGGGTTCGGATTTTGAGGAGTTGACCGAACATGCCACGCCACGCTCGACTGACCACCGTCTCGTGGGGGCCGAAGGGTCCCACCGACGGTGAGGACCCGGTTGCCCGCAACGTCTCGCAGGCTATCGAGACCATCGACATGGCCGCGCAGGACGGCGGCGACCTGATCGTCCTCAGCGAGGCCTTCGCGCACCGGAATATGGATAAGCCCGAGGCGATCGAGCGCGCCGAGCCGGTCCCGGGGCCGATCACCGAGCGCATCGGCGAGGCCGCACAGCGCCATGAATGTTACGTGGTCGCCGGGATGTATGAGCGCGCGGGCGAGCACGTACACAACGCGGCGGTGCTGATCGACCGGAAGGGCGAGGTCGCGGGCGTCTACCGCAAGATGTTCCCGACACCCGGTGAGATCGAGGACGGGATCATGCCCGGCACTAAGGCGCCCGTGTTCGAAACGGATTTCGGGCGCGTGGGGATGGCCATCTGCTGGGACCTGCACTTCTTCCGCGAGATTGGCTACGAGATGGCCGAGCAGGATGTCCAGTGCATCTGCTGGCCGTCGATGTACGCGGGGGGCTTTCAGCTTCGCATGTGGGCCTACCTGTTCGGCGCCTACGTGGTCTCTGCGTGGCCGGGGCAGGTCTGTGAGGTCATCGACATGAACGGGTACTCGCTGGCCGCGACGAATTACGGCTACCCGATCGCCAGCGCGGACGTGAACTTCGAGCGGGACGTGTTCCTGCGCTGCACCGGTCGCACGAAGTGGCACGAGATCCGCGAGGCCTACGGTGACCGGATCACGATGGAGCTTATGCATGCGCAGGGGACGTTCTCGATTGCCAGCGAGGACGATGAGTTGACCGTGGCGGAGATCGCGGAGCGGTTCGACCTCGACCGGCGCGTGCCCTACTACGCGTACTGTCGGAAGATGCGGGAGGATGCGCTGAGGCGCTGACTGAACGTCGAAGAGCTGACGGCGAACGGGCGACGGCCAACGGCGAAAGGCGTACGACGCGGAGGGCTCTTTCTTGAAAGAAACCGCCCTCCGCACCTCCCGCAAAGAACTTCAGATGCGACGTAGGGTCGCGACGGACCCCGCGGGAAATAGAACATGAGTTAGTCTCACGACGACGGCTCGCAACGGCCGTAGCGTCCGTGGAGCGAGCGAACCGGCGCCCGCGGTCCGGCACCTACGCTTCGCGCAGACGCCGCTCGTCCGCCCGCGGGCAGTTGAGGGCGTATTCGACCTGACAGTACTTGAGGTGCGTGATGGGAGATGACACGAGATGCAGCCAATCGCCGCTTTGTTGATCGCGCTGAATCTTCTGCCGAACCCGTCCTTCGAGGAGGGCGGGGAGGCGCCGGACGGATGGACCGCCGACAGCGAGCAGTGCGTGTGGGTCGAGCAGGCTCATTCCGGTGATCGCGCCGTGGCCGTAACCGGCGACGGCACCGGCTCGACGTACTGGCGCACTGCTGAAGACGTGGACCTCGACCTTGAACCGGGGGAACTGTACGAATTCTCCGCCTGGATGCGGTCCGAGGATGCGAGCGGCGGGACCGTCATCACCGGTCCGGACTTCGCCAACCGCGATGTTCACGCCGGTGACGAGTGGTCGCGGACGAAGCATATCTTCCGCGTACCCGACAACTATCAGGGCGGCTATGTGCGCGTGGGCCAGTGGCATGTTGACGGCACCGTCTTCTTCGATGACGCGCAGGTGGTGCCGGTTAACGCTGTGCACGTGCAGCGCGGGAACCTCACGCTGGGCGAAGGCGAGATGGTCGCCGAACGCAGGTATACCCGGCAGGGCGCGCCCGGCGGCTATGGCGGGAACTACCGCCGCTGCCTGTACTATCACACCGCGCACTATAATTCCAACCGCTGGGTGTTCTTCCCCGGCGCGGAAGTCGTCTACCGCCACGAACTGGGCGGGATCGCGATGACCGGCGGGACGGTCAAGGTCAATGTCGGCTACCATGCCGGCGGCGAGTGCATCGTCGAGGCCGGGACCGATGGGGAGAACTGGACCGAGCTTGGCAGACTGACCGATGTCGGGAATGGGTTCTACGAGGTGCCGGAGGCGCTGCTGCCGGCCGAAGAGATCTACATCCGCATGCGCTATCCCGGCGCCGGCGAGCGTGGCGAGGATTCGGCGCCCGGCTCCTTTCAGGTCCACGACTCCACCTTCACCGCTGAGCTTGCCGAAAACGTCGAGCCTCTGCGCGGTGCGACCACGTTCCTTATCAGGGAGAAGGCGGATGAGCGGCTGGCCGTGGACGTGCAGACACTGGGCGGGCTGCTTCCCGGTGAGGACAATACCGCGGAACTTATCCTGCGCAACCCGGGCGATGAGGCGATGGACGTGACCGCCATGCTGGCGATGCGCGCCAAGGATGGGCAGGGGCGTGAGTTCGAGGAAGCTGTCACCGTCCCCGCGGGCGGCGAGACGACCGTCAGTATCCCGTACACGGCAGGCCAGGTCGGCGACTACGAAGGGGTCCTCGCAGTCGGCACGGGGCCCGATGGGGCGGACGATACTCTCTATCTTGCGCGCTTCCAGTTTAGCGTACCCGAACTCTACCGCAGCGACTTCGGCTATGCGATCTCAAGCGACGCCGCGACCGACCTGTGGTGGTGTGAGAACACCTACAAGGTCAACCGCAACCGCCCTGCGCCCGAGGCAGAGGATGCGACGGTGCGCCTCTCCGCCGCGCGCGGTGAGTTCGAGCCGGTGCAGGTGGTGCTGCGCCCGAAGCAGCCGCTCAGCGGCCTGACCGCGAGCATCAGCGATCTCTCCGGGGAGGGCGCGAGTATCCCCGCCTCGGCGGTGGACATCCTGCGCGTGGGCTACGTGTACGTCCACACACCCACCGACGAGCAGGGCGCGGTGGGCTGGTGGCCGGATCCGCTGCCGCCGCTGGATGAGCCGATCGACATTGAGGCCGGGCAGAACCAGCCGCTGTGGGTGCGCGTGGAGGTCCCGCGCGATGCCCGTCCCGGCGACTATCGCGGCACCCTCTCGCTCAGCGCCGACGGGTGGAGCGCGGAGGTGCCGGTGGAGCTTCGCGTGTGGGACTTCGAGATGCCCGAGGAGCGCTCGATTGTAGCCACCATGGGTCTGCGCAGTTCGAGTATCAAGCGCTACCACCATCTCGAAACCGATGAGCAGATGGCCGAAGTCTGGGACGCGTACATGCGGAACTTCCGCGAGCACCGCATCGACCCCTACAGCCCATGGCTCGACCGCCCGAATGTGGAGCTTGTGGGCGTCATCTGGGAGGGCGGCGACGTAACTCCCGCGGAGGATGCGCCCCAGGGCGAGCACGTCATGCGCATCACCGATGATGAGCCGGGGGGCAATCCCAGCGCATCGTTTGTGGACCTCATGGACATCGATCCCACGCAGACGTACCAGTTCAGCTTCATGGCGCGCGCCGCGCAGGACCACACCTTCCAGACCACGCTCGCCTGCCATGACGCGAACGGGGAGTGGATGTCCGGCTGCAACATCGACACGCGCCACACCGGGACCGGTGACTGGAAGCGCTACACCGTCCAGGTGACGCCCGATCGAATCGCCGGAGGCTGCCAGGCCTTCCGGCTGGCGCTGCGCGCGACCCGGTGGGTGGAGAGCGGCGACACCACCGGTGAGGCGTGGTATGACGACGTGTCGCTTACGGCCGAAGGAAGCGACGAGAACCTGATCGCCGATGGCGGCTTCGAAGCCGAGACCGAAGGCGCGCACATTGAGGTCGATTTCGCTCAGTGGGATGCCTGGCTCGAGAAGTACGTGGATGAGTTGGGCTTCCAGTCCTTCCGCCTCCCGATCCACTACATGCCGCGGCGCGATGCGCCGGGGCACGTGGGAGCCTGGGAGCAGGGAAGCGATACCTATGACCGCATCGTCGGCGAGTACCTGCACACGCTGCAGGAGCATCTGCGGGAGAAGGGCTGGCTGGATGAGGCCTACGCCTACTGGGTCGATGAGCCTGCGCCCGAGCACTACGAGAACGTGCAGTACGGGATGCGCCTGCTGGATGAGTACGCGCCCGACATTCGGCGGATGCTCACCGAGCAGCCGGAGGAGGAACTGGTCGGTTTCGTGGACATCTGGTGCCCGGTGCTGCACCGCTATGAGCCCGAAATCGCCCATGAGCGGCAGGAGGCCGGGGATGTCATCTGGTGGTACGTCTGCACCGGCCCGAAAGCACCCCACGCGGGGCTGTTCACCGACCACAACGCGGTGGACCTGCGCATCTGGCAGTGGATGGGCTGGAAATACGATGTACAGGGGTGCCTGATCTGGGCGACGAACTACTGGTACTCGTGGACCCGCGCGAGCGACCTCGGCCGGTATCAGAACCCCTGGGAGGATCCGATGAGCTATCGCTCGCGCGGTGGCGGCTGGTGGGGGAACGGCGACGGGCGCTTCGTCTACCCGCCGAACGTGGATCCGAACACCGAACACGAGCCGATCGTGACCGGTCCCATCGACTCGATCCGCTGGGAGATGCTGCGCGAGGGGCTGGAGGACCGGGAGTACTTCGAGATCCTCAATGCCCGCGCCGCAGAGGCCGCGAACGCGAATCCGCGCGAGCTGCTGACGATCCCGCCTCAGATCGTGGAGACGTCGAAGGACTTCACGCGCGATCCGCAGCCGATGTACGCCCGCCGCGCCGCGGTCGCGGAGATGATCGAGGCACTGGGGGAGTGAGCGCGCGGGTCGAACTGCACGCGGCCCGGCATGGTGCGCATCACGTCGGGCCGCGTGCGGGCGAGGGATCATCGAGACCCGCGCCTGCCCGCACGATAATTGGGTGGAACAGCGTTGCGGGGGTACAGTGGGTGACAGTGACACCAACGGCGTCGGGTGTGGGCACACCCGACCTCCGGACGGCAACGACGCGCGGCCAGTCCTCTCAGCGAGCGCTCAAGGGGCCGTTACCGCCGCCGTGCGGAGCCCGGGCAGCCTTGCCCGGGCCGTTGGGTAGCCGTTGCCGTGGCCGCCCGGAGTCCGGGCAGCCCTGCCCGGGCCGTTGGGCAGCCGTTGCCGTAGCCGTCCGGAGTCCGGGCAGCCTTGCCCGGGCCGTTAGGTAGCCGTTGCCGTAGCCGTCCGGAGTCCGGGCAGCCCTGCCCGGTGCTCAGTAGGGCCGTACGATCGGCTGCATCGTCCATCCCATCAGCAGCACCTGCAGTGCCGTCAGCGCGCACGTGAGCGCGAGGAGCTTCCACCGGGTCCCGTCCCGGTCCACCAGGTCGGGCGCGACTGCCGCCGCCAGCCATGGCACGAATAACAGCCACAGGCGCCCCGTCTCGCCCTTCACCGTGCCCGAGAGGTCCAGCAGCAGGATCGCCAGGATCGCCGAAGCGCCAAGGTAGGCCGGCAGCGCACTGGAGGCGATCTCGCGCAGCGTACGCGCGATCCCCGGCGCCGACGCCACCGCCAGCACGGTCAGCGGCAGCCCAGCGAAGATCGCGAACTCCACGAGGTTCATCCACACCCAGACACCGTAGCTGCGGAAGGACGCGCGGCCGGTGATCGACGAGTGGGCGCCCAGGCCCCGGCTGAAGACCTCCGCCGCATCCAAGCCCATCGCATACCACAGCCCGACGCCGCCCAGGACGCCCGCTCCGAGGGCCAGCAGCGGCACTGCCGCCGAGCGCGTGTCGCTCCATGAGCTGTCGGCGGACTGGCCCGCCTGCCTCACCGCGCGCAGCAGCAGGAAGAGCGCGCCGAGCGCCACCAGCGCCAGTGCCCCCAGCGACACGAACAGCGCGGCCGCCGCGATCACTCCCGCGACCATCGCCCACGCCCAGTGCCGCTGAGTGGCCGCCAGCGCAGCGACCATCAGCGCCGAGGCAAGCGCGATCAGCATGTCCAGCGTAGGGAAGTGGAAGAGCATGCTCGGGGTCAGCGCCAGCACCGCTGCGGCAGCCAGCGCCCGCTCCTCGCCGACGCGCCCGCGCAATGCCGCGAAGATCACCAGCGGCATCAGCGCCCCGCATGCGCCCAGCAGCCACGAGGCGAGTATCGCTGTCGCAAGCCCCTCACTGCCGAGCCACCTGACAGTGGGGATCGACACCACCTCCGCGGCAAGCTCCTCGATCGAAAGCCCGACCGACGTGCTGGAGGCGATCAGCGCGCTTCGGCGAAGTCCGGGCAGTGTCCGCCCGACCTCGCGCACACCGTAGAAGAAGAGGACCGCGCCCGGGGGGTGAGTCGCGACATGTTCAGGTTTGTGTGGCATTTCCTGGGCATAGCTGCGCAGATACTCGCCCACGTCGTCGATCGTAAACGCCTCGCCGAGATAGCCGGTGGACACCTCGCTGAGTTGCACAGCCGCCAGGCGCGAGATGTTACCCGGCGCCACGCTCCACAGCGCGACCTGCAGTGACCAGGCGCCGACCACAAGTCCCACCGCGATGGTCCATGCCAGCGCGCGGCGGTGGCTGTCGATCTTCTCGGCGCGCATCGATCGCCACAGGTGCGCGAGCAGCCCTCCGAATCCGATCAGCGTGAGCGCCGGGGCCAGCAGGTAGCCAATCGGGTAGACCGCGCCGAAGACGGGGATGGTCCACTCGCCGGGCCAGCCGATCGGCCGCTTCACCACCAGCAGCCACACGGCCAGCGCTACCACAAGCACCGCCTGCGCGATGACCCTGGGCCTGCGCCAGAGAGCGCGAGATGTCTTCTGCGGGTCAGCTTCGGTCATGATAGCTCCATCGATGGGATGGCACTCACCTGTGTTCAACGTTCGACCGCCCCGAGCAATTCCCTTTGCCGTGGGGGTCCGTATCAAACATTAAGGATAACGGAGAAACGCCTTGTCGCGCTTTGCGCG
>CAZAHB010000129.1:0-15740 GCA_964484945.1 uncultured Armatimonadia bacterium | reverse complement strand
TTGATTCGGAGAGCAGACTGCGATCGTCAGTCTCCCGTCACACATCGGAGGCTGAATCCGCAGGCGGTGAAGCTACGGACGAGGGGCAGCAGCAATGATTGAGCGACTGATCGAGTACTGCGCGAAGAATCGGTTCCTGGTGATCATCCTGGTTGCGTTCGCGGCAGGCGCGGGCATCTGGGCCACCCGCACGGTGCCACTGGATGCCATTCCGGACCTGTCTGACCCGCAGGTAATCATATTCACCGAGTGGCCCGGGCGCAGCCCCAATCTTGTCGAGGACCAGGTGACCTACCCGATCGTCTCGCGGATGCTCTCAGCCCCGCAGTCAACGGCAGTCCGCGGATACTCGTTCCTCGGGCTCTCCTTCGTCTACGTGCTCTTCGAGGAGGGCACCGATATCTACTGGGCGCGCAGCCGCGTGCTGGAGTATCTCTCCGGCCTGACGGGCGAGTTGCCGGAAGGGGTGACACCGCAGCTTGGTCCGGACGCGACCGGAGTAGGATGGGGCTTTCAGTACGCGCTCGTGGACAGGAGCGGACAGAACGATCTGGAGGAGATGACCGCCTTCCAGAACTGGTACCTGCGCTACTGGCTGTCGTCGGTGGATGGAGTGGCCGAAGTCGCGACCGTGGGCGGCTTCAAGAAGCAATACCAGGTCACTCTCGACCCCGAGAAGCTGCTTGCGTACAACATCCCCGTGGGTAAGATCCGCAACGCGATTCGCAACAGCAATGATGAGGTCGGTGGTCGCACGCTGGAGATGACCGGCCGCGAGTACTTCATCCGCGGTCGGGCGTACATCGAGAGCCCCGAGGACCTCGAGAACGTCTCGCTCGGGTTCGCACCAGACGGGACGCCGCTGTTGCTCAGGGACGTGGCCGAGGTGCAGATCGGCCCGGACATGCGCCGAGGGATTGCCGATCTGAACGGTGAGGGCGAGGTTGTCGGCGGCATCGTGGTGGTGCGCTTCGGCGAGAACGTGCTGAACGTGATCGAGCGCGTCAAGAGGAGAATTGAGGAAGTCGAACCGGGCTTCCCCGAGGGTGTTGAGCTTGTCACCACCTACGACCGCTCGGACCTGATCCAGCGCTCGATCGGGACGCTCAAGCGGACGCTCATCGAGGAAAGCATCATCGTCTCGCTGATCATCTTCGTCTTCCTGCTGCATTTCCGCAGCGCCCTGATCGCGGTACTGATACTGCCGATCGCGGTGGTCATGTCCTTCATCCCCATGCGCTTCATGGGGCTGACCTCGAACATCATGTCGCTGGGCGGAATCGCCATCGCGATCGGGGCAATGGTGGATGCCGCGTGCGTGCTGATCGAGAACGCGCACAAACGCCTGGAGGACCTGCCCGACGACGCTCCGCGCGGGCCGGTGATCATCGCCTCGGCGAAGGAAGTGGGCAAGCCGATCTTCTTCTCGCTGATGGTCATCACCGTCTCGTTCCTGCCGGTCTTCACCCTCGAGGCGCAGGAGGGGCGGCTGTTCAAGCCGCTGGCCTACACGAAGACTTTCAGCATGTTCTTCGCGGCGCTGCTGTCGGTAACGCTGGCGCCGGCGCTGATGATGATCCTCCTGCGCAGCGGCAAAATCTGGCACGAGAGCGAGCACCCCATCAGCCGCCGCCTGCAGGCGGCCTCCGACCCGTGGCCCTCGGCGCTCATGCGGCGGCGAGTGCTGTCGATCGGCATGGCGGTCATCCTCGTGCTGTCGGCGATCCCGGTTTACATGAACGTGGGCTCGGAGTTCATGCCGCCACTGAACGAGGGCGATATGCTCTACATGCCCACGATCCTGCCGGGGATCTCCATCACCGAGGCCGGGCGCATCCTGCAGGTGCAGGACGAGGTTATCGCCGGGTTCCCGGAGGTGGAGACCGTCTTCGGCAAGGTCGGCCGCGCCGAGACTTCCACCGACCCCGCGCCGCTGAGCATGGTCGAGACCACGATCCTGCTCAAGGATCCGCACGAGTGGCGGAAGGTTTCGGTGGATCGGTGGTACTCGGGCTGGATGCCCGGGTGGATGAAGCCCCCCTTCCGCCGGGTCTGGCCCGAAGAGCGGCGTATGACGTGGGATGAACTTGTCGATGAGCTTGATGAGGCCATGCAGATCCCGGGGTGGACGAACTCGTGGACGATGCCGATCAAGACGCGCATCGACATGCTCACCACCGGGATCAAGACACCGGTCGGGATCAAGGTCTACGGTCGCGATCTGGACGTGATTCAGGAGATCGGCCGCGAGATTGAGGCTGCGATGCGCGAAGTGCCTCAGACACGAAGCGTCTACTCCGAGCGCGTGACTGGCGGCTACTTCGTCGACTTCACGCCCAGGCGGCGGCAGGCCGCGCGCTACGGACTCAACGCGGAGGACATCAACCGCGTGATCATGAGCGCGATCGGCGGCATGAACGTGGACTCGACGATCGAGGGGCCGGAGCGCTACTCCATCAATGTGCGCTACGGTCGCGAGTTGCGCGACAGCGTCCATGAACTCTCGGCGGTCCTGGTACCGACCCCAACCGGCGCCCAGATTCCGCTCGGGCAGCTTGCGGATATCGAGATCACGTCCGGCCCGCCCGTGATCAAGGACGAGGACGGAAGCCTGACCGGTTGGGTCTACGTGGACACCACGGCCTCGGATCTGGGCGGCTATGTCCAGCAGGCCAAGAAGGCCGTTCGTAAGAACGTCGATCTCCCCGCGGGCTACTACCTCAAGTGGGCCGGACAGTACGAGTTCATGGAGCGCGTGCGCAACAAGCTCGTCGTAGTCGTGCCCGTGACGTTAGTGCTGATCGTCCTGCTGCTCTACTTCAACTTCCAGCAGGCTGCGCCGACGTTCATCGTATTGCTCTCGGTGCCCTTCGCGGTCACCGGCAGCATCTGGGCGATCTACCTGCTCGGCTACAACATGTCGATCGCCGTCTGGATCGGCATCATCGCCCTCGCCGGAGTAGCCGCAGAGACGGGCGTGATGATGATCGTCTACCTGGACGAGGCGTTTGAACGGTATCGCGATGAGGGACGTATGAATACCCTCGATGACCTTTTCGACGCCATCACAGAGGGCGCCGTGCAGCGTGTGCGCCCGAAGCTGATGGCGGTGCTGACCACGCTGCTGGGGCTGATGCCGCTGATGTTCGCGCACGGCACCGGCGCCGATGTGGCCAGGCGTATCGCCGCGCCGATGGTTGGCGGGCTCTTCACCTCCACCATATTGACGCTGGAGATCATCCCGGCGATTTACAGCATCTGGCGGCAGCGCTACCTGCCCGAACTGCAGGAAGAGACCGCGGAGGGTAACGCGCCGACCGGCGCGCCCGCCGAAGACGCCGCGGATGACAGCGACGCAGACACAGAAGAGGAGGCGCACTGACGTGAAAGGAGGACGCATCATGTCGAGATGGATATTGACCACGACCGTACTGCTGACGCTTCTGACCGGAACGGCGCTGATGGCCAGTGCAGACGGATGGACGGTCATCGGTGATGGCTATGTGCCGGTGGCAGCAGTAGACGAGGCCGAACCGCCCCCGACCCGGACCGAGACGCAGGCCGACACTCCATGGATCGCAGTGGAGGACGGATATGTCCTGCGGTGGGGCGAGACGCAGGCGGCGCCCGACATGCCACCGGCGTGCTGCGCCGAGGCATGCCCCGGCGCGGACTGTGAGTACACGGACGGCAACCACTGGTCCGTCGCCGGAGACGGCTACATTACTGGACGCAGCGCGCAGGCTTCGAGCGCGATGGTGTGCTGTTGAGCGTCCTTCACACAACCGCTAAAGATATCGTTGTAGATGTGAACATATCCGAAAGGAGAGACGTAACATGAGACGATGGATAGTGCCGAGTATCGCCGTTGTCGCGTTGCTGACCGCCGCGGTGTGGATCGCCGGATGTACGAATGATGCAGAGACGCCCCCGCCCGCGACCACCGAGGCCCCCGTGGACGCGACCGCTCCGACGGCCGCGGCGCATGATGTCGAAGGCCAGTATACCTACACGTGCCCGATGCATCCGGAGGTAAATCAGGAGCGACCGGGCAAGTGCCCCGAGTGTGGCATGTTCCTGGTCGCGGATACCGACGAGGACGTGGAGTACTACTGTCCGATGCATGAGAACGTTGTCGAGGAAGACCCCGGCAAGTGCCCCGAGTGCGGAATGTTCCTCGAAGCACGCTCGCCAGACGACGCACAATGACAGAGCCACACGGGCCCGGTCGGAGCCCCGTATCGACCGGGCCCTGCAATCTTTTCTTGAGGTGATCCGATGCGCAGCATACTGCTCGCACTTATTGCAGTACTGATCACAGCGGCCACGTGGGCCGATGTCGTCACAGATCCGAAGGACGTCGTTTCGCGCGTCGCTTCAGAGGTGGAACGAGACATTGCCGATCGACGCGGACCTGCCGGTGGGTCAGCGACCGCATCGCAGGCTTTTGATCCACTGGCGCGGGCTGAGAGTAATCTCGTCCGCTGGACCCGCGTACCGTCGCGGGATCAACTGACACCACGTATTCGGCGACTCTCCCGTTCTTCAATGACTGTGCCGGGCGGATTGACAGAAGAGTACTTCCCGCACCTTGGTACCAGCCTGATCTTTCCCGCGAAGGCCGAGACTGCGGGGGCCATTCGTCGGATGGCACGCGGCGAGGTGTCCTCCGTGCCGGACTACTGCGCGCGGACAATGCGCGAGGCCCTTGGGTGGGGTCTGGGCGATGCCCATGATTGGACCGCACTGCCCTCCCGAGGATACAATCAGCGCCCGGCAGGCACGCCCGCTCAGCCTGGGGATATCGTGGTCTGGCCCTTCACGTACGGCAGCCGTAACAGCCAGCACATCGGCGTGGCGGTGAAAACTGATGCGGGGATGCGCCTGCTCTCGAACCTGAGCGGCGACCTCGGCCTCACCCCCCTCAGCGGCGGCTACCGCGCCTATTGGCGATCGGAAAGCAGTTGAGTAGATAGCGATAGAACTGTTCCACTATGTTTGCCGGAATGAATCGCGGTCGGTGACGCACCAGGCCCCTTGCCTGCCAACGTCACGAGTCACTCCTCTCAGGCCTCATCTTCAGACTTCTGTTCGGTATACCGTTGCCCCTCCCCCCTCCCCCTCTGCTTCGGGCAAGCTGGCCTCGCCTCTTATCCAGGCATCGGCGCCCACGTCCACATGATCAGCGGGATGGCCGTGGCTATCACAAGTAGTGACAGTGGAAGCCCCATCCGCCAGTAGTCCCCGAACTTGTAGCCGCCAGGCGCCATCACAAGAGTGCATGACTGATGCCCAATCGGGGTCAGAAAGGCCGCTGAGGCGGCAACTGCGACCGCCATCAGGAACGGGTCCGCCGAAACGCCGATGGCATGCGCAAGATCGATCGCGATTGGCGCCACGAGAATCGCGGCGGCCGCATTATTGACCACATTCGACAGCAGCATCGTGCCCATCATCAGGATTATCAGCGACACCGTCAGTGGAGCAGTGCCCGCCACCCCGAACAATCCACCGGCGATCAACTCCGCCCCGCCGGTGGTCTCCAGCGCCGCCCCCAGAGGAATCATGGCCGCCAGCAGCACGATGATGGAGAAATCGATGCTGTCGTAGGCCTCGGCCGGAGAAAGGACGCCCGTGAGTACCATCACCACGGCGGCCGCACTGAGCGCAATCTCCGCCGGCACTATCCCGAGCGCGGCGAGTGCCATCCCCCCGCCAAAGATGCTGAGCGTCAGCGGCATGTTCTGGGGCCTGCGCAGTTGCAGGCCTCGATCTGCCAGCGGCAGGCATTGCAGTTCCGAAGATGCCCGACGGATCGCATCCTGCGACCCCTGGACCAGCAGTATGTCGCCAAGCTCGAAGCGGACCTCCCCGATTGGCTTTCGCACTTCCCCTTCCCGACGCGCGAGAGCAACAACGTTCACGCCGTAGCGCCTGCGCACGTCCATCGCCCTGAACGTGCTCCCTATCAGTGGCGATTTCTCTGTGACAATCACCTCGCGGAGATTGAGGCTCTCCACGCGCGGCCGGGGTCTGTCAATGTCTCTCTCACGTCCGGTCACCAACTCCGCGTCCGCGACCTCAAGCAGAGTCATCAGACTCTCCGGATCTGCCTCGACAAGCAGTACGTCGCCGGCGTCGAGGGTCGTCATCATTGGGGGCATCAATTCTGAATCCTCATACCCTGACAGGGCGAGCACGAGGACGTCGGCTTCCTCCTCCTCTACATCAACCATCAGATCGCCGAGCGCCCTGCCGGCGTAATCGGAGCCGTCGTGCATCCGGACTTCAGTGACGTAGTCGTGGATATCGAAGAATTCCTCCGCTGAAGTGCCTTTCACCCGCCTCGGAGCCAGCCTCCAGCCGATCAGGCTGATGAAAGCGACACCGACAACTGTCACGCCGAGTCCGACCGGCATGAAGTCGAACATGCGGAAGGCCTCCATCCCGGCCTGCTCGCGGTAGGTCGCAATGATGATGTTCGGGGGCGTCCCTATCAACGTCAGCATGCCGCCGAGCAGCGAGCCGAATGCCAGTGGCATCAACAATAGCGACGGGGAACTGCTGTGACGCCGCGCGATCATGATCGCCACCGGCATCAGCAGCGCCAGGGCGCCGATGTTGTTCATGAACCCCGACAGCAGCGCCACCAGCCCGGTCAGCATAGTCACCTGAACGGCAGTGTTGCCGTCCACCTGCCAGATGATGCCCGCGATGGCGTCCACGACCCCGGCGTTCACCAACCCCCGGCTGAGCACCAGCACCGCCGCGACCGTGATCACGGCGGGGTGCCCAAAGCCGCTGAAGACATCACGCACAGGGACCAGGCCCCCCAGCGCCACAACCAGCAGCGCCATCATCGCAACGACGTCATAGCGCCACCGCCCCCAGACAAACAGCGCGAGTGTCAGCCCCAAAACCACAAAGACGACTAATTGCTCAAAAGTCATCATTCACTGCCTCGGCCAACTACTGGGCAAACGATGTCGGTAGTCACTCATGATAGGATGCCCATTTGCGTCTGTATTGTATCAGACTCCTCTCACTGCTTTCCGTTTCCGCTCCGGGCCCGGCCAGGCCTTCAGCGCGGCCGGCTCGCCCATCGCATACGGTCGTAGCAGCCGGGGATCGGGGCGCGGATCTGATGGCTGCCGCGATGCCACTCCCACTCTGCAGATGCATTGCAGGCCGTACGTCGGCTGATATCGTATACTGAGACGGACGCGCGTAATCAGCGTCATGGAAAGCCGTGGAGGTGGGCAGTGACATGAAAAGACTGAACATGATCGTGCTGCTTCTGGTCATCATCGGTGGGCTCAACTGGGGCCTTGTTGGCTTCTTCGACTTCAATGTTGTCGAGGCCGTCTTTGGCGACACCGCGCAGCGGGTGATCTATGCGATCGTGGGCCTCGCCGCGCTCTGGGCACTGACGTTCTTCAGGCTGGTGAGCCTGGGAGCGGACGCCGCGCGAGGCCCGACGGCGGCGCAGGAGTAGCCCGTACAGGCACAAGTATGAGAGAGGCGCGGGAGAGATCCCGCGCCCTTTCTCTCTGCGCTACGCCTCGTCTCCCCGGGCCTGCGCCCTATGCCGTCTTGCCGTCCGCTTCTCCTCCGGCCCGAGCCACGCCTCCAGCGCCCCACGCTCCCCGCTCGCATACGCATCGTAGTAGCCGAGTATCAGGTCGCGGGTGCGGTAGGTGCCATGCGCCGCGCGGTCCTTGCGCCCGCATTCCTGCGCGCGGCGCTCCTCGTCCCACACGAACGGCTGGGCCCCCCAGGTCCCGCGCAAACGCCCGGATGTCCCACGCCGTATACACAAGCTCCAGCACTCGCCCCGCGATCACATTCGCCAGCCGCTCCGCGTAAGAACCCTCCTCATACCGCGATGCCAGAATGACGGGGAGTTGCTCGACAACGAAGAACGTCATATTGGTCCCGCCGACCTTCTGGCGTGTGATGTAATCGAACGCAAAGGAACAGAGTTCGCCGATCACTTCGGTCGCGCCGCCCGCAAAGAACCCGCGCGACCTCGGCGACGCGCTGGCCTCTCAGCCGACGCTGTCACGCTTCGAAAACTCCGTCTCCGCCACCGAGAACGGTGCCCTCAACGAGCTGCTGGTCGAGACTTTCATCGCCAATATCCAGCGCCCACCGATGCTGGTCATCGAGCTTGATTCGACCGACGACCCCGCCCACGGCGAGCAGCAAATGGCACTCTTCAACGGCTTCCACGGCCAGCGGATGTACCACCCGCTGGTCATCCACGAGGGCATGACGGGCTGCATCCTGGGCGCATTCCTCAGGCCCGGCAACGCCCACTCGGCAGAGAGCGCGTTGATCGCGCTGCGACCGATCATCGCCCGCCTCAAAGAGGCCTTCCCTTACACGCCCATCTATCTCAGAGCCGACAGCGGCTTCGCCGGCCCCGAGCTTTACGAGTACTGCGAGAGCCAGGGCATCGACTTCACCATCGCCGATAAGGGCAACCGCACCTACAAGCGCCGCAGCGACGATCTGCTCGCTTTGGCGAAGGCGCGATACGAGGCCACCGGCAGCAAGGTCACGCTCTACGACCACTGGCCTCACCAGGCCCGCACCTGGGACCGGCAGCTGCGCCTGCTGGTCAAGGTCGAATCCGGTGCGGAGGGCACCAACCGCCGCTTCGTGGTCACCAACCGCCCCGGTGACGCGGCGCGACTGTTTGGCTTCTACGAGGCACGCGGCGACCACGAGAATATGATTAAGGAACTCAAACTTGACCTGAAAGCCGACCGATTGTCATGCCCCCGCTTCGAGGCCAACGCCTTTCGGCTGCTGCTGGCCGCGCTCGCCTACCAGCTGCTGGTGCTGTTTCGGCGACGCTTGCGCAATCCGTCGCTGCGCAGGGCCACCGCGGGTACGCTCCGCGAGCGGCTGTTCAAGGTGGGCGCGTTGATCACCGAGAGCACCCGTCGCTTCGTCATCCACCTCTCCTCCAGCTGGCCCAACCGCCCCCTGCTGCAGCAGGCCATGGCCGATATCTGCGCCCAACCGCCTCCCGGCTGAAACTGCCCCTCGCAAAGTGGCCTCAGATCGCACTCCTACACGGCCGACCCCCCCCGGCCTACGGTGCTGAACGCGTGGGCGCTGAAGATCAGCCCTTCAACACCGGCAAAATGCCCCTGTGGACCCCGATTCCCCGCTGATCGAGCCCACCAACCATCCACCTCCACCCACCGACGTCACCACACCGACAATCTACACCTCAAAGACTGGCCAGCCGAGGCTTTATGAATTATCCGGGGTAAAGGTTTGCATTCCCCTTTTCACGATCTGCCTTGGCGAAAAAAGCGATTTCCCTGGGTGTCATTTGCATAAAGGTATATGATGTCTTCCTATCGAATAGGCCAAAAACTTTGCGTTTTGACACCTCAAGGCGCGATGGTAGTGGGTACCTGGATTTGATCGGCATGCTACCTAAGTTTCGACACGTGAGAATGCCAGAACCACCGAGTGCGTGAGAACAACAACACCGACGGTTGCCGGGTACGGCAAGACCCGTGATGTCACACGGTAGTATCATTGCCCGGTTGACCGATTCGGCGAGCACGTGATTACCCGGGCTGTTCAAGCCCGTCCAGCTTCCGACCCAAAGAGGGGGGACACCCCCGGTCAAGTGCCCAGATTGCACCGTCGTTGCGTGCCACTCATGATAGCTGAACTAATGTGTTCGATGTGCTGACTGTGAGGTCACGACGGGCCCCGCTTCCGCCCGATGGGCAGTTGGCCGACCATACGCGTCAGTGGAGTCTGTGGGAAGCGCAGTAGCTATATTGCAGTGAGTTTCAGACATGCCGGTCGCCGGATCACAGGGAGGGGAACGTGACTGATGCTACCGAGAAAGACGAAGAGAGTAGAGCTACTCGCGATGGTCCTTGCGTCGGTGACGCTGCTGGTCACGGGCTGCGGGATGGACGAGATGCTCGTGAGCAAGAAGGAAGAGATCGAGCTTGGTCGGCAGACGGCCGAACACCTTGAGGCGGAGAAGGGTCTGTGTCGCAACCAGGAACTTGCCACCGAAGTCAACGGCGTCGGGCATGCTATCGTGGATGCCTCGGGGTGCACGGACTACGAATTCGAATTCAAGGTACTTGATGATGACACGCTCAACGCCTGCGCCTGTCCCGGCGGCTTTGTGTTCATTAACAAGGGAATGGCGGAGACATGCGGCGAAGACGAACTGGCGGCCGTGGTAGGACATGAAGTGGCGCATGTGGTCCGTCGGCACAGTGTGAACCAGCTTCTGGAGAGCTACGGTGTGGCGCTTGTGCTCCGTGCTATCAGCGGCGAAGACATTTCTGACATCGAGGCAATCGCTGCAACCGTGCTGCAGTGCAAGTTCAGTCGTGAGGATGAAGATGAAGCAGATCGCCTCGGACAGAAGTACGCCTTCCTGGCGGGCTACGATCCGCTTGGCATGGTGCAACTGCATGAGCGGATCAAGGAAGAGCACGGGAATGTGCCGAGTGTGCTCACCTGGATCAACAGCCATCCCTCTCCCCGACACCGCATCTGGCGCGCGCGCAGCAACCTCGTCCAGCTATACCTGAAGCACGGAGACCGGCGTCCGAGATCAGACAGGCCCACTCTGGCCTTGCTGGTCGTGCCCGGTGACTCCGGCCTGGCGGACGCTGTCACGTCGAAGAACGCGCAGGCCATCGCGAAGAAGCTTTCGCAGACGGGTCTTGCGGACGTGCGGGCTTTGGACATGTCGCTCTACTCCGAGGCGGACTGCACCGAGGTGGCCTCCAGCCTGGGTTGCGATGGCGTACTCAGGGTCGAACTCAGTGAGGGGCAGGCTGAAGCTCAGCGGTGTGTGCAGGCCTCACTCGCCCTGGAGGCGCTCAAGGCCACGGCTAGTGGTTTCTCCTCGAGCATCGAGAGCGACACATATGACGCTGCTGGCAACGGCCGTAAACACGCCGTACAGCAACTCGAAGACGCCATCGTCGGTGAACTGATCTGGAAGTTGATGTGACCCAGTCGGAGATAGGGAAGTGGCGTCAACGGAGGGAAAGCCATGTGGCGCTTCCGCCTGCACCATGCTGCACTCGTCGTCGGCATCGCCGCGCTCTGCCCGTTGAACGGTGTGGCCGATGGTGAACGCGCTAGATGGACAGTCGACGGGCAAACCTATTCGCTTTACAAAGCCAATCTGCACACCCACACCCGATGGAGCGCCAACAAGGTAGCCAACAACTTCAGACTGAGCTGGAATTGGGATCATCATCTTGGCCGTCCTCCTGATGAGACGCTCCGAGACGCGCGAGCAGTTGGTCTGGACATCGTGGGCTTCTCGGACCACGCTTTCCAGCTGGATCCATGGGAGTGGGGGCTTCGCAAATGGAAAGACTTCCCGTACGGCACAATACTTGGGAATACTGGTGTGCAGACTGTGCCGTGCGATGGTGGCCGGAACGAGTTCATTCTGGGGCTCGCCGGGTTCGAATGGACGCCGGGGGGTGATGTTGGGCACATAAACGTGTTCTTCCCTGGGCGAATCGATCCGGGTACGTCCGTGAATACGGACGAGACCATAGTCCTGTATGCAAGGAGTGAGAAGCACGGCGCAGACCGTTTCGATGGAATTGGCGCAGAGCTATGTCCGTCACTGGACGACTTCTATCAGGCGCTTGCTGACTTGGGCGAAGAAAGTGGCCAATACGCCCCGATAGCACAATTCAACCATGTGGGGGCAATGCGCCCAAGTCTATCGGATCTTAATGTTGACACCTATCCTGGTCACTTCGCTGATTTCAGGTTCAGAGAGGACCTTCGAGAATGCATGGTCCTGCTCGAGGTCTCGACCAAGGCAACAGACGCCCTCGACTTAGAGGTGGCAAGTATTGGTCGTTTCAATGATGTCGTGAACTGTGAGATCAGGCGGGGCGAACTCCTCTTCCGCGAAGCGTTGCGCAAGGGATGGCATGTCGCTCCGTCTTCGGGTATGGACAACTCCACTGCAGATCTATCGCCGATGCGGCGCAGCTATACGGGCATTTGGGCTGAACGACTCAGTTCCGAAGCAGTTTGGCGTGCGTTGCAGAAGAGACGCGTCTACGCAACCGAGATGGGAGACCTATCACTTGGTCTGTACCTCATACGTGACGATGGAACTGTGCCGATGGGGAGCGAGTTGACAGGTGTTCCCGCTGGTTCGCTGCGATTTGAGTTGGTGGCGAACAGCCCAACACTCGGGACAGAAGATCTCGACGTGGAGCTTGTACAAGTGTGCCAGAAGGGATGTAGGCACTTCCAGATGTCCCGCCGGTCGCCTCTGTTGTTCGAGGGGTTGGCCCCAGTAGACGAGGAAACGATCTGCTGTTATGTTCGGGTAGAGCGTGACGACGAGATGGCACTTACCGCGCCGATTTGGGTGGATATTGAGCATTCTCCTGAGCCCGACCAGCCGACTCCGCTGAGGATCGCTTTCGTCATGGACCGGTCCGGCAGCATGGGGTGGGAGGGAAAGCTGGCCAGGGCTCAGGAGGCCGCGCAGACGCTTGTGCGCAGACTGCCCCAGGGCTCTTCGGCAGGTCTCAACTGGTTTTCGCGAAGTGGCCAGGTCGGCCACGAACTGACGGAACTGAGCACGAGCCGTCGTGAAGCCGAACTTATGGCCGCCATCGATTCGCTTGAAGCCGGTGACGCCACCAACATGTGGGACGGGATCAGGTTTGGCCTCAACATGCTCCGAGGGGCTGCCACAGAAGCCACGTCGCGTTGCCTGCTGATGTCCGATGGCTGCAACAACACCGGTCACTCGGACGCAAATGTAGTCGACCTCGCGCGCGATTCGGCATACCCCATCGACACAGTTGCTTACGGCAGCGATGCTGACCGACAGCTTCTGGCCGACGTTGCCATGCTCAGCGGGGGGGCCGCGATGCCCGCTGACACCGGCACAGTGCTCGCTACCTACGATCGTCTCGGCGTGATGGCACGCGGGTATTCCGTCACGGCTGCGTACAGCCAACTCATGCAACGCGGCAACAGGATAAGCTTCCCGTTCACGGTACCTGGCTCTGCTTCGGCAGCCCGTGTCTCCGTCGACTGGGCGGGTGGCGACTGGCCTGCCGCCGCGTGTGAACTCGGAGTCAAGCTCAGGAACCCGAGCGGTGAGACCCTCGGGTTGGACGACCTCGCAGCGACGCTTGACCGCAGCCCATGCTCTCTGGCAGGCGAGTTCTCTGATCCGGAGGCAGGCGAGTGGGAGGTCGAACTTGCCGGCAAAGAACTGCCCGGTGGCGATGAGACGCAGATGGTCAATGTGAGCGTGGCCTGTGACTTACCCTTCCAGGTCAACGTGACGGACCTGTTGCCGGAGATGCCTGCCGGTCAGGAAGGTGCCAGTGCCGCCCGCCGTGCTACAGTCGTTATCGAGCCGGGCGAGACGGATTTCAGACCTGCGGACTTCAGTCTCGCTGCGGCGGTCATGGGTCCTGAGAAGTTCGCGAGACAGATTGATCTTTCAGAGATTGGCAGCCACATGAGCAGGCAGTATCTGGCGGCGAATCTGAGTGAGGCAGCCGCGTTGGGGCCCTATGTCTTTTCCGTGGCAGTCACACCGCCGGATCATCACGAGGAATCGGTACTGTTGCAGTACGGGCTTCAGGTAGGAAAGCCGCGACATAACCCGCTCTCACCGGATGCACTGCTGAATCAGTTGGAGCACGGTCTTCGCAAAGCGCTGTGGCAGATGATCATAAGCGGGGAAGCCCCCGACGAAATACTTGGGGAGATCGTGACGGATATCACCCGTGGGAAGCTTGGTGCCACTGGCGTCCCGAGAGACTTTGACCTCGAACAGATGAGACGTGAGGCGGAGGATGTGCTGCGCCGGTAAGAACCTGCTAACCAGCACCTGCGAGGCGACGCTCGAGAATCGCTGGACGGCGCCAGTTATATGGGATGCGCGGCGGTGAAACGCCGGAGGCTCCCATGCCAGGAGCGGGGAACTTGGTCTGTCCGCCTTCGGATACGACTCTGCGCGGCATTCGCCACGGTGACAAAGCGGAACCGGTGGGCCTTAGCGCAACGGGTCAACGTTGGGACAAAGCAATCTGCACCGGTTCGCGACTTTGTGCCTCTCATGTGGTGTTTCTACCTACGACCACTACTGGCGTGACACCTTGGCACGCACCTCGGAACCCACTAAGAACACACGGTCGATGCCAATGCTTTGACTTGTAACACGCGTCCATGAGCCACGGTCGCCTTCTCCTGTTCCCCTGACAAAAGTACCATTCGTGCTCCCGAGGTCCCGAATTGTGACGGTCTTTTCTGAATGATCGTATTGTACCGCGACGTGCAGCCCGGAGACCCTTGGGTTATCAATACGGATGTCTGCCTCATCTGACCGTCCTATGACTACACTACCAGTGGTATCGGACAGGCGGTAGGATTTTGCCTCCGTGCCGTCATTGATCGTGAGTAGGAAGGGCCCCAGTGCTTTACGGGAGCGCCGCACAACAACGATCATCGTAGCCAGCACAGCGATAAGCCCCCAAACTATTGCCGCAATCCCCAACAGGAGTTCGTCGCTGCTCTGTCGCGTAGCTGTCGGAACCCCAACGCCTCCCCCGACTGACGCAGGCTCGACCGCGTGGAGGTTGTTCGAAGAGACTGCAAAGGAATATCGTGTGCCATCAGGTGGGGTATCTGAAGCAACTGCGTCAAATCGCCAGTTCCCGGGCTGGACATCCCGCACTACGATCATGTCACTCTCATCGGTTCGGACTACGGAAGCGTCCGGATAGCTTTCGTCTACAGCCCGGCCAGCGGGATCCGTGATCTTCAGTGCGCATTCGCCCTGCTCCCAGTCGAGGGTGGTCGCAAGAGTTGATCCTGATACTGCGGTTTCTGAGCGAGAAACTGAAGAGAGCGTAGCTGTAGGGCTCGATTGTCCACCCGAAAACGCGCTTACCCGCGCATTCTCAGACTGAAGCATCATTGAAGACAGTTGGACAGTCTCACCGGGATCGATAATCCCTGATTTGTCCGCCAGCAGGCTCCCGGTCGATCGATGGATACTCTGGGTATACGCTTCGACAAGCTGGAAGACATCTCCGGCGCTAACGGCCGTACCGCCAGTGGCCTGAGAAATCTCGGTGAGCAGGCTCCTGTCGGCGTCCGTTCCGAATGCTACCGTATGAATGGGGATTGCTGTTCCATGGTAGCGCGCCGCATTCAATGCCGCACTTTCACTGGGACTTGACACGGTGTGTTTACCATCAGTCATGAAGATGATGCTCTGTGAACCGGCGTTCGAGGCAGCGAGTAATCCATAGCCCGCTTCGATTGCTGAGGCAAGGTCTGTCAAAGCGTTCTCCTGAAGGCTTTGAACGCTGTTTCGAATGGAGCCAAGCTGCAGTTTTGGAGGCTTGGCTACGACGATTCGCTCGTTGAAGGCAATCAGGCCGAATCTGTGGTGCAGCCCGGCCGAGTTGAGATTGGCAACACAGTCAACGATGCGCATAGCTGCGCTTCTGGCCGATTCTAGCTTGCCGTCTTCTCCCATACTGTCGGAGACGTCCATCACGAGAATGGTATCGGTGGCGCGAGCGTCCTGAGCGCGACGGATAGTCTCCCACGCGTCAATAATGAAGAAATTCCCGCCATCGAGAGCGTTGCCGCGGGCCTCCGCCGCCTCGGTGATGAGCTTCTTCACCTCGCCCGCGGTCAATGACGGATCCATCGAG
>CAZAHB010000128.1:0-15783 GCA_964484945.1 uncultured Armatimonadia bacterium | reverse complement strand
CAGCGGAAGCCCCTCACCCTCACGCCTCACACGGCGAGGCGTGAGGGCCGCCCCTCCTGACGACGCAACCCGCTCATTCAGTGTCAACTCAGATTCGGATCACTTTGACCAGCAGCCAATTGCTTGAATATGAGTTCCTGCCTGCCGCCGTCCCCTTTTCACTCTTCACTTTTCACTGGTCCCTCAGCCCTACTGCTGTTTCTCGTACGACCCCAGCCGCTCGATCGTACCCTCGGGTGCCTGGACTTCGCGCAGGAACTCGATGAAGGCCGCGTGCAGACGCTCGGCCTGGTCCTCGTTGCCCTCGAAGATGTTCTCGGTCTCGCCCGGGTCATCGGGGATGTAGTAGACCTCCGGCTCGTAATCCGGGTGGAAGTGCAGCGACCAGCCATCCTCCGCGCGCACGGCAATGCGCGTCACCAGCGGATCGCGGGTCTCGTCCAGGTAGCCCGACGAGAATGCGAAGGGGCGATGCATCTCGGCTTCGCCCGCCGCCACGGGCAAAAACGAGCGACCGTGTACGTCGCCGGGATCATCCGCGTCCATCAGGTCCATGATCGTCGCGCGCAGGTCCGGCGCCTGCACAAGCGCGTCGGAGCGGCCCGGCTCCCCGCCCGGCACGTACACGATCATCGGCACGCCCGCGTCCTCCTCGTACAGAGGCCACGGCTCGCACTCCAGCGTGTGCTTGCCCGCGCGGTTGTGCTCGCCGAGGTAGAAGCCGTGGTCGGAGGTGAAGATCAGCGCGGTGTCCTCCGCGAAGCCCAGTTCGAAGAAGCGATCGACGATCTCCCCCACCCATCGGTCCATCATCGTCAACTCGCCGCAGTAGCGGGCGTTCATCCAGTCGATCTCTTCTTCGGTGAAGTTATCGTCGAGATAGTCGTAGGGCGCCTGGATGAAGTCCTGCCCCTCGTAATCGGGATAGTACATGCGCGCGTACCACAGCGGTGACAGCCACGGCTCGTGCGGGTCGAAGGTATCCACCCACAGCAGGAAGTCATCGGCGCCACAGTTTTGCTCCATCCACCGCGCGGCGTCCGAGCAGGTGCGGGCGGCGAATGTATCCTCCTCGTCCTCCCACCAGGTAGCGTCGCGCAGCCGCGCGAGCATGCTCTCCGGGGAGCGGATGCGATCGGCGTCACAGGGAAGCTCGACCGGGTTATCGATGCGAATGAGATCATTCCCGGCGGTGGACTGGCCGAGGTTTGCGCGCACGCCGCGGAAGCCCCGCGCGCAGTTGGCGCCGGTGATCCCGGGGGTGTCGTAGACAAGCTGCGTGGCGAAGCCCTGCTCCTCCAGCGGCTCGGGCAGCGAGGAGAACTCTTCGGGCAGCGGCTCCCAGCCGTAGAAAGGGAAGCCGTAGCGGCCTGTCAGGCAGTCCACGCGGTGCGGGACGGTGGGGAATGAGGCGCAGTACGCCCGCTCGAAGACCATCGACTGAGCGGCAAGGTAGTCCAGCGTCGGCGTGTTCATCCAGTCACACCCATACGCGCCGATGCGGTCTCTGCGGCAGGTATCCGACACGATCACGATGACGTTCACGTGCTCTCACCTCGGGTGGGCGACTCGCTGCAATTACTGACTGGTGGGAGGTTCGCGAAGAAAGTGCGAGAGGCCTTCTGCGGGGGACAAACCGCCAACCATCTCTTCCATCCGTGATCTACCCAGTCAAATTGCAGGTCCTCCTCCGCCCGGCGCGAAAAGGGGCCGCATGACCGGCAAAGAGCGGATGCTCAAAACACTGCGGTTCGAAGAGCCCGATCGGCCTCCGCACTTCGAGATCATGTTTGAACTCGAGCACGAGGCCTTCGGAATGCGATTCCCCGAGCGCACACGCTGGCCCGAAGCCACCGGTGCCGAGAAGCAACGCATGATCGCGCAGTGTATGCGCATCTACGAGCGCATCGTCGAGCGCTACCGCTGGGACGCGCTGGCCGTCTTCTGGCCGTGGAGCGACCCCGACGGTGTCGTGGCCGCGAAACGCACCTTCGGGGACGACATCCTCATAGGCAGCATCGTCGGGCGCACCACGTGGGCGATCGAGAACGTGGACGACTGGATGCAGTTCGCCGCAGACCTCGCCGAGCACCCCGAGCGCATTCACGAGGGCGCGAAGCAGCGCCACAGGTCCGCGGTGCAAACCATCGATCGGCTCATCGACGCCGGGGCGGAGTTCCTCCACCTCGTCAACGACATCGCTTTCAACGCAGGTCCGTTCATCGCGCCCGAGCAGGTCCGGGAGTTCGTACTCCCCTATCTGAAGCGGCAGGTCGCGCATATCCGGTCGCAGGGCGTCGTACCGTTCATCCACACGGACGGGAATATCATGCCGATCCTCGACGATTACATCGACGTGGGCGCGGCCTGCTACCAATCCGTCGATCCGATGGCCGGAATGGACATAGCGGAGGTCAAGCGGCGAGCGCACGGGAAGCTCGCCCTGATGGGCAACGTGCAGTGCAGCCTGCTGCAGGACGGGCCCCGGGAGGCCATCCGCGAGTCCGCGCTCTACTGCCTGCGCCACGGTTCGCCTGGCGGAGGCTACGTCTTCAGCACCTCGAACACAGTCTTTCCGGGCATGCCGCTGGAAAACTACGAGTACATGCTCGAGGTCTACCGCGACTTCTGCCGCCACGAGTTCAGCAAGCACGAGGAGTGATCTGCCCATGGACCCGCAGCCGCTCGAGGGACGCGTCGCGATTGTCACCGGAGCCGCCCGTGGGATCGGCTACGCCATCGCCCACCGCTTCGCCGCGGAGGGAGCGGACGTAGTGCTGGCCGACATCCGCGCGGAGCCGGCCGCTGTATCCGCGGCGACGATCGCCGAAGAGACCGGGCGCCGCGCGATGGCGATCGAGTGCGACGTCGCGGATCGCGAGGCCGTGAATGCGCTGGTGGAGCGAACCGTCGAGGAGATGGGCTCGCTGGAGATCATGATGGCCAACGCCGGCGTGTGCCCGTTCGTGGAGTTTCTGGAGTTGGACAACGAGACGTGGCAGCGCACCATCGACGTGATACTCACCGGCTCTTTCAACTGCGGGCAGGCCGCGGCCCTGACGATGATTGAACAGGGCCATGGCGGGAGCATCATCTTCACGACGTCCCTCGCCACCATCTCGGCGGAGAGCGCGCAGGTTGACTACGCCGCGGCCAAGTCCGGAGTGCGCATGCTGATGGCCAGCATGTCCACGGGCCTGGGCAAGCACGGAATCCGCGTGAACGCGATCGCGCCGGGCGTGATTTACACGGAGATGGGCGCGTTCCACTGGGACGTGCCCGAGCACCGGGAGGCCTTCGCCGAGGCGAACCCCATCGGGCGCCTCGGGCAGCCAGCGGATATCGCGGGCGCGGCCGTTTACCTGGCCTCCGATGAAGCCGAATACGTGACCGGAACGAGCATACGCGTGGATGGCGGGAGGTTGCCGGTGGGATGAGTGCTCACGAGAACCGTTCGGCGTACGTCCGATCACCGTGGCAGTTCGAGGTGCGGGAGAATCCCGTGGGCGAGCCAGGGCCGGGCGAGCTGCTGGTGGAGATCGCGGCGTGCGCGGTGTGCGGGACCGACCTGGACATCGCGGAGAGCCTCGCCGATGAGTGGCAGGTCTTCGGACACGAGGTCGCGGGAGTTGTCCGGGAGGTCGGCGAGGGCGTGCCCCGATTCTCGATCGGGGATCGGGTGGCCCTGGATAGCTCGGCCCCCTGCGGGGAGTGCGAGATATGTCAGCCGGAGCCGTGGGGTCGCGGAAGACCGGAGTTGTGTCGCACGCCGGCCACCTACTGGGGCTCGGACGCGATGGGCTTCGGCGAGATGCTGGTGACACCGCATGAGTGCGCGGTCGCGGTCCCGGACGGTATGCCACTGGACGTGGCCGCGCTTGCTGAGCCGCTTGGCGTTTCACTGGACCTGGTGCAGACAGCCCGGGTGAGCCCGGGTGATCACGTGCTGGTGGTCGGTCCGGGGCCGCTGGGGCTGGGAGCGGTCGCGCTGAGCAAGCGTGCCGGGGCTGAGCGTGTGGTGCTGGCGGGCCGATCACACTCACACGCGCGCCTGGACGCAGGTGACGCACTGGGCGCCGACGAGATCGTGCTGGTGGACCAGCAGCCCCTCGCGGACTATGACTTCGGGAAGCGCGCTCCCGACCGCGTGCTGTGCACCGCGCCTCCCGCGGCGCTGCCGGAGTGCATCGGGCTGGTGGCGTTCGGTGGGACAATCGCGTATATCGGCATCGCGTGGGGACCGGAGGCGGTCATCGAGTTGGACGCGGACGACTTTCACTTCCGCAAGCTGTCGCTGCGCGCCTCACACGCCTCGCCGGGCACCCACGCGGCTGAGTGCGTGCGGCTGCTGCGGGAGATGCCCCATCTGGGCGAACAGCTCATCTCACACCGCTTCGCGCTGGATGATATCGCGGAAGCCTTCGTGACCGCTCGGGACGACCGGTCTTCGGTGAAGAAGATGGTGATGGTGGGCGCTGCGCAGGCGTGAAGTCGGTGCAACGCAAGAGCCGGGGACGGTAGCTCATCCGCCGCCCAGCGTCAGCGCAATATCCCCGTCCTCCTCGATCCTCTTGCCGACATCCGCTCCACCGTCGTCATCCTGATCGTAGCCGACCGAGTAGATCGTCAGCACGCCCGCACCCGTCGGCCCACGATCTGAGCCGGGGTGCGCGCGCGAGACTGGATCATGCGCGACGCTCTGCAGGGGCGCATCGACGAACGGATCGCGTGGGACCTCGGGGAGATACTCCGGCACAAGCTGGTCCAGCGAGCCGGGATAGCTGCCGGTGTCGCCTCTGTACGCGTGTGCCGCGAGCGCGGTGAGGGCCACCCGGAGGCGCGCGTCGCCGTACGCGAACTTCATGCCCGCGCGCTCGAAGCTGGACGCCATGCTCGCGACCAGCGGGTTCTCGGGCGTCGGAAGCGCCTCGCGCTGCCAGTACGGCTTGCGCACCTCGACCAGTTGCGCCTCATGGAAGGATGTCAGCGCCTCCCACGTGCCCTCGGCCGTCACCGCGCCCTCGGGGATCTCCTGTCCCTGCTCCGCGAGCGCCTCGAGGTCTCCCTGCCCGGCCATCCCCGGCGCTGTGACGTTCACGAAGTAGGCCCTGCTGAAGATCGCCTCTCCTTCCATGATATCCGCGAAGTCCGCGGTCTCCCCCACCGCGTCCTCCAGCGCGTTCATCGCGATCCGCGCCTCGCCGGCGGTCAGGTGCGGGATCGCCTCGCGCAGGTGCGCCTCGCCGATTGCCACGCACGCCTCCTGCACGAGGCCTGTGAGCATCGACTGGCCGGTGCCGCAGTCGGCGCCAACGCGCATCGCCGCGATGCCGTCCAGCGCCGCGGAGAGCGCGTGATCATTCTGCAAGTGGTAGACGCTGCGGCCCGCGAACATGCGGGCGAACTGGCGCATCTCGGCAAAGTTAGGGAATGCCTGCTCGATGTCCTCGCCGGTGCGCAGCGGGGGCATCTGTGCCTCCCCCGCGATGGCCGCCTCCAGCGCGCTGAAGACCGGGGCGTACTCGTCGATCAGGCGCTCCAGCGTCTCCGGTTCCAGCGACTGCTCGGTCATGTCGAGTTGCGTCCGCAGGTTGGGATCGACCCCCGGGGGGAATTGCTGCGGAGCATCGGCCTCTGGCTCCGGCACAGGGAGCCCTGCCTCCTCGCGCAGCCGTTCGTGGATCTGTTCCTGAAGCTCCGCCGCCAGCAGGTAGATATCCCACGCGTTCGGCTCGGGCATCTGCACCTCTGGCGGCTGCCAGTCATCCCACGGCTTCGCGTCCTCTTCCTGCGCGACCGCGAGGCAGGATGTCAGTGCGACCACGAGCGCCAGCCCAACAACGGTGTGTGTCTTCACATCGATCAGGCCCCTCACGAGTCACTCATCCTCCTGCGCGTACTATATCCCGCTGACGCATAGCAGTCACGGAAACTTGAGAATAGTGTCACTCCTCCTCCACCGCCGCCCGATGCCGCTCCCAGAGGGTCTGTCCGTATTGCTCGGCCCACTCCGCGGTCGGCCACAGCACCGGCGTCAGGTCGCCCTCGACGAAAGTATTCATGTCGTCGAGGCTGCCCTCGGCCTCCTGTGGCGGCCCCCAGTTGAGTGTCCAGGCCGCGCCGCGGTGCGCCTCCGGGACCACGATGGCGGTCTCCACGCGCTCGTCGAACGTGTCATCCATGACCGCCACCTGTCCGCCCGACGGATCGTGGACCGTAATGCGGCCCGACTCGCCGGGGGACGTGGAGAGCCCCGCCACCGTGAACTGCTCGCAGTCAGGCGGCACCCACAGGTACATCGGGGGGACCTCGCCATTGCTCCCGAGGCCCCACCTGCCACCCGCGAAGACGCACCACGGGGTGTTCGCGCTGAAGACGACGCCGTTCATTCCCGGCTCCGCGCGGACCATGTACGCGCTCGCGCCGGCGTCCTCGATCGTGGTCTCCAGCGACTGCCCCAGCGGCGCCATTCCCTCGAACTCGATGCGGCCCTCCGGATCGGTGATCTCGACGCTCACGCCCTCCGCGTAGTGGTAGAACGCGCGAGTATCCAGCGTCACCGATGGCGCCTCGCCCGGATCGACCAGCACGAAGTAGTGCGTGTGCCGCAGCACCGGGGAGGTCACGTCCTCCTGCGCGACCGCCCCCGCGGCCACGACTCCGCACAGGATCATCGTCGCAATCACGCGCTTCATTGTGCGTCACCTCTCTGCAGCGGAATGCGCAGGTATCCGTAGATGTTCAGTTCCGGCACGGTGAGCCGCGCCGTACCGCCCTCACAGGCGACCGCGACCCGCAGGTCCTCGCCGTCCGGGCGCCTGAGGGTCGCCCCGGTGGCGACCGTACCTTCAGGCAGCGGGACCGTCAGCCCCAGGTCCGCAACGGCATTCAACCTCGGCTCATCCATCCCGAGGTGCACGTCATAGTTCACCATGTGCAGCAGCAATTCGCCCGGCGCCCGCGGGTCATCCACGTAGCCTGCCATCCGTACCAGCGGCGCCTCCTCACGCGCACCCATCGCCAGGTCGGCCAGTGGTGCGCCCTCGATCAGCGCCGGGTGGATGCTCCCGGGCGTGTGCATCGCCGCCGCATCCAGCAGCGGCTGCCGCTCGGTTTCCGCGCGATCGCGGCCGAAGCCGTCCCGGGAGGCGATATCCTCGCCGATGAGGATCAGCGTGCCGCCATTACGCGCGAAATCGAGGAGTGCAGCCATCTGCGAGTCAGACAGGATGGACACGTGGGGAAGCACCACTGCCTCGTAGCGCGCCAGCCGCTCGGCGCTGAAGGTGTTCTCGAGGATGATGTCCGCGAGGATCTTGCGCTCCAGGAGCGCCCCAAGCGTGTTCTGCGCGCCGGAGTAGGCGTTTCTGTCGTTGAAATAGCTCTGCGCGACCGGCGCGAAGATCGCCACCTGCCCCCAGGGGTGCTTGCCCGTCAGGTCCTCTACGCAGCGATCGAAGAACGCGTTCCACTTCTTCCGGACCGGAATGAGCCACTCCCCGCCGCGCGGGCCGCGATGCAGGTAGCACCCGCCTCCTCCGAACGCGCTGGCCTCGGCGATGCCGAGCGCCCCAACGAACCTGTTGGGTCCCAGGCGCCCGTAGTCGCTGTTGGGATAGCCGCTGCGGCACAGAAGGTTCGTCCGGCACCGGAAGCCCGCCCCCGTCGCGTACTTGTAGGCGAGGACGTTGTCATTGACATGCTGATCATGCATGCCCGCGACGACATGCTGGGTGACCTGCCCCGGATGCGTCCCAAAGCCGCCGACCGAGTTCTCGTCCATCGCGAGGTCGCAGTCGCGGAAGCTGGTGGCGATGTGCCAGGGGCGCCCGTGCAGGCCATTGGGGAAGACAAAGAAGCTCCCATGGATCGCCGAACCCCACTCGCGGATGTCGCCGAGGAAGCGGTGGATGCTGTCGCGCCAGAACAGTTGCGTCTCGGCGGTGCGCAGGTCCGTTCCGCCCCGCCAGTCCGGCGCCATCGACAGGTCGCCGTCGAAAAGCTCGTCGATCTCGGCTTCTGTGTAGCGGGAGCGAATCCAGTCGCGGAATCCGGCCCGGCAATGCTCGCAGTAGCAGTGCTGGGTGCCCGCGTTGTCCACGAAGAAGCCGTCTATGCCGATGCGCGCGGCCTCTTCGGTGACCCAGCGCTGATAGGTCCGCCACGCAGGATTGTTGATGCAGTTGGTCCAGCGGAACATCGGGTCATACGGAGGGTGGTCGCGGCGGTATGCGATCTCCGGTGAGCCGTCCGGCTTCCGCTGCTGCCAGTTGATGGGATCCACTTCCGGCCTTTCCGGGATGTTGAACTGCTCGAAGGCGTCCCAGTTGTCCCAGAACCGCCAGAATCCCGTCCGCTCCTGAGGATCGCCGCCGGTGGTCATCATGCAGATGTAGGCGATGACACGATCGACGCCGGCGCCCTTCGCCGCCTCAATGTACGCGGGCATTGCCTCGCGCCGCGCGGCATAGCGCCGGACATGTTCCTCGAGAGGCACTTCCTCGCCCGCCCTCAGAGCGCTCAGGTCGCACACAGGGCCAAAGTAGGAGTGCCCCGGTGTGATCTGCCCGTTCTCGAGCAAACTCGGCGGCCCCTGCGCGAGCAGTTCGACATATTCCTGATCGACCTCGTGGTCAGCGGTCAGGACCGACCCTCGGTCGAGGATGTACGTGTACGCGGGATTGGTCGTGACGTAGTCATCGCTGACCGGCACGAGCGGGTCGGGAGCGGCGAACGCGCCCACCGAGACCAGCGTGGCCAGCAGGACGGCAGTCGCTCTCATCAGAGCACCTCCGGACGGTCGGGTTGTGGCACGAGGCTCCTTCGTCCGGGGTGGCGAGAGTTCCTTCCGGGGCTGGCGGCAACGACAGCCTCACCCCCGATCTCCTTCTCCGACCCCTTCGGGGTTGGGAGTTCGCAGAGAACGCGAATTCCGATGCTTGATGAAGCAGGCGGGAGGTGGGGAGGCACACAACTCTGAGCGCAAGGGCTGAACCTCTCGCATCGCTATCAAGTGAGCTACATCTCCCTCCCTGTCCCGCCTGCTGTTCAGGGGGGCCAACCCCGAAAGGTCGAGAGGGCGGGGGAGGTTGTCGTTGCCGTTACCTGCAAGATTGGGTCGCACCCGTCGTGAAGGGCCCGCGCGCCTCCCGGCCGCTTCGGCTTCGATCACCGATTGCCTACCGCGGTTCGGTCGCCATCATGTGTGCGCGCACGGCCGCGATGTCCACCGTGATGTCGGCCTCCACGGACGGGTCGAAGGATACCGTCTGCGCCTCGCCATCAGCGCCGGTGATGGTCACGACACGCTCCCCGTTGAAGCCGACCTCAGGGGCCTGTGCGCCCTCCGGCCACGCAGTCAGCGCCGCAAGGAACGTGTGCTCGACCGCAGGCTCGCGATTGGTCACCCAGATGTTGTGTGCGAGCAGACGGTCCTCCCGGATTTCGCGCCCTTTCGCACCGAGCCGCTCCCGGGCGGTCTCCCAGATGTCTTCGCCCGTCACAAGGTTCCTGTAGCCGTCCCGGCCCTGCAGGTCCACGATATCCACGCCCTCAGGCTCGGCAAACGCGACGCGCGCGTTTACCCCATCATCGTGCGACCAGCGCAGGTCGCCGCCGCTCATCTCAAGGTCCACGTTCTGCGCAATGTGCAGCAGCCACGAGAACTTCGCCGGCTCCGCGTCGGCTTCCATTGCGAGGTCGTCGAAGATCACAAACCATCGCTCGTCCACGAAAACCACGTGCCGCAGCCAGCGCTTGAGCCCGTCCACCGTCTGGTAGGCGTGTGTGGCATCGCCGACCCACCACGTATACCCGTCGCCCTTCTCGTATGCCAGGAGGCGCCCCATATAGGGATAGCTGGGTTCGCGCGGGTTCCATTCCTGCCCTTCGCCGTTGATGAGCAGCACGTTATGACTCATCGAATGCCGCGAATACGGGTCAGGATAGGGGCCACCGGCTCCAACCGAGAGCGTCTGACCGTAGCCGTACCATACGAAGTCGCCCTCGGAGCGAAATGAGTGTGAGTGTCCGCCGCGCGGGCGGCACTTGAAGATCATGCCCACCGCCTCCTGGAAGTCCTCGCGCAGCGATGGCGGGTGGGTACTCGCCATCACCCACCCGGCCTCGGGGAACACCGCGTCCGGCGAATACGGTTCAGGCGAGGGCATCTCAAGCTCCGCGGCGGCTACCACATCCCACCAGGGATAGCCGGAGGTGCGGTTGCCCAACTCCTGCGCCAGCGCCTCATATCGGTGAGTTGCGCGAGAATCGCCGCTCAAAAATGCGATAAACTTGAGCACGTTAAGCTGCGTGCCTCGCTTCCCCTCCGGCGCCTGTGCGTAGTCTCCGAATGAGAGTCTCTGGATGCCGATCGGGTAGATGTGGGCGTACCACTCGCCGAGCCGTGGGAAGTACGGGCTGCGTGAGAGGCCCAGTTCCGGCAGCAGAAGGTGCGTGGCCAGTGCAGCCTGCAACATTGAGTGGCCCTTCCAGCCGCCATAGGCGAGGCCCTCGTTCCAGCCCTCATCCGGGCCGTGGGAGGCAGTGACGCCGGTCAGGAAATGCAACACCACCGGCGTCAACCTGTCGGCCACCTCCAGGTCGCCGGCGGTGAGCAGCACAGCCGGCAGCGTCCAGACGAAGTTCTCGAATGGATGCGAGGCCGCGAAGACCGCGACGCCACGCCAGTCGGCCCGGCCACCCTTGCGCATCCATGACTTCGCCTGCAGGTAGGTGGCCTCCAGCCGCCATGCGATGGCCTCCCGCATCTGCTCCCGCTCAGCTTCGGTGAGTTCGGGATACCACAGATCGTAGGCGACCGCGAGGTGCTGCGTGACCTGGGTGGGCCACTTGCGCACCTTTGCGTGGTACTCGGGCGATGTCTGGCCGCCCCGCGGGTAGCCGGCAACGGTAAGGATATGCTCCTTCGCGGGGAGGAGGCGTTCGTCACCGGACAGCCGGTACGCCATCGCGGCCCGCGCGAGGTTGCGCGTGATCTTGATCCAGTCGCGACCGGCGAGTCCGGTTTCTTCCTTTACATCGCTCTGAGGGAAATCCGTCCACCAGTCCTGTCTCGGCAGTGCCTCCGCCATGCGCAGCGTGTCCTCGAGGTATTCGGCGCCCATCGGGTCGGCCTCGAGCGCCGCGCGGAGGGCCTGCCAATCTCCGTCGGCGGGCCCGATGCGCGGGTGAGGTCTGCCGGCCAGCACCTTGTGGGCGCGCGTGATGATCGCACGGTCCCACTCGACCGCGTCGGGACCGATCTCGAAGCCCCATGGATCGCTCCAGCGCACCCGGTCCTCATCGGGGAGACGATAGCCCACGCGCCAGTACCAGGTGCCCTCATCGAGAACGGGCAGCGCATTGTAGAAGTTGCAGGGCGTGTCCACAACCTCCACTACCGGATCCGTGCAGGCCTCATTGTCCGCGATCTGCAGCGTAAAGAGGCGTTGAGGGGGGTGGTTCTCGACGACGGTGCCCTGCAAATAGGGCCATGACATCCGGGGCGGGTTGGTGTCCACGACCTGCCCGTCACCCGGGCGTCGGTTGAGGTAGTGGGGATACCGCCACCGCGTGTCGTAGTCGATCAACCCGTCGCCGGGCAGCTTCACGCCGAGGACGGCTGCAAGAAGCGCTGTGCTGAGCATGCTGTTTCGTCCTTTCGTCGAGGATGGGACCGCGAGCGATTTCTGACCCGCCCGGGCACCTCTGTGAAGCGCCCTGACAGGTCCATTCCCCACCGATGACGAAATGGCCTCCGATTCTCCGGAACGCTGTACGCGTTTGCCGGAGCGCCGGACGAGCCAACACGACCTGTTCCCATTTCGAACCTGCCGTCCGTGTCAGTCCCAACTGCACATTTTCGCCGTTTTTGGAGGGTACTGCAATGCCTGAATCACCGTACGACATCGAAGGTCTGCCGCAAATCCGCGCCGGCGTGGCGCGGACTGTCATCACGCCCGAAACCGGCGTCTACCTCGCCGGCTACTTCCACGAGCGCATCGGCGAGACTGTGCGCGATGACCTGCACTGCCGCGCGCTGGTGCTCGATGATGGCGAGTGCCGGATCTGCATGGTGACACTTGACCTTATCGCCATCAATCGCCAGTGGGCGGATGCCGCGCGCGAGATGATCGTCGAGCGGACCGGCATTCCCGCCGACCGAATCATGATCTCCGCGACACACACGCACACCGGCCCCTCGATCGGCTCCGGCCGCCCGGGCACTCCGGAAGACTGGCTCGAAGACCTCCCGGGGATGATCGCCGATACAGCCGAAGCCGCCGCCGGGGACATGTTCGATGCGCTGCTGTTCCCCGGCATCCAGGAGGAGTACGCCCTCGCCAGCAACCGCCTCGGCCGCACGCGCGACGGCGACGAGGTCTTCTCGTCCGAGGGCGTGATCGGCCACGCCGGACCCGTGGACGGGGACCTGATCACGGTCGGAGTGCGCGAATATGACGGGACTGTCCGCGCGGTGCTCGTGAACTACCCGATGCACGTGGACGTGATCGGCGGCGGGACCGCGGACTTCATCTCCGCCGACTGGCCCGGCGTGATGGAGGAAGCGGTCGCGGGCGTATACGGCAAGCAGGCGATCACGCTGTTCGTCAACGGCACCTGCGGCGACATCAACCACCGCCTCTGGCGCGATACGCGCAACCCCGGCGGGGGCGAGGCCAAGGCGCTCCAGATGGGCCGGACCTACGCGGGGCTTGCCGTCGCGGCGATGGAGGTCGCCGAACCGATGGCCGGCTTCGGGTGCGGCTCGAAGTCTGAGGATCTGCAGATCCCCTACTACACGCGCGACGAGGACCTGATGGCCGAGATCGAGGCGATGAAGCAGCGCGATGACCTCGAGTATTTCGAAGAGGCGACGATCAAGCGTGTGGAAGACTGGGACAATGACGGAGAGGTCGCGGACGTGCCCGTCCAGGTCATGCGCTTCGGCGAACTGATGATCGTGGGGCTGCCCGGCGAGATCTTCACCGACTGGGGCCTGGAGATCAAGCACTGGTCCCCCGCTCCCTGGACGATCGTCGTGGAGCTTGCGAACGATTCGCTGGGCTACATCCCGACCACCGACCAGGCCATGCGCGGCGGCTACGGCGCAAAGCCGATCCTCTCGCGCCGCCTGACGGCTGATGCCGGCCGGCAGATCACCGACTGGGTGCAGGTCGCAATGTGGGAGGTCTGGGAGGGCGAGGACCGGCCGGCCGAACGCCCGCGCATGGGCGAGGGCGGCAGCGAGGTCCCCGGAAAGGACGAGTAGCCCTCGAAGGAATCATGACCCGCGGATTGTGCGCACTGATGCTGGTCGCGCTCGTGGCCGTTCCGAGCGTCGCTGTCCTCGGCGAGGGCCTGCGCCTGTACGCGTCCTTCGACGGCGCGCCCCCGCCGGACTATGCCTTCGGCGTCACCAGCCCCCGCCACGTCGATGGGGAGGCCGCGATCGTGCAGGGGCGCGTGGATGGCGCCATCCGCCTTCCCGCGGACGAGCGCTCCACGGCGCTCACCTTCGCCGGGCCGGGCAACCTGCAGCGCAGCCGCGGGACCATCGCACTGTGGGTCAGGCCGACGTGGCAGGGCGCGGCGAACCAGCCGCAGGAGCAGCACCATCGCTTCGTCTTCTCCACCAGCGGCTTTCGCGTATTCTGGAACCGCGACCACGGGGCGCTCGAGGTCATGACCGGCACAAACCGGGGTGACGGATGGCGCTGGAGCTACGCCCCGAGCGCTTCGGTCCGCGACTGGCAGGCCGGTGAGTGGCATCACGTCGCGGTCCGGTGGGATGGCGAGGCTCAGACCAAGGCCCTCTTCATCGACGGCGCGCTCGCGGGCGAGGCGGAAAGTGAGTACATCGCCTTCCGCGACACTCCCCGCGACTTCGAGTTCGGTCTGGCATGGCGCGCGCCGGGCGATTACGACGAGTTCGCGACCTGGGAGCGGACGCTGTCGGACGAGGAGATCCGCTCGCTGGCGGAGGAGCCTGATGCCGCCGCGGCGACACTCGGCGCCCAGGACCTTCCTCCCGAGCCCGAGTGGCCGATTCGCGTGGGAATGCACTGCTGGACGAATCACTTCGCGGACGCGATCGTGGCGCCGGGCGACGAAGTCGCGCTGACCATCCCGGTCGCCAACCACGGTGATCAGGCGCAGGCCGCGCACTTCACCTTCACGCTGCTGGATTTCCATCTGCAGCCCCAGCAGACCATCGAGCGCGACGTGGACCTCGCGCCGGGTGCAGAGGACACGATCGACCTGGTGGTTTCCAGCGACCGCCTCGGCATCTTCAAGCTCAAATGCGACGTGCGCTGCGGTGAGTTCGAGGGCTCGCGCGATGTGGCGTCTTTCGGAGTAGTGCCGGAGCCGGAGCACAATGAACCCATCGAGGACAGCTACTTCGGCGGCCACCCCGAACAGACGCGCGATTACATCCCGCAGGCCGCCCGCTACGGCCTCAAGTGGGCGCGTTGCCACGACATGATCCAGGGCACGCGCTGGCACCGGGTGCAGCCGGCTCCCGATGAGTGGGCGTTTCGCGGCGCGCAGACCATCACCCGCTGCGTGGAGAACGGCATGCACGTGCTGGGCGTGTTCCTGAAGCCGCCCGAGTGGGCGGCCGAGAGCCACGCACATCCGCCACGGGACATGGACGACTACGAGCGCTACGTGCGGCGCACCATGGAGCACTTCGGCGATCGCATCCGCCACTGGGAGATCTGGAACGAGCCGCACCATGGCGGCTTCTTCAAAGGCAGCGCAGAAGAGTACGTGGCACTGGCGCGGACGACGTACCGCGTCGCAAAGCAGGTGGATCCGGACTGTGTGATCGTCGGGGGGGGCGGCCTGTCCGATCGCGCACCACAGTTCGCGAAAGAGGCGATGAACGCGGGCCTGCTGGAGTACTGCGACTGGCTCTCGTATCACAACTATATCTCGGCCGATGCGCCACCCGAGCAGGCGCTTGAGCCGGTGCGGTGGTTCCGCGATTTGCTGGCCGAGCACGGCCACCCGGAGATGCCGCTGATCTGCAGCGAGGGCGGCCTGACGGATACCACCTGGCTGGAGGGCCTGGCCCTGCCCGAGCTTCCGCCTGAGCGTGTCCGCCCGCCGATGACCTGGCGCCAGGGCGCCCGGCGGATCGTGCAGGTGGCGGCGCTGGAGATGGCGGCGGGAGTGCGGCAGCGCTTCTACTACTTCATGAAGTCCCCGCCCCGGCCGCGCGCGTATTACGGCTACTCGGCGCTGGAGGTCACCGGGGCGCCGCGTCCGAAGCTGATGGCGTGGATGGCGATGGAGCGCGCGCTCCGCGGCTGCCGGCATGCACTGACCGTGGATGAGGGCCCGGTGCATGCGGAGATCTTCGAGGGCGAGGACAGGGCGGTGGCTGTCGCGTGGGCTGATGACGGCGCCGAGGCAGCAATCGCGTCACTTCCCCCCACAGCACGCGTGATCGACCTGATGGGCAACGAGTTGCCATTGGTGGAGCCCCTGACCGTAACCGACGAGCCGATCTACGTCACGCTCGATAGTGTGAGCAGGGAGGACCTTGCGCGTGCGCTGAGAAACTGACGAGCGGCGCGCTCGGAGCATGTCGTCGCCGTTGGTCCTCATGCCGTTACCGTTGCCGTTGCTGTTGTCGTTGTGGTTGCTGTTGTCGTTCTCCTTGCCGTTGCTTGCGACTCGTGACTTGGGACTCGTGACTTGCGACTTGCGACTCGTGACTTGCGACTCGTGACTTGGGACTCGTGACTTGCGACTTGCGACTCGTGACTTGCG
>CAZAHB010000127.1:0-16116 GCA_964484945.1 uncultured Armatimonadia bacterium | reverse complement strand
TGGGGTCCATTGACAACGGGAAGATTGCCGGCTGGGCCGGGCAGTACGATGCCGAGAACACCCCCGTCGAAGCGCGGCACTTCGAGCCACCGTCCGTGACCCAGTACGCCGCTCGCTGGGCCGCGAAGGGGCTGTTCGCAGCATACCGCGAGACGCTCGATGAGAAATACCTTGCCCCCGTCGAACGCGTCCTGGAGTGGTTCGACGAGAACGCGGTGATGGTCGATGGCGAGGAGGCCTGGTGGTGGGATTACGATGTCGAGACCGGGCGCCCGATCCAGATGTACCGCCAGCAGATCTACTTCATGGACGATCCGCAGCAGGTGCGGGCATACATGGACGCAACCGGGCGGGATGAGCCGCCGCAGCCGGCCGACCGCGTGAATGTGCCCGGCCTGCGCAACTGGTACGAGCGGGTGGTCGCCCATCCAGAGGGCCGAATCCGCGAGCAGCCCACGCAGGAGGAGCTTGCGGAGTACGTCGAGCGCGCTGCCGGGCGCTACGTAAAGGGTTACATCGAGGGCGGTTCGCCGCCGCTCAACGAGCGCGTCGGCCTATACACGTGGGAGTATCAGTCTGGTCTGGGCACCAACCTCGTCCGACACCAGTGTGTGCGCTTCTGCGACCTGCTGATGCGCGCCAGGGCGGCTCGCGGCGACATCCCCGCGGACAATCCCCTGTTCCGCCGGATCGATGCAGGGATCGGCTGGAACAAAATCCTGATCGACTACGATGATGAGAAGTAGCCCGGCACCGTTGGAATAGCGAAACAATTCCACACGGCAGAGAGACTAAAGAGTAGGCGCGGCCACAAACGCTCCGATTGAACCTGTTCACGAAGCAATGATCGCTTTCGTACAAATCGCGCGGGGCCGGGCAGCTTACACCACGGCATTGAAGCAACCGCCCGAATCGCCAAAGGATGAATGACGTGCTGCACTCGATCGTCAACCGTTCGCTCCATCTGGTAATCGCATGTCTGTGCGTCGCCGCGGCGGCTCCCGCGTTCGCGCAGAAGCCGGTGCTGGATGTGCAGGCAAATGTCAGCCCGAGGGATATCCTCTACTTCCAGGGGACCGTCACCCCCAAAGACCTCTGCCCCGAGGGCCAACTGAAGGTCCGCAACGAACTCGAAGTGCTTGTCGAGTACGTCGAGGAAGACGGTGCCTTCCGCAAGCTTCCCACGCGCGTCGTCCCGACGGCCGACGAGGCCTACCACGACGGCGACCTGCTCGAAGGCGAGAAGCTCGAGGGCCGGAAGGCGACGCTGGTCGAGATCTCCGGCGAGGAACTTGCCGATGACGATGACGGCAAACCGTTCTGCGTCAATGGCACGGTGGACATGTCCGGTGCGCAGCAGTTTCGCATCATCGCTCGCCTCAGGCACCAGTGGGCCGGGACGTTCCCCGAGGTCGAATGCTTCTACGACATCGCGGGACCGTTTCCCGTCGAGGCGGGAATTGCCCGCAAGCGCGAAAGCCACGACCTCCTCAGCGACGTGGGCCGTTTCCTCGAGCGCTCCGCGTGTGAGATCGGCGAGGGGCTCGTGGAGGTCGGCGACGCTGCCGCGGGCCTGCTGCTGGCCGATGCGGCGAATCCTGTGACCATCCTGCAGGCGCTGCTGCTCGGCGAAGTGCAGCAGCAAAGTGGCGCGCTTGGCGAGGCGCTGCGGTTCATCGGTGGCGCTTCGGGCGCCGGAGCGTCCACCCCGCAGATCGATCAGCTTCTCTCGGGGGAGGTGCCCGAGGACGGTGACGACCTCACTGCCGCCCTCGTGCGCGGCTTGGCACAGCGATATGCCCCCGATCTGACCAGCGGCGGCATCGTGGCCACCGATCAGCCGTCCGAAACGACCGCACAGGTCGATGTCGATGCTCTCGCAGACGAAGCGATCGAACATATCGAGCAGGAACTGGGCGGGAATCTGGGCCTGCGCAATCTGCGGATAAACGTTGACAGCGCCCGCGCGATTGTCGCCAGTCAGATGCCTGACCTCGACGGTCACGGGCACCTGCAGCCGATCATCGCGTACATGCTGGTGGACGCCGCGCTGGCCGCACCATGGACCGATGCCGTGACCGCCCTGTTCGAGGACGAAAGCGGCTCACAGTTCGGTATCGCAGCACCGGCCGAGGCCGCGCGGAACCTCGCGCGCGGAGAGATCGACGTGCAGACATTCCTGCAACTGTGCCGCTTCGCCGATCCTGACAGCCAGGTGGTTACGACCGGTGGCATCGCCGGCAACACGGGAGTGCCCGGCGCGACCGGAACCGAGGCGGCAGAGGCGCTGCTGCCGACCAGTCAGCTCCCCGCCGGCTGGCTGACCTCCGACACCCACCAGATCGACGTGGCGGATCTCGCGCAGATCGTCCCCGGCCTCGAAGTGGGCGCCCACTCGATCTCGTGGAGCGGGATCCAGGTGGTTCAGGCGAAGGACGAAGTCGTCACCGTGGTCGGCCTTGAAACGCCCGAAGTCAGCAAGGCGCTGCAGTTGGTTCAGATGCTCGAAAGCGCCACGGGTGGCACTCAGATCGGCAACATCCTCCGCCTCTCGACCGATCCCCCGCTTCACGCGTTCCAGTCGGGTGAGCGGACGTATCTGCTGCAGGGCGAGCGCGAGGCCGTCACGGAGGTCGCGCAGACTCTCTCATCGTGCACACAGGGCTCTCCGACCGTTCAGGTGGGTGGACTTGCGAGCCTGCTGCCGGGCGTCGCCCCGGCCGCGTCCGGGGACGAGCAGCCGTCAGAGGCACCAGCGGACGCTTCGGCCTCTGAACCGGATCCCACCACACAACCTCCGCCCCCCGCGTCTGAGACGCCGGAAGCTTCCACTCAGGCCGATCCGGCGAGTGAGGGCACCGACGATTGCGCCACCGCTGCATCCTCTGCATCATCAGAGGCACCTGAGGCTGTGCCCCTCAGCGACTCCGGCCCCCTGACGAAAACCTACCTGTGTACCGGCGTGGCCGACGGGCGACCGGTCGAGCTTGAGGGGACGCTTCCAGAGGGAACAGAGCGCCTCGGCGTCTACATCGAGGTGCAGGATGCGCCTCCCGGAACAGTCCTGGAGATGGAACTGTTCAGCGACGGTTTCAGCCTCGGGCGGCGCATGATGAGCGCGACCGGTGACCGCCGAACCGTCGTCTACTTCGCCCCGACCGGAGGCTTTGGCGAGGGCACCCACTGGCTGGAGGTCAGCGCGGATGACGACCTGCTTGCCCGAACCATCTTTTCTGTCGAGTAGTCCGCCTGTCCATCGCCACGCCGCCGTCTCGAAGGGATACGTGATCGACCGTCATGACGCTCCGTTACTGGACGCTACCCGCCGCCATCGCCACGCTCGCTCTCGCACTCCCTGGATCGGCGCCCGCTCAGCCCGCCTGCGGAGCCGAGCGGTCGGGGCCGGTGAGGTCAACGATTACGGCACCTCCGGGCCGGTCCAGGCGCTGCTGTGGATGCACCAGCTTACCGGCGAACAGCGCTATCGCGAGGCGGCATTGAACGGCGCCGACTGGCTGGTGGACGTGCTGATCGAGACGGACGAGGTCGTCGGCTGGGCCGGGCAGTATGACGCCGACAACCAGCCGCTGGCCGCGCGGCATCACGAGCCCCCGGCGGTGACTCAGTACGCGCCTCGCTGGGCGGCGGACGGGCTCTTCGCGGCCTGGCGGGCGACGCACAATGACAAATACCTCGAGCCGATCCGGAAGGTCCTCGCGTGGTTCGCGGAGAACGAGACCCCGGATGGCGGCTGGTGGTGGGACTACGATATCGCCACAGGGCGCCCGATTGAGATGTACCAGCGCACGATCTACTTCGTCCGACGATCCGCAGCAGGTGCAGGCATACATCGACGCTTCCGGCCAGCCTGCACCGAAACCGGGCGACTGGGTCCACGTCGATCGGCTGCGCAATCAGCTTGAGAAGATCGCTCAGCACCCGGAGACGGACCTGATGGACCAGCCGGTCCGGCTACGACGCTCGTCAGACACCAGATCGTGCGCTTCCTTGACCTGCTTGTGCGCGCCCGCGCGACCCGGGGCGACATCCCGGCGGACGACCCGGCATTCCGCCGAATAGAGGCTTTCGTCGGCCGGCACAGGATCCAACCCGAGTGGCACCCAACTGACTGACACCGGCCCGCACACGCACGAAAGGAGCCTTCCACGTGCAACTCAGCGTCCTGCTCACAATCATCAGCATCTCTTCGCTCATTCTCACGATCATTGGGCTGTCAATCCGAGACTGGATACTTGCGAGGCGAGCCACGGACTGAACCGCCAACCGCGCCCGATCGAACGGGGGCTGACAGACGATGAGACGCCTGACCGTGGCCGCGCTGGCCGCGACTGTTCTCGTTACGATACTTTCCGCCTGCTCCGCCGACCCCATCTCACAGGTGCGCCTGCCCATCGCCGACCTGGACGGTGGCGAGGGCGCCACGCTCGAGCAGATCGACGGCCGCGACGTCGTCGTCACCGGTGCGTCGAAGGCGACCTGGACCGGTTCGCTGGACCTGCCCGCCGGCCGGTGGATCGTCTCCCTCGAGGCGTGGGGCACCAACAAGGGCAACGACTCTATCATCTTCTCCTTCGATAGCGCAGATGAGCAGGTCCGCTGGTTCAGCGCCGGGCACTCCCAGCGCCTGACGGTACTGGACATCGCCGAGCAGCGGGATGTCCCGTTTGTGCTCCGCCAGCGCGAGGGCCCCGGCACGCGGCTGGTCGCTGTCGTCGCGGAGCCTTTCGGAGCGGATGTACGCAAGATGCCCGTCGAGATACGCCCCGAGCTTGTGGGGGAGCACCCGCGCATCATCCTCTCCGACGAGACCATCCCCGCGGTGCGAGAGCGCCTCACATCCGAGCCGCGGCGCGAACTGTGGGAGCCGCTACTGGAGCGGACGCTCCACCGGGCTGCGAAGGCGCCGCCCGAGGACCCGCCCAACACCGAGGACCCCTTCCGCGGCTTCGGCGACCGCCTCGCTTCGTTCGCATTCGCGTATACGATGCAGCCTGATCCGGAGTTGCTGGCCAACACGAAGCGCTGGATCGAGGCCGTCTGCACCTACCCGAACTGGGCCGGCGACCGGGACCTGGGCGCCGGGCACATCTGCTTCGGCCTCGCGCTCGCGTATGACTGGCTCTACGATGAGCTGACACCCACCGAGCGCGAGATGATCGAGGGGCGCCTGGCGAAGCAGGCGCGCATCCTCTTCGAGCACTCCGTCACGCGTCGGGGAAGCTGGTGGTCATCGGCGTGGTGGCAGAACCACTGCTGGATCAACCACTGTGGGCTCTCCACCGCCGGAATGGCGCTGCTGGATGTCATTCCCGATGAAGCGCAACTGTGGATCGATTACGTGCGCGCGAAGTTCGACGTGACCATGCGCGTCTTCGCTCCGGATGGTGCGAACCACGAGGGTCCGGCTTACTCGGTCTACGGGACACAGTGGATCCTGCATTATCTCGAGACGCTGCGCAGCTTCTCCGGGAAGTCGCTGTATGATGCTCCCTGCCTGCAGAACTACGCGACCTACCGCCTGCACGTGGGCATGCCGGACTGGCGCAATGTGGTCAACTACGGAGACTGCCCCCCGACCGAGTGGGGCCCGCCCGATTCGATCCTCCTGCGGCTTGCCGCCGAGTACCAGGACCCGATCGCGCAGTGGCTGTGGGCACAGATGGCGTCCGCCCGCGACTACAACGGCTACGATTCGTGGCAGAGCGCACTGTGGCATGACGCGGACCTGCCGCCGCTCCACCCGGGGCCAGAGCCCACGTGGCACCACTTCGACGATCTCGACCTCGCGGTCGCGCGAACCTCGTGGGGGCCGCGGGCGGCGGTGGCGGCGCTCAAGTGCGGCCCGCCGCTGGGCCACGCGGGCATCCGGCACATGCGCGAGATGGACGAGGCCTCGATGGGCGCGGGCCACGACAACCCCGACGCGAACGCAGTCTACTTCTGGGCGGACGGGGGCTGGCGCATCGGCGACCCGGCGGCGTATACCCATGACAAAGAGACCGCGCACGAGAACACGGTGAAGATCGGCGGCCACGATCAACTCGGCCGCGCGGAGTGGTTCGCGGGCGAGCCGTATATCGCTCTTCCCGGGCAGCCGCATATCGTCCGCGTGCAATCCGCTGGTGTCGCGGACCTGGCGGAGGGCGAAGCCGCCCCCGCGTACCCCGAAGAGGCGCACGTCGAGAGCTTCCGGCGCATCATGCTCTTCCTGAAGGCCGGAGACCCGGCGCTCCTGCTCCTCGACCGCATCGAGCTTGAACAGCCGCAGAAGATCGAATGGTTCTACCATGCATACGAGCCCTTTGCGGTGACCGAGACTGCTTTCAGCACAGGCGGCGACTATCCAGTCTTCGGGCGAATCCAGGCGGTCGGTGACACACAGCCGGAACTGGCAGCGGAGAAGGTCATGGCGGTTTCGCACAATCGCAAACTGCGGGAGGCAGGAACTCTGGAGCACAAGGGTGAGCAGGTCCGTGCCACGCTCCCCGCCACGGACACGGTTGTGCGCGCAGTGACGCTGCTGGCAACCGACACCGTCGATCTGTCAGTCCAGGAGAGCGAAGGTGGCCTGGCGATCGAGGCAGCGGATGCCCGTGTGCTGTGGTCAGACAACGGGGCGATCGAACTCGAACGCGGCGAGGCGTGGGCGCGCTTCGATACTCCGGCAGAGTGAAAGGCGGATATGAGCCCATCGAGCGAAGCTGAGCAGTCGCCGGTGCCCACGCCAAAGAGAGCGTGGCGCTTCGTGGCGTGGACCTTCGGTATCGGCTGGGGCGCCGCGGCCGTGCTGCGCGCGGTCGTCGGGCCGATGGGCGGTCCGCTGGACCCTCAGTTCGTCGAATCCGCCGACTCGAGCATCACCTTTCTCGGCGTGCTCTTCTTCCTGCTCCCCGCGATTGTGGCGTTTATCGTGGCCGCGCATGAGAGAGTTCCCGTGCAGTCCCGGGGCCTCCGCATGGCCCCCGCGACCACACTCCTGACCGCGCCGCTGGTGGCCCTGGCGCTCGCGCTCCTCGCGACCGGTCTGCCTGTCATCCTGGGCATCAGCGAATTCGAGCCCTCCGGAATGGGCGAAGTGCAGCGCCTGGCGGAGGAGCGATCCGTCGAAGCGCTGGAGCTGAAGCTGGACCTCGACGAGCAGCCCCGCCCGCTGGGCAGCGCGGTCGTGCGCGGTCTGCTGGTGGGCGTGATCGCAGGGCTGATCTTCGCGCCGATCGTGGAGCTACCGTGGCGCGGATTGCTCTTCACGGAACTATCCGGGCGCGGCTTCGCGTATGCGGCGGTGGTGTCCGCGGCGCTTTCGGCGCTCTGGTGGCTGCCCTTCCAGCTTCTGGTTGGGATGGCCGGCTTCCACGGCACTGCAGCGGCGGCCGTCGGTGTTGGATCATGGGCGCTGCTGGGCGGACCGCTGGCGTGGGCGCGCGTGCGGACCGGCTCGATCCTCCCCGGCGCGATCCTCGCGGTGAGCGACTCCGCGCCCAGCGACATCCCCCGCCTCGCGACCGCCGGCGGCTCACACCTGCAGCTTGAACTGTGCGGCCTCGCGGCGGTGGGCCTATTGGCCGCGGCTGCGCTCATCTGGCCACCGAAGACAGGACGGGGGGCGTCCGCCGGCGCAGCGTCCTGAGCACACCGTCGGGCCGGGGCTGGCCTGACCTCCGGCCGACACGGCAACGCCACTGCTATCACAGCAGGACCTCCCCCTGCCCACGACGAAGCGTACCCCGAATGGACAGCACCCGCGGACTTCGCGCAGCGCTGTCGTTTAGCGCCATGCGAACTCCCAGGACGTCTGAACGCAGCGAAGACGTCAAGCACACCGTTGTGGAATGAGGGGTTCTGATGCGCACCGCCATGCTCCGAGCCGTCACTGCATTCGCCATCCTCGCGCTGATCGCCACTGTTGCGTTCGCGCAGACCTACCAGACCGCGCTCAACGTCACCGTCACGGACGCCGTCTCCGGCGAGAGCTTCTCGCTGACTGCCGAGGACAGGCAGCGCACCGGCGCAGATGGAATCGTCGCCTCCGTCGAGCCCATGAGCATCGGGGGCGCGCGCCTGCTTCGCATCAGGCTTCGCGACACCACCGGCGAGGACCGGGCGGTAGACCTGCGCGTGAGCCTCGAAGCCGACCTGACCGGATGGCGCTGGCATGAGGACATCCGCCGCGCGACGCCCATCTCCCCTGCCTCGGCGATGCGTGAGTCTCAGTATCCGCTGGTCACCGTTACGCCCCCCGATGGCGGCGAGGCCCTCGCGATGGCCGTCGAGCCGAGTCAGCCCCTTATCTACGAGTTCGGCGGCGGGTCGGATGCTCTGGCGCTCAACGCGCGCATCGGCCTCACCCCCGCCGGCTCCGGCGACCTGAAGAGCCGCGCGGAGGCGCGCGTCTACCTCTTCCCGGTCGATGGCGAGTGGGGCTTCCGCGACGCGCTCGCCACGTACTACGACCTCTTCCCTGAGGCCTTCGACCGCCGCGCGATGAATGAGGGGCAGTGGCTGTTCGCGTTCCAGAACACCGACCTGCCCAACCCCGCACATTACGCGTACCACGAGGGCGGGCCGGGCGGCTGGCAGTATGACGAGGAGCACGGGATCGGCACCTACCCCTACACTGAGGTCTCGTCGCGCACACTGCACATGCACAGGCTGCCCACCGGTCGAGAGGACGCGCTGGCGGCGTACGAGGAGTACCAGGAAAACCGTGAGCTTGCTCTTGCTGAGTGGGAGATGCGCGGAGGGGTCGTTGACGAGGCGGTTGCGCGGACCGGTGAACGCAGCCTGCGCTGCGCCAAGGACGATCCGCAGGTCTGGCGCGGCGCCTCCCAGGATGTGATGGTCAACCAGGAGGAGCCCGGACCGGTGACCGTCAGCGGCTGGCTGAAGGCCGAGGGCGTGGAAGGTGGCGACGACCCGCGTCAGCTTTCGCTCTACGGCGACGTGCAGTTGCAGTCCGGCGAGTGGGACTTCGGCGAGATCGCGAGCTTCGAGGGCGGGACTCATGACTGGCAGCAGGCCACTCACGTGATCGATCTCGACGAGCCCGTCCGCATGGTGCGGCTGCACTGCCTCTTCCGCTACGGGTACACCGGCACCGTCTGGTTCGACGACATATCCGTGACCGAGGGCGAAGGTCCGAACCTCGCGCTGAATCCGAGCTTCGAGGAGATTGGCGTCAACCAGGACATCGCGGCCATCGATGCCTACCACGTGGAGGCTAACGATGGCGAACCGGTGTTCTTCATCCGCACGGACCTTTCCGCCGACGTGAAGCCGAAGACGCCCATGAAGCTGCTGCGCTTCTGCCTGAACCCGAACCCACACCTTGAGCAGGCAGAGGGCGCCGAACTCCCGCCGGGGCCGAAGGCCATCGCGAAGTACGAGCGCCTCATGGAGAACGTCCCCGCGCTGGATGGCGCGTATATCGACAGCGTGAGCGCATGGGCCACCCGCGAGATGGACTTCCGCCGCGAACACTTCGACGCGGTGCGCCACACTTTCAGCTACGACCCGGAGAGCAAGCGCGTGGTGGCGCCGGGGAAGTACTACACGTATGATTTCCTCGATGAGCTTGGCGCGGCGCTGGAGCCGTGGGATGGCCACGTCTTCACGAACATCCACAACACAATGAACACGTTCCTGATGTACGCGGTTTCCGACGTGCCGGGGATCGAAAGCTCCATCACGAACCACGAACGCTTCAGCTACATCCGCTCGGCCAGCTTCCAGAAGCCCGCGGTGCTGCTGAACTTCCTGAACCTGCACGGTTTCGACGTGCGCTCCAAACACGATCAGCACTGGCGCATGGCGGTGCTCTACGGCCTCTACCCCTCCATCGGCCGACGCTGCGACGAGGCATACGATCTCTACGGCGACCTCTACCGCCGCTTCATGCCGAGCCTCAAGCGTATCTCAGCCGCAGGCTGGGAGCCGGTGACGTACGCGCACGCGGAACCGGAGGGCCCCGAACTTGAGCGCTTCGGCACGTCCCCCGAGGACGGGCTCTTCATCACCGCCTACAACGAGACGGCCGACGAGTACGATGGCGACCTGCTGCTCGACGCGGAGGCGCTGGGGATCGAGGACGGGATGCTCGCGTGTGACACCACGCGCGGCTGGATCCTCCGCGTGGAGGTCGAGGGCGATGTCGCTCGCGTGGATATGCCCGTCAGGCCCGAGGACGTCGCGGTCTGGCAGATCGGGACGCCCGCGGCCATCGCCGCGACCGCTCGCGAGGAGATCGACCAGATCGTCGTGGACCTGCGCCGCGCCGAGGCCGAGATGCCCGACGAGACCGCCTCGCGCCTCCGCGATCTGCGCGGGCGTGTGATCGGCATGAGCGGCGTCGAGCCCCCGGCGCTGACCCGGGCGACGGTCGAGGACCTCGTGGCGCTCTACAATGACGCGTCGATCGAGGCGACCACATGGACCGGCGAGACGCCCGGCCAGGCGCTCCTGCGGGCGATGCTCCTGCGAGCGCGCGCCGAGGGTGCCTACAACGCCCCGGTCGGCACGCGCGCGAGCGGGCAAACGGTCGCCGGCGAGGCCTCCCGCGTGAAGCTCTACTCCGGCGGGGATGCCGTGGTGGACCACGCGTTCCTGCTGCTGCACGCAGGCGGCCTTGAGATGGTCGAGACGGACTTCACCTGGCCGGAGCAAGGCTACGGTCCGGGCCTGGTCGATGTCATCGGTGTCGGCCTCGGCGACAGGCCCGGCGCGGTGCGCACGACATATGCGTTCAAGCCCGCGCTGCAGGTCGAGCTTCAGACCGAGCAGCCGCGCTCCCCCGCGGCCGAGCGCGTCCTCACCGCGCGCTGCCACAACAACTCCTCGCGCCTGCGCCAGATGCGCCTGCGTATCGAGGCGCCCGAGGACGGCTGGTCGCTGACGCCCGCACAGTGGCGCGAGCTTGACGTGCCATCGGGCGAGACCGCGGAGACTCAGTTCGTCGTGACTCCCCCCGAAGGCACGCTGCGCATGGAGGAGATGAAGCTGGTCGGGCAGTCAGGCCAGCAGGCCTTCGAGGCGACCGCCACCGCACTGTGTGGTGGGCCGGCGCCGCTCGAGGAGAACCTGGCGCGCGCCGAGGCGGTGCAGGTCAGCGTGGACAGCAGCTACCAGGGCGGCTACTCGCCCGCTCCTCTCAACGACGGACTGCTCTGGCCCACCAACGTACACTGGACGAAGTACGCCTGGGCCAGCGCGGAAGCCGGGGGCGATCACTGGGTGCGATTCGACTGGGACGAGCCGAAGCAGATCGGGCGCGTGATCGTGTACTGGAACGTGGAGGGCGATCGCGTCTACGCCGGAAAGTCAGTGATAGTAGAGATCGAAAAGGACGGCCGCTGGATGCCGCTGGGCGAAGCCGAGCCGCAGCCGGGCGACGCGGCGACGACCATCGTGCTCTCCCCCACGCGCACCGACCACATCCGCGTGACCCAGCCTGAGGGCATGGGCTCGGAGCACCGCCCGAATCTCATGTGGGTGACGGAGGTGCAGGTTGGGAGATAGTCGCCAGTCGCCAGTCGCCAGTCGCCAGCAACGGCAACGGCCACGGCCGTCGTTGCCGTTCGGCTTTTGTCGTCCGAAGGTCGGACCTGCCCGGGCCCGACGCCGTTGACACGCGTTGGCTAAAGCCCCAATAACTCCCGGGCGCTCCCGCCCAGCACCATCCTCTTCTCCTCGTCGCTGATCTCGAGCATCTCGATCTGCCGGATGGCGTAGCGCGCAAAGGTCGCCAGGTCCGGCTTCGGATGCGGGCCGTCGGTGCCAAAGAGCACTCTCTCCGCGCCCACGCGTCTGACCGCCCCCCCGATCATATGCGTCATCACCACACCGCTGGCGTCCAGCCACACGTTCGCATGATTTTCGGCAACCGCGATGAAGTCAGCGATAAGCGCCTCATCGGTGCACTTGTAGCGCCCGAGGTGTGCAATAATCAGTTTTGTATCCAGGAAGTCCCGCGCAAGGCGCTGCGCCGTCCCGAGATCACCCGCCAGGTCAATGAGCACCGGCGCGCCCAGCTCCCCCGCGAGGTCGAAGACCGGGTCGGAGGTGTGCGGGCGGATCCGACATTCCCCCACGTGCATCTTGATCCCGCGGAAGCCGCCCTCCAGAGCGTCCTTTATCTCCGGCAGCACCGGCCGATCGTAGTGCGGCAGTGCGTAGACATACGGGATCAGTCGATCCGGGTACTCTCCCACCGCCGCTGTCGCCATCTCGACCGAGCGACGCGTCGTCGTCTTCATCGCGAAGACCACCGAGCGATCGATCCCGGTCGCGTCCATCACCTCGATTATCTCGTCGGCGGAGTACTCGGTTCCGGCGGTATCACCGTGCTTGAGGTGAACGTGTGAGTCGATGATCATCTGAATCACTCCGCCGGAAGGTTCCGTGCCACCGAAGGCCGAACCTGCCCGCGGATGAGTCGATCTCAGGAGGCTGATGCGATGCGCCGATGGACGTTTGCGGTCCTGGCCGTGACGCTGATTGCACCCGCGTACGCGGCCGACTGGACATACAACATGGCATTCACGCAGTGGTCGGGCAGCAATGACGCCGACCGCTACTACACGAACACGCCCGAGGCCTGTGATGAGCGCGCAGCTGAAATTGCGGCTGCCGGCTACGACGCGGTTATCTGCTCGGGCTACCACTTCCGCCTCAACTGGCTCGACCACGACGAGGATGTGCGCAAAATCACGCGCATGATCGTCGAGGCCTGCCACAATCACGGGTTGAAGGTCATCGAGCACCTCGACCTCACCGTTGCCTACTACGATGCGTATCCGCTGGCGTGGGCGAACCCCGACTGGTTTCAGCTTCACGCCGCGGACATGATGACCCGCCACCGTATCTTCTGCCTCAATAACCCCGAGTTCCAGCGCTTCTACCTCGACTACGTGCAGCGCTTCCAGCGCGAGACTGGCGTTGACGCGTGGCAGATGGACGAGATCTCCTGGCTCGGCCGAGGCTTCTGCGGCTGCCGCTGGTGCCGGGAGAAGTGGCGCGAGGAGAAGGGCCGCGACTACCCGGCGGTCGAGGGCCCGGGCTTTTTCGGCCGCGCGCTGAAAGATCCGGACTACCGCGAGTGGATGCGCTGGCGCGGCAAGTGCATCAACGACTTCTACGACACGATCCGCGAGGGTCTCGTCGCAATCAACCCCGAGGTGGTGCTCTTCGACTACACGACGACCCCGCAGTCCTCCCCCTGGGCGTGGACGCGCGGCGCTCCCTACGAAGTCCAGGCGAAATCCGTGGACACGATCGGCACCGAACTGAACCCGGTCCCCTTCGACAGCTACCCCTACATCGCGGGGCTTCTCGCGCAACGCAGGGCACTGGGGGAAGTCGCGGGGCTGCCGGCATGGGCGAAGTTCGATATCACCGATCCCAGCGCGTACTTCTGCTGGGCCTTCGGGCGGACGGTGGGCCATTCGATCTGGTGGTCGCTGCGCCCGGACAATGACGTCATCCCACCAGAGCGGCTCCTTGAGTGGCCGTGGCAGATGGACGATCAGACCGCGCAGCTTGACGCGGACATCGGCGTGCTGCTGTCGGGTTCCACGCGCGACCTTGTGCGCGAGTTCGACTACTTCTCGACCGAGTTTGAGGGCTGGCTGCAGGCGCTGCTGCTGCATCCCTTCGCCACACGTCCGATCATCGAGAGCGAGCTTGCGCAGTCGGACGCGCTGGACGACTACAAACTCATCGTGCTCCCGAACGCCACGGCCATCTCGCCGGAGCAGAAAGCGGCGCTGATGGCGTATGTGCGCGCCGGCGGGCGGCTGCTGCTGACATACGAAGCGGGGACGCTGAACCACGACGGCGCGCCCTCCGAGGACCCGCTGCTCGCCGAAGCGGGTGTCACGCTGCTGGACGAAAGCGCGTCCATCGAGGGCGGCCCCGATGTCCCCATGCACAGGATCGAGACTGAGCCGGACACTCGGATCGTGGTGGAGGCAGAGGGCATGCCGCTGCTGACCAGCCGCGAGGTCGATGCCGGAGAGATATGGTACTACGCGCCACGGGCCGGGAAGCTGGCATTCGAGCAGCGGCAGCTTCCAGCGAAATACTCCCGCGGCGGGGGCTACACGCCTCCCGAGGCGCCCCGGATGGTGGATGAACTGGCCGAGATCGCGACTGAAGTGCTGCAAGACACTATCTACTTCGAGCCTGCGGTCGCGCCGGATGACGATGGCGACGGCCGGCTGCCGCTCGTCAACGCCCCGCGGGGCCTCCTCGCCTGGGTCTACGAGGCCGAACACGACGGTCGCCCGGGGCGGTGCATCCACCTGCTGAACTGCACCGGGCGCGATTACGAGGAGGGGGAGCCGATCGAATTCGACCACGAAAACCCGCCACCAACGCCCTCACTGCCGGACCTGACGCTGTATCTGCCGGGCGATGTCTCGGAGGCGGTCTTCGCGACACCGGAGAAAACTGGCTCCCGCGCACTGTCGGTGACCGACCACGAGGGCATGACAGCGACAATCATTCCCAGGGGAAGCTTCGAGACATACGGGGTGGTGTGGGCGTATGATGAGTGACAGGACATTCGACACAGGCCGGAGCGGGGCTCGGCCTCTCCGAACGGCGCTCGTGCTTGGCCTGGTCCTCACCACCACCATCGTCTCCGCGCAGGTGGACCTGGTCGCCATCGAGCCGCTGCAGATCGATGTCTCCGGTCAGCGCGTGGTGAGCGACTGGCGCCTCGACCCGCCGGTCGAGAATGCCGAGACGTGGCAGGTCGAAGCCAAGAGCTGGGACGCGGTACATCATCGTTGGGCGACAGGTGACGGATGGAAGATGCGCCAGGAGGTCGCGGCGCGCGCCAACCGCGTGGAGATCACGCACATGCGCCTGCACGAGACCGGGACGGTGGGAGTGGCGTCGGCGGGTGTGACGATCCCGCTGGAAACCCTCGACGGCGCGCTTTTCGAATGCATCGGCACCCCCCGAGGGGAGGTTGAGCGCGAAGGGCGCGTGTCGCGCGGCACACTCGGTCCGGATGACGTGACGGTCATCAAGAACATCGAGTATCTGCGGGTACACCTGCCCGATGGCGCCGTGGACTTCGACTGCAATCACAAGGGCACGTGGTGCCCGGGCGAGGGCCACTGCCCGGGCGTCCAGCGCTTCACGCTTGTGCGCTACGACGATGGCTGGCGACTCTGGGCGGCCGACGGAAAGGCCCGCAGGGGCTCACTGCACTCGATGAAGCTGGTCATCACGCCGGCCCGTGAAACCCCGGTGGCGGAGGTCCATCCCGTGGTCAACACCCGCTGGACGAAGCCGTATCTGCCCACCTCGCGTATCAACATCGGCACGTTTGACGTCGATCGCTTCGACGCATGCCTCCAGCCGGGCGGAGTACTGACACGCGATGAGCGCTTCGCGGACGTGCAACCGGAGCGCGTTGAAGGCGCGGCGATCACCGGCCGCGAGCTTGCCCTGAGCATCCCCGTCGAGCGGGATGGGATCTACCTCGTGAGCCTTCTGGCGGGTGATCCAGACCGGGAGATCGGCCCCTGCACGCTCGCGGCGGGAGTGAATAAGCCCCGGGAGACCTCGTCCGTGCAGGCCGGCGCCTACGCCTGCTGGGTTGTGCCCGGGCGCGCAGTGAATGGTGAGATCACGGTCACCGTCAGCGGCGACGCGCGCATCTGCGCGATGCAGGCAGCGCCGATGATGTTCGCGAACGAGGACTATCTGCTGGATCGCGGCTGGTGGGTCTCGACGGACTTTCACGAGGATGACGACCTGCCGCGGTAATGGCAGTCGCCAGTCGCAAGCAACGGCGACGGCCTGAGGGCCAACGGCGGCCACGACGCAAGTCGCAAACCGCAAGTCGCAAGCCGCAGGCAACGGCTGCCGGCTGGTAGCAGGCCCCATATTGTTGACAGTAATCATGCGGGCGTCAGCTTTCTTCATGTGCCGCGGGCTCGCGGCCTGCGGTCCTTGGCGATCTACTTCGGCCATGGACCTGTGTTCGCATGTCAGGTGGCGCGGGCTTCCACTCATATTCCAGAAACTGCGAGGGCATCAACGGAAGGGGCTGCTTTTCGCGCCTGCGGCGGGAAAAGTGGCGCCCGA
>CAZAHB010000126.1:0-16145 GCA_964484945.1 uncultured Armatimonadia bacterium | reverse complement strand
TGGAGCTGGTACTTGGTGATTTGGGGCCGGAGCCGACGTCGGAGGTGCGGTAGGAGGCAAGCGTGCAACCGCACACAGACGGGTCGCTCATCGAAGAAGTGTCCCGGGTGGTGGTGCCGGGCAACGGTCGATTGCATCTGACCGACGAGGCAGAGACCGAAGACCGCCCTCCTCCCAGGATCGTGCTGGTGGATGATGAAGACAGGCCCGCGGCGGTCGCCGCGCAGTACGGTCGCGGCACGGTCGTGGTGCTCGCGGAGGTGGAGATGCTCTCCAACGCCACGCTGCGCGACGCCGATAACGTCGTCTTCGCGGCGAATCTGGTGTTCGCGGATGGGCCGCCCGAGACCGTACACTTCGATGAGTTCCACCACGGGTTCGGTGACGACAGTGAGGTCTTCGCCGGCCCGGAGGTCGATAACACGCCCTTCCGCCACACGGCGCTGGCCCTGGTGGCCGTCGCGGCCATCTACGCCTTCGGCCGCTCCCGGCGGTTCGGGGCACCGGTCGTACGCTCGGAAACGACCCGGCGGTCCAGCGCGGACTACGTGCGGGCGATGGCACAGATCTACGATCGCGGCAACGCTGCCGGTGGCGCGGCCTCGATGCTGGCCGCGGGACTGCGCAGGAAGGCGAGCCGGGCGGCGGGGATGCCCGCCTCCGCGGAGATCACCGCGATCGCCGGGGAGCTTGACCGACGCAGCCTGCCGGGCGAAGAGATCGCACATCTTTTGCGCATGCTCGAGAACGCGGACGAGGACCTGCGCGATGCGGAGTTGCTCAGCCTCGCGCAACAGGTTGCAGATCACGAGAGGATGTTGTGACAGATGGCTCAGGGCAATGACGAGATCGGTGCGGCCACGCGTCTGGCGTCCGACATCGAGGAGATGATGGGGCGCGCGATCGTCGGGCAGCAGCGGCCGATCCAGGAGATGCTGGTGGCGGTGCTGGCTGGCGGGCATGTGCTGGTCGAGGGTGTGCCGGGTGTGGCGAAGACGCTGATGGTCCGGGCGCTGGCGATCTGCCTGGGGCGCGAGTTCACGCGGGTGCAGATGACGCCGGACCTGATGCCCTCCGACATCGTCGGCACCTATGTCTTCGACACCGCGTCCAGCGAATTTCACCTCAGGCGGGGGCCGATCTTCACCGATTTTCTCCTCGCCGATGAGATCAACCGCGCGCCCGCGAAGACGCAGTCGGCCCTGCTGGAGGGCATGCAGGAGCGGCAGGCGAGCATCGAGGGCGTCACCCACCCGCTGCCGGACGAGTTCACGGTGTTCGCCACGCAGAACCCCATCGAGTTCGAGGGAACCTACCCGCTGCCGGAGGCCCAACTCGATCGCTTCATGCTGAAGGTGATCGTGGACTACCCCGACGGCGAGCAGGAGGATGCGTTGCTGCGCCGCTATCACGAGGGCTTCGATGCGGTGAACCTCGATGCGGCGGGGCTGGAGCCGGTGGTGAGTGATGATGCGCTGACCGAGTGTCGCGAGGAGATCGCATCGGTGCGCGTCGAGGATGACCTGTTCGGCTACATCTCTGCGATCACGCGGGCCACGCGCGATGATCCGAGCGTACTGCTCGGGTGCAGCCCCCGGGCCTCGGTGATGCTGCTGCTGACCTCGCGCGTGCTCGCTGCGCTGCGCGGCAGAGACTACCTGATCCCGGACGATGTCAAGCAGATGGCACCACCGGCGCTGCGGCATCGCATGGTCCTGCGGCCCGAGGCGGATATCGAGGGCCTCAATTCCGACGACATCATCGCGAACGTCCTCGCATCGATCGAGGTGCCGCGATGATGTGCAGAAGGGACTGCACCTGACAGTGATCCCGAGCGGGCTGCTGATCGCGGTGCTGCTGGTGGCCACGCCGCTTTTCGCGCTGAGCGGCTGGCTGCCGATGGCGCCTGCGGTGGGGATCGGACTGATGCTCGGGGCCATCGCGCTGGCGGTGCTCGATGCCCTCATTTCTCGCTCGCGCGATGAGGTGGAGGTCACGCGCGAGGTGCAGGAGATCCTCTCACTCGGCGCACCCAACCGCGTGGCGGTGACAGTGCACAATCGCACCGATCGGCGGATGCGGCTGCGCGTGAAGGACGACCCGCCCTGTGACTTCGACACCCCGGAGCGCATGCGGTTGATGACGCTGGATCCGTGGGAGCGCAGGACCGTCAGCTATCGTACGATACCCGGGCGCCGCGGTGATTACGAGTTCGGCGATCTGCACGTGCGCGCTCTCTCGCGGTTGCGCCTCGCCTGGTGGCAGCGGAGGGTGGACGCATCCGAAGCAGTGCGCGTCTATCCCAACCTCCAGCAGCTCAGGCAGTTCGATGCACTGGCGCGCAGAGGCAGGCTCGAGGAGATCGGCCTGCGATCGGCCAGGGCCCGCGGCGAGGGCACCGAGTTCGAGAGCCTCCGCGAGTACCTGCCCGACGACAGCTTCCGCAACATCGACTGGAAGGCGACCGCGCGGCGGGGCTCCCCGATCACCCGGCAGTACCAGGCGGAGCGCAACCAGACGCTGATGATACTGATCGACGCGGGGCGGATGATGGCCGCGCCGGCGCCGGGCGTGGGGGCGGAACTGACCCGCGTGGATTACGCGGTCAACGCGGCCCTGATGCTCGCGCACGTGGCCGAGCGCATGGGCGACACGGTCGGACTGCTGGTCTTCTCGGATCGCGTGCAGAGTTTCGTCGCGCCAGGGCGCGGGCCCGCCCAGTCCGAGCGGATACTGCAGGAGCTTTATGCTCTCGAACCGAGACTGGTTGAGCCGGACTTCCGCGGTGCGATCAGTTTCCTGCGCTCACGAGCGCGCAAGCGGGCGCTGGTGTGCGCCTTCACCGACCTTGTCGATGCGGAGGTGTCCTCCTCCGCTCTGTCGTACATCTCCTCGCTGCGGCCGCAACATCTGCCCCTGGTTGCTACCGTCCGGGACTCGCAGATCGAGGCAATCGCGGATGATTATCCTGAGACCACGGGCGGGGCCTACGAGATGGCGGTTGCGCGGCGAACCCTCGGGCGGCGCTCACTGGCGCTGGCGCGGCTGCGGTCGCGCGGGGTCCTCGTTTGCGACGCCTTACCGGACGACCTGGCCGCGAGTGTGGTGAATCGCTACCTGTCCGTCAAGCGTCGCGCGATGTTGTAGCGTCCGGCGACTCCGCCTCCGCGGCAGAGTACCCTCCCATCAACAGCCACGCCAGCGCCACCGCCCAGACGGCCACTCCCAGCAGCACGCGCGGCTCGTTCGCCTGCAACAGCCCGGTTGTCTGCGGGCTGAGGAAGCCCTCGATTGCGGCCGCGACGCCCAGCATCAACACAACCCCGCCCAGCAGCCGCACCGCCGAGGCGGCCGCGTCCGCCATCGCTTCGCGCCGCGGACGGTCGCCCGGATCGATCATCGACCATCCGAACATCAGCCCCGCGCCGCCGGCGACGATAATCGCGAAGATCTCCAGCACCCCGTGTGGCGCGACCATCGCGTAGATGTCCATGAGGCGGTCGTGGTGGGTAAAGACGCCCAGGAACGCGCCCAGCATCAGCCCGTTGCTGAATAAGACGTAGAGCGTCCCGAGGCCCGCCGTGATCCCGAGCGCGAAGGCCGTCACCGCGATCGTCGCGTTGTTGACGAAGATATGGCCCGACAGGTTGTCCGCGCCGATCAGCGACTGGCTGTCGGCGTACCACTGCCCGGCCGGAACGTCTCTTGCCAGGAAGTCCTCGACCATCGTGGACAGGCCCGGGCGGAACAGCGCGTCGCCCCATGACGGATTCTGTGCCGCCAGCAGATAGGTGACCAGCGCCGGCAGCAGGAAGATGATCGCAGACAGGGCCGTAAAGCGCCAGGTGGCGCGAAAGGTGCGCGGGATGGTCGCGAGGAAGAACTCTTTGAGGTTGAGCCTGCGCCGCACGCGGCCGCCGTACAGCAGACCATGGGCGCGGCCGACGAGGTCGTTGAGGTAGCGCACAAGGCGCTCATTACCACTGCGGGATCGGGCCGCGGCGAGGTCCGCTGTCGCCCGACGGTACAGGCGCGCGAATTCATCAAGCTCTTCGGGCTCGAGCACTTTCAGCCCGGCGCGATCCGCGCGCTCAATAAGCTCGGCAAGCCGGGACCAGCGGCGCCGGTCCCGGTCCTGTGGCCGAATGTGCGCATCAGTGCTGTCCTGCACGACTGCTGGCCCCTTCCGGAGAGACTCACAATGCATGACGAGCGAGTCAATCTACACGTTCCCGAGCAGGTCGAAGTCTCCTACGAACTGGCCGGTTTGGGCTCCCGCTTTCTGGCGGCGATGATCGACGCCATCATCCTCACGGTGGTCATCGCGCTGCTGGCGGTCGCCGCGTGGGTCATCCGCGGGTACCTCACAGGCAACGCCATGGTTTCCGGCGCGACCGCCTGGATTGTGCTCGGCGCCTCCACACTGCTGGGCATCGCGTACAATGTGTACTACGAGGTGGCCCGTGAAGGCAAGACCCCCGGCAAGGCCGCGACCGGGTTGCGCGTGATCTCCACCGACGGTGGCGCGGTGAACTTCGAGCAGTCCACGGTCCGCAATATCCTGCGCATCGTCGATGCGCTGCCGGTCCTCTACGGCGTTGGCGTGGTGTCCCTGCTGGCTACCGCAAAGAACCAGCGCCTCGGCGACCTGGTGGCGGGGACCATGATCATCAAGGAGCGCCTCGATGTCCTCGAGGACGTTCCGCCTCCACCCGATGAGCGCTCGACCACCACCAGCACCGAGGCCCTGCCCTCAGACGTCAGCGAGGATGTCTTACGTGCCGTCCGCGCGGGCGCCGGCACGATTACCCGCGAAGAGGAGAAGACCATCCGCCGCTTCCTCGAGCGCAGGTATGACCTCGGCCCCGAGGCCCGCCGGCGACTCGCCACACGCCTGGCGGACGGGCTCCGCCAGCGCTTTCCCGGCCTGGACGCCGGGCGCCTGCCCAACCCTGAGGCATTCCTCGAGGTTGTGATTCGCGCCATCGACCAGCGTCGCTGACTACCCTCGGGCCGCGGCTACCCAGGTTCGGATTGAGCATCGGCCCCGCGAAGCGCTGACCCGCACACGCCGCCCGTTGGTTGCAAGGCGAACCACGCCTTCCTCGTCGGTACGCAACAGTCCGATCCCGCGCCTCTCCAGCAGCGCCGTCTGCTCGTCGCTGAGGTAGTAGTCGGCGCGGTCGTCGCAGGAGGCCACGGCCCACCGCGGCTGCACGGCATCCAGCAGCGGCTCCAGTGTGGACAGACCCCGCCCGTGGTGGGGCAGCACCAGCACGTCGGCCTGCAACGAGCGCCCGGTGTTGCGCGCATCCCGCACCAGCCGCCGCGCGCCCGCCGCGTTGATGTCGCCGGTCAGCAGCATCCGCACCTCCCCGTGTTTCACCATCATCACCACGGAGTTGGCGTTCGCGTCGTCCCCGGTCCCGCGCAACCTCGGCAGGCGCGGTGCGAGCAACTCGACCGCCACATCCTCGTCCAGCGCGAGCCGTCCACCCGTCTTCGCCCACACCGGCCGCGCGGGCAGCGGCCCCCGCAACTGGTTGGGGATCTGCGCATCCGGCAGCTCTGGCGGCAGGATCAGCGTCCCTGCCGGCATTACCTCCAGCAGCCGCGGCAGGGCGTTGCAGTGGTCGGTATCCCAGTGCGTGATCGCCACCACATCCACGCGATCGATCCGTCGGCGGACAAGCCACGGGACGACGACTCCATCGGCAATCTCGCGCCCGGCGCGGGGGTAGTTGCCGCCGCCACCGCAGTCCACCATGAGCGTGCCCCCCGACGGCGCGCGGACTACCGCGCATTGCCCCGCGCCAACCGGCAGCAGCGTCAGCTCCAGCTCATCCGGGGGCAGTCCGGAGGTGGCCAGCGTCGCCACCAGGCCGCCGCAAATCGCCAGTCCGGCAACCGGCGGCCATGACGGATGCAGCCGCAGCAGGAACTCATCGGTTGTCCTCTGCGCCCGCCGGTGCAGGCCGACGGCCAGCCCCAGGCCCACGAGGGCGTAGCACGTCACGCACTGCAGCGGCCCCAGGTGGATCTGTTCGACAAAGGGCATCGGCAGCCCGGCGGCTACTTCGTTCACGTGCATCACGATGCTCAGCAGCCCGCGCGCCAGCAAGCATACCGGCGTCAGCACCCATCCCCATGAGAGGAGAGCAAGCGGAAGTGCAACGAAGCCGAGGACAAGTATGAGCCCCGACAGCGGGACGTTCGCGAGATTCGCCAGGTTACCGCTCAGCGCGAAGCCCGAGACGCTGTGCGCCAGAAGCGGCGCGGTCATCACCCACGCGCCGATCGTCGCCCATGCGAGGGCCCGCACCTGCGGCAGGGGACTGGCCGCGATGCTGTTGTCGATACGCTTCAGCGGCTCTTCGGGCAGAAACACGATCACGCCCAGGGTGGCAGCGAAGGTAAGCTGGAAGCTCAGGCTCAGAAGTGCCCGCGGATCCGCCGCGACAATCACCGCCGCCGCGAGCGCCAGCGACGTGTAGACGTCGTAGTCCCGCGAGGTGAGCGCAGCCAGCATCACCAGCGCGAACATCGCCACCGCCCGGCCCACCGAGGCTTCCATCCCCACGATCAGCACCAGCACGCCAACACCGAGGCCTGCCAGGACCGCCTGCCACCATCGCACACCCTTCAGGCCCCAGCCGGTCAACCCCACGATGGCGATCGCCAGCATCGAAATCTGGGCACCGGAGACCACCAGCAGGTGGATGGTGCCCGCCCGTCGGAACTGCTCGACGACCTCATCGGGCAGGGGAGCTGCCTCAAGCCCGTAGACCATCCCGACCAGCAGCCTCGAATACAGCGGGCCGTCCGCACCGGGCATCGCCCGCTCGATCGCCCCGACGACCCGCCTGCGCAGCCTCAGACCCATGCGCATCAGGCGGGCAGACAGACTGTCCCCATGGCCCACCATGGCGATCCCGCCCGCATTCACCACCGATCGCACTCCCTGCCGGGCGAGCCACGCGCGGTAGTCGAACTGCCCCGGCTCCTCCGCCTCTGTGGGGAGCTTGACTGAGGCATCGGTAAGCACCACGCGGTCACCGGCGTGCAACTCGGGATCACGAGGGACGCGCGCCTCGGCGCGACCGGTCGCATCCGCGGTCATCCGACCATCGGTTCCGATCCGATGCACCTCGATGCGCACGGACCGTCGCCAGCCCGTGTCACGCGGGGGCGCGATGACCGTTCCTGCGATCGTGAGCCCCTCCGCGCCGGCAGTGTGGCACAGGTCGGAGCGCGGCACCCGCGTGGTGTACTCGTACTGAACTCCACCGAGCGCGAGGAAGCCGATCAGCAGCGGCGCCGCCGAGGTCCGTGGCGCAAGCATCGCCGATGCAGTCAGCACAACTCCCGCGCCCAGCGCGACCAGTGCGAATGCGAGCATCCCCGGTCGGGTGAGATGCGCGAGGGCCATCCCGGAGACGAATCCCAGCGAGCACAGCATCAGCGGGCGGCGCGTAAGCGCGCGCCTCCATCGCCGCGTTTCGGGGGGCTCGGCCGGTTGGCTGGCGGCATTGTCGGCGGGCATTCCGGTTGCCTGTGCCGGCGTGCTGCCGGTCAGCGCAGCGTGGCGCTGACGCGGATCTTCTCGATAGTCGCTGGCCCGATCCCGGGCACGTCATCGAGGTCGCTGTAGCTCGTAAACCGGCCGTTCACGGACCGGTGGTAGATGATCTGCTTCGCCAGTTTCGGGCCGACGCCGGGGATCTGCTGCAGCTCGTCGAGTCCGCCCGAGTTCAGGCGTGGGCGGGTTTGTGACGGCCGGCGGGCGAAGTCGGGAAGCTCGGTGGAGGCGTTCGTGGGGGCAGGAGCAGGTGAAGACGGCTGTCTACTGACGGCCGGAGATGTTTGCTGCACCGAGGAAGCAGAGGGCGCGGGAGGCTGCGATTGGTCGGGAGCTTCCACGACCCGAGCCGGTTGCGAGGTGTTTCTCTGTGGCTCCGCACCCGAGTCGGCTTCAACTGTGACCTGGTCGCCATCCTCCAGGTAGGCGGCGAGGTTGACCGAGGAGGCGCTGGCTCTTCCGGTGAAGCCGCCCGCCGCCTCGACCGCGTCCCGCACGCGCGATTCCGCCGGCAGCGTATACAGCCCCGGTCTGCGTACCTCCCCCACCACATGCACCATGACCGGGACCTGCGAGGCCTCGGGGAGACCGTATACCTCCGCCTGCTCTTGTGTGGTGTTGGCCGGGGGGCTGTCCCCGGCATTCGCGCCAATCCACAACCCGGCGATAATGGCCACGACAGTAAGCGCGACCACGATCTTCTGTGCGGGTGTGAGGCTGACCAGCATCGACACTCCCCCCGGCGTCCCTCAGTTGACGACCAGGTTGATGAGCTTGTCGGGCACCTTGATGGTCTTGGTGATCTCTTTGCCCTCGACGTACTTCGCGACCTTCTCGCGCTCGAGCGCGATCTCGACCGCTTCGTCCATGTCGGTGCCGACGGGCACTTCGATGTTGTCGCGAACCTTGCCGTTAATCTGCACCACGATCGTGATCGATTCCTCCTCGGCAAGGCTCTCATCCGCCTCAGGCCACTCGCGCTCGAACAGTGACGGCTCCTGTCCCATCCGCACCCACAGTTCGTCGCAGATGTGCGGGGTGATCGGCGACAGCAGCGCCACCAGCGTCTGCAGCCCTTCGCTGAAGACAGCACGGTCGGCGTCGTCGTCGGCATCCATCTCGCCCACGAAGTCGCCGAGATCATTGGAAAGCTCCATGATGGCCGCGATCGCGGTATTGAAGCGCATTCCCTCGAAATCGTCGGAGACCTTCATGATCGTCTGGTGCGTCTTCCGCCGCATCTCCCGCTGCTTTTCGGTACCGTCCTCGGGAAGCGCATCCGCGTACTCTGCATCCCACGCCTCGGGGTTATCGGTCACCAGGCGCCAGACCCGCCACAGGAAGCGGTGGGAGCCGACGACTCCGTCGTCGCTCCACTCGGTGTCCTGATCCGGCGGGCCGACGAACAGCGAGTACAGCCGGCCGGTGTCCGCGCCGTACTCCTCGTTCAGCGCATCGGGGCTGACCACGTTCCCCTTCGACTTGCTCATCTTCGCGCCGTCCTTGTACACCATCCCCTGCGTGAAGAGGCTGGCGAAGGGCTCGCGGAAGGTCACCCATCCGAGGTCGTGGAGCACCTTCGTGATAAAGCGCGAGTACATCAGGTGGCCGGTGGCGTGCTCGATCCCGCCCACGTACTGATCGACCGGCAGCCAGTAATCGACCTCATCTTTGTCGAAGGGCGCTTCATCCTCGTGGGGGCTCGGGTAGCGCAGGTAGTACCACGCGGAGTAGACGAACGTATCCATCGTATCCGCCTCGCGCCGCGCGTCGCCGCCGCAGTCGGGGCACTCCACGTTCATGAACTCATCGACCTGCTGGAGCGGGGCGTTGCCGGTGACGGAGAAGTCCACGTCCTCGGGAAGCTCGACCGGCAGGTCCTCCTCCGGAACCGGGACCACGCCGCAGTTGTCGCAGTAGATAATCGGGATCGGCGCCCCCCAGTAGCGCTGGCGGGAGATGCACCAGTCGCGCAGGCGGTAGCTGACGTCGCGGTGGCCGATATCCTCCTGCTCCATGCGGTCGGCGATCTGCTCGAGTGCCTCGCGGTTCGGCTGGCCGGAGAACTCCTCGGAGTTGATCTGCTCACCGTCGCCGATGTACGCCTCGCTCATCGTCTCGCCCGAAAGTTCCTCGCCCTCCGGCTGGATGACCGGCACCACGGGAATCTCGTACTTCCGCGCGAACTCGAAGTCGCGCTGATCGTGGGCCGGGACGGCCATGATCGCGCCTGTCCCGTAATCCATCATCACGTAATTGGCGACCCAGATCGGGATGCGCTCACCGGTCAGCGGATGCTCGGCGTAGGCCCCGGTGAAGATCCCGTGCTTCTCTGTCTCCTCGGAGGCGCGCTCGATGACGCTTTCGGCCATCGCCTTCTGACAGAACTCGCGCACCGGCTCTTCGTACTCGGTGCCCTCGGTCAGCTTCTGAACCAACTCGTGCTCGGGTGCGAGCACCATGAAGGTCACGCCGTAGACCGTGTCGATCCGGGTGGTGAAGACCTCCATCTGTTCGTCATGGCCCTCAACGTCCAGCGAGAAGGAGAAGCCCTCTGACTTGCCGATCCAGTGCTCCTGCATCTTCACGACGCGCTCGGGCCATTCGTCGAGAAGCTCCAGGTCCTCCAGCAGCTTCTCGGCGTAGTCGGTGATGCGGAAGAACCACTGCTCGCGGGTAACCCGCTCAGCCGTGGTGTCACAGCGCTCACAGCAACCGTTGACGACCTGCTCATTCGCCAGCACCGTCTGGCAGTCCGGGCACCAGTTCACAAGCCCCGGCCCGCGATAGGCCAGGTCGTTGTTGTAAAGCTGCAAAAAGAGCCACTGTGTCCAGCCGTAGTACTCCGGATCGGAGGTGTCCACCTCGCGCGACCAGTCGTAGCTGATCCCCAGCTTCGCGAACTGTTGCTTCATGTTACGGACGCACTGCTCGGTCCACTCCACCGGGTGCATGTCGTACTTGATCGCCGCGTTCTCGGTGGGCAGCCCCAGCGAGTCCCAGCCCATCGGGTGCAGGACGTTGTAGCCCTGCATGGTGCGGTAGCGGGCGAATGCATCCCCGATGATGTAGTTGCGCACGTGGCCCATGTGAAGCTCGCCGGAGGGGTAAGGGTACATGTCCAGGTAGTAGAACTTCTCCCGGTCCTCCCGGGCCTCCACGTGGAACAGATTCTGCTCCTGCCAGTAGTCCTGCCACTTGCGCTCGATTGAGTTGAAGTCGTAGTCAGCCACGGTTGATCCTCCTGCAGAGCCCGTCATACGGCGGGGCACGGACATACTCCGTGCCGTTTGGAGGGGCCGGAGAGCCGGCGCTGTCGTGTAGCGCCCGCTGTCCTTTAGCGGCACGCGATGCCGGCCCGGTGGTTGCCGTCGTCGTTGTGTTGCCGAAAGCGCAGGGGTTTTCTACAGCACCGTCTGCGCCAGGTATCTCAATACCGCAAATAACACGAACACGATCGCCAGGGCGATCGCGAAGTAGGTCCACTCCCGTTTGGACAGCGTGACCTCCCGCCAGTTCACCGCGAGGAAGCCCCCTGCCATCAGCGGGAGCACCGGGATGGCCGGCATCCCCGGAATCGCGACCACCAGTCCCAGAACTCCGGCAGTGATCGCGAAAAGCGACCAGAACGTGCGGCTCATGTTCAGGCCAAAGCGAAGCACGGTCGCAAAGAACAGTGCGGCAAAGAACGTATCTCCCGGACCCAGAGTGGCGATATGCCTCAAGCCCGCCAGGCCCTCCGGACCGGCGGCAGATCCCATGGCCGGGAGCTTGACCGAGACCGCTTCGACCACTTCAGGCATCTTCTCCAGCGCCTGTTCGGTCGGTCCCCCGAGGTAAACGGTGAACACATCCGCCAGCGCCAGCACGATCGCCACCGGCACGATCAGCGTTCGCTCACGGATGATGCGCGAGAGCAGCAGCCCGCCCACGATCATCGCCAGAACCAGAAAAAGATCGGCGGCCGGCACCAGGACCAGGCGGGCCAGCGGGCCGGTGACTCCCAGCAGCGCATACATGAACCAGTTGCCAACACCGAGGACCGTTGCGGCCAACTGCTCCCACACGCTCATGTCCAGTCGCCCGGCCAGGGATGCGGCGGCGAGGGCTCCGAAGGTAAACAGGATCGTGACCAGTGGAGCGCCGATGCGGGGATCGACGCCGGGCACCAGCGGGGTCAACACAAGCAGGCTGTACATGCACACAAACGTCAGGATCAGCAGGCCACCGGGCTGTCGGTCAACTATCCCACGACGATCGTCCCGCCCACGATCTGGTGCGATCGCCGTCATGTCGCCAACTCAGCGCTCTCTTCCAGCGCTGCGCGGCGCCGTCCGTGTTCCTCGACGAACTCCCCGCCCTCGATCTGAGATTCGGCCAGACCATGGTCACAGTCGAAACCCAGGGTGAAGCGGATTAGATTCTGGCAGTCGGCCCCGACGATCTCCTTGCGGAGCACATACTCCAGGGGCGGATCGCCCTCCTCCGCATCTGCCGCATGGACCGTCTGCAGCTCATGGTCACGGTCAATACGCACGGGGATGACCTCACCGCAGCGATCGCACTTGACCGTCACCGTGAACGATCTGGCCGAACAGACCAGCGGCTCGCCCTCTGCTGTGTCAAAGAGGCGTTCGAGCGCCTCGGTAAGTTTTGTCAGCAAGGCTGGATGTGCTCCTCTCACGCGACACCCTGTCCACCCTCCGTTGCGAAACCGCATTGCACGTACAAGGGCGGTATCGAGGGTATGAATCATTATAACACCCCCCCGTTCGACGTCAAGGAACCACAACCTTCGTTCGGACTCCCCGGACCTTCATGATGGCAGGAGATGAGCCACTGAGCAACGAACACTGCCACGCGATGATACGCAGACTTCGAAGCCTCGTGGCACGGCTGATCACCCCATGGGGCGCAATCGTACTCATGACAGTCGGGTGGCTGCTGGCGGTCGCCCCCGGGCTCTCGCGGGTGCCCATGGGTGGCCCGGACATGCATATTATCCTCGATGTGTTGCGCGAGGACCACTCCCTCGGGGCACTCTGGTCGTGGTTCTCTGGGCACTGGCTACAGGGTCCGGACTATTATCGGCCGATTATCAGTCTCGTACACTGGACGGACTTCATGATCTGGGGCGATAACCCGTGGGGCTGGAGGCTGACGAACGCCCTGATGCTCGCCGCAACCGCCCTGGCGCTCACCTGGCTGTGCGACAGGGCGCTGAATATGCCCTGGGCGGGGCCCGTGACGGCGATCGCCCTCGCCGGCAGTAAGATAGTGGATGGGATGCTCTACTGGCCGGCGTGGCGCACCGACGCGGTCTGCGGGCTCTTCCTGATATTCGCGACCGGCGCCGCGATCGTGTACCTCAAACGCGGGGACAAACGGTGGCTGTGGTTCGCCGCGGGGATGCTGCTGCTGGCGCTGATGTCCAAGGAGGTCGCGCTCGTGTGGCCTGCCTTCGCCGCGGTGATGGTACTGGTCATCGCGCGCGACCGCCGGGGCCTGGCGCTGCTCGGCGTCACATTCGCTCTGACAGGCGCGTTCTGGCTGTTGCGGGTACACCTGCTCGGTCATCCGCTGCTGGGGAAGGTGCCGATGCATGTGGACTACGGCATTCGCAGGCAGATGATGGCCCTTCTGCGGACACTGTTCGACCCGATATACATTGATGTCACGTCCGTCTACCCGGCATTGTTTTCACAGCCGCTGTGGTGGATGAACGAAAGGTTCTGGCTGGCGGTGGGCGGCGACATCGCATTCATCGGGGCCAACGTATTCGTCGGCATCGCGAGCCTGCCGCTTCTGGGCCTGATCTGGGCCTGGCGGCTGATCACGTATCTGCCCGCACTGCCCTTCGCGCGCGTCTGGTCGTTCTACTACTACATCCCGAGCCTGGGCACAGCGCTGTTGTATGGCGTGGGGGTGGTCACGCTCACGCGATGGCTGCGACCGCGCATCCAAGTCGCCCGCCGTATTCGGCTCAAGAGGGATGACGAATCACCAATAAAGGAGCCTGACAATGCGTGACGACCTTGACCTTCACATTCACACCGCCCACGTAGGGTGCGCCAACGAAACCATGTCGCTGCCGGCGCTGCTGGATCGGTGCGAGGAACTCGGGCGCACTCATATCGCGATTACCGATCATCTCAACGGTCCACAGCACCTCGAACCACAGGAGACCATTCAGGCCGAACTGCCGGATTACAACGGGCCGATGGCGGTGACGTGGGGCGTCGAGGGGACCATCGCCGACCCGAAGACGGGCGCGCTGACCGTGAACGAGGAGCACGTCGAGCGCTTCGGCTACGACTTCGTCATCGCCGGGCCGCACGGCCGCTACGATCAGACAGATCCCGCATCGATCATCGATATCAACCACAGGCTGATGCTCGCGACGGTGCGCAACCCGCTGACCGACGCCCTCGTGCATCCGTGGTGGTTCAGTCGGGTCGAATGGGAGCGCGGCACGATGTCGTGGTTCACGGACATGAGCCTGATTCTCGAAAGCCACATCGCCGAGCTTGCTGAAGCGTGCCTGGAGACTGGCACCGCGGTGGAGATGAACGGTGGCGCGATCATCCACCACAAGCACTATGGCGAGCGGTTCCTTGACGACTATGCGGAGTACGTCGCGGCGCTGTGCGAGCGCGGGGTGACATTCACGGTCTGCTCAGACGCCCACGACATCGAGCAGCTCTCATTCGCGGGCGATGCCGCTCGGTTCCTCGCGGACGCGGGCGTTCCGGACGATCGCATCGCGGTGCCGCAGGCGTCGGAGTTGTAGACCGCCAACGGTTCGCGCGAGGGGCACCCCAGGCCTTGAGCGTGCGTCTGATGCCGGCGGCCAGGACGCCGCTGGGCACCATCAGCAGTGTCGCAGGTGCAGCTTCAGGTGGGGCGGCGAGGGGTCGGCGGGGACGCATTGGTGTCGTTCCCTGGGGTATGGGGCGGGTATGGGGCGATTCGGCCAGCCTCACCGCCGTCCGTCGTTGTCGTTGCCGTCCCCGATTCCCCATTCCCGATTCCCGGTTCCCGGTTCCCGGCCGTCCTACCCCGGCGGCCAGGACATCGCGCGGCCGCCCAGCACATGGACGTGCAGGTGCGAGACCTCCATGCCGCCGTCGCGGCCCCAGTTGATTACCGTGCGATAGCCCGAATCGGCGATGCCCTCGTCCTCCGCGACCGAGGCCGCGGTCAGCAGCAGGTGCCCCAGCAGATCCTGATCCTCGGATTCGGCCGTCGCGAGGCCTTCGATGTGTTTGCGCGGGATGACGAGGATATGAGTGGGCGCCTGCGGGTTGATGTCGCGGAAGGCCAGGCACCGGTCATCTTCGTATACGATCTCGCTGTCGAGCTCGCCGGCAGCGATGCTGCAAAACAGGCAGTCATCCGCCATGTCGGTCCCCTCCTGTCAGTCGTGTGCAAGCGGGCGCGCTCTGTCAGGAAGTTTCGCGGCGACGGTCAGCACGCCCTCCCGCGGGTCGCCGTAGTCGGCAGCCGTGCCTTCGGCCAGCCGCGCTGCTGCGAGAGCGCAGACCGTCGCGTCGAGTTGATCGGCGTCCATCAGCGCGAAGTCCGCCTCCACCCCCGCATCGCGCAGCGCCGTGACGCGCGCCAGGCGACCGGCCCGATCGGACTTGCTCGGCGGCAGCCCTCCCAGCAGCGCCACGAAGTTCGCGTAGGGGTAGGATTCGATCACACAGGGCGGCGTGGAGTCCGGGTGCATCGAGTAGTCCGCGTAGCCGGCGTCGATCAGAGCGTCATACCACGCGAAGCCCTCCCTCAGCCACGCCTCCAGCCAGTCCGGCATCTCGGCGGGTGTCTGGTACACGCTCACGTTCCGGCGCATCAGTTCGTACTCGGCATGGCGGCAGCTCAGGTACTTCCCCGGCGGAGGAGCGGGGGAGAGCGCCTCGCGAAAGTCATCGCGCTGCATCAGCCCCTGCGCGAGGCAGCGCGAGGCGTCCACGGCTGCGACGGCCCGCGGGTATCGGTCGGCAAGCAGCGGCGCAGTCTCGGCGGGAGCGTTTGAGCTGACGCGCTCGACCTCCGCGAGATTCTCGTCAAGCACGATCAGGTCAGAGGGCCGAGAGCCGGCGACGTCGATGCCGATGAAGTTCATACTGACTCCCTGTGATGACGATATTCCGATAGAATGTACATGACCAGGAAGGACTGTTGGCGCACAAAGAGAATTGTCCTCCAACTTAACACGGTTTGCCTCCGCTCGTGATGAATAGTAATGCCAGACTGCGGAGCAGGCCAAATCAGGAGTGGGAGGAGACAGCCATGCGCAGAGGGTTCACCCTGATCGAGTTGCTGGTCGTCATCGCAATCATTGCGATACTGGCGGCCATCCTGTTTCCCGTCTTCGCGCGGGCCAGAGAGAAGGCCCGGCAGTCTTCCTGCTTGAGCAACGTGAAGCAAATCGGACTTGGGTTGTTAATGTACTCACAGGACTACGATAGTCGCTTCCCGCGCCGATGCAGCCGCTACATCGAAGCACCGGAAATCTGCTGGATGCACAAGGTCTATCCCTACGTCGCCAATGTTCAGGTCT
>CAZAHB010000125.1:0-16276 GCA_964484945.1 uncultured Armatimonadia bacterium | reverse complement strand
GACCACCTCCGGAGCGCCATTTTCGTGCTCGGCAATGACCCCGCCCATCTGGTTGAGCGCCCAGAACAGGTTCACCGCCGTAGGCCGCGTGGCCGCCAGCCGCTCGCGGGCATCTCTGAGGTCATCGAGCAATGCCCCGGTCGCCGCCGCCTCAGACCGGTATGCCGCAAGGGCCATTCCAAGCGCGGCAGTGCAGCCGATCGCCGGGGCGCCGCGAACGCTCAGACGTTCGATCGCCCGAGCCACACACTCCACATCCCGGCAATCGAGCATCTCCAGTTCGCCCGGGAGTTTCGTCTGGTCGATCATCCGAACTGTGCCGCCGTCTTCCTCAACCCATGTGACAGTCGGCGGAACTTGCTGTTGCATGACAGTCGCCTCCGCGTTTGCCCTCGACCGGACCGCGATTTGTGCATAGTATTCGCGACCCCACGCCCACCTCCCTTTACCGACCTGAACCCGTGAGACAGGATTCCATGCATCCGACCGCGAAATGCGGGTATCCATGAACGAGACACCGTTACAGATGAGCATTCTCGATCCGCCCGTGCTGCTGGTGACCTGCCCGAGAGGCTGGGAGGCGGAGGCGCGGCAGGAGCTTCGTGGCCTGCTTCCGGATGCGAGTGTCCAGTCGATGTACATCGGGGGGAACATCTACGTCCGCCTCGACAGACCGCTGGATGAGGCGCTTGATGCGCTGCGCGAGGCCGATACGTATGTCATCGCTCATGTCACGCCGGCCACACTGCGCCTGCAGATCGGGGGCGAGCAGCGGTGGCTGGAGGCGATGCAGGAGGCCGCCACGCGGCTTCCCGCCCCCCATCCGCGACAGGCATTCATGGTGGACGTGAACCGGCGCGGACAGCATGATTTCTCCTCGCAGGACGTCACCCTCGCGGTCGCCGACGCAGCGGTGACCGATGGCTCACCACCGGTGGATCTGGAGAATCCGCGTCAGGTGCTGTCGGTGGAGATCTTCCAGGATGTCTGCTACATGGGGCTGAACCGGGCCGAGGATCTTCTGTCGAAGAAGCTCAAGCGCATGAGACGCTGGGCGCCCGGGGAGCGCCCGATCAGTCGCGCGGAATTGAAGCTGCGCGAGGCGATTGAGCAGTTCGACCTGAATCTGCCCGACAACGGGCGCGCGCTCGATCTGGGTGCCGCGCCGGGGGGCTGGACCCGGGTGCTGGCGGAGCATGTGGCGGAGGTCGTCGCGGTCGATCCGGCCGAGCTTGATGAGCGCGCCACGGTCCTTGAGAACGTCACCCACCTGCGCTGTCGCGCCGAGGAGCTTCAGCCCGACGAGATCGGGCAGTTTGATGTGCTGACCAACGATATGAACCTCGACCCGGCCGAGTCTGCGCAGTTGATGTGCGTTATGGCGAGGATGCTTAGAGCCGGCGGCATCGCGGTGATGACCGTGAAGTTCGTGAGCCGTCGCCGCCGGCGGCACATCGGCGAGGCGACCAACATCCTGGCCCGCTGCTACGAGGATGTGCAGGTGGCACACATGCCTCACAACGCGAAGGAGACGACGGTCGTGATGCGCCGCGCCGGGCAGTCACGGAGCACCAATCGGTGATGGTGTCGGCTCATTGCCCCGCGCCGGTGCCGCACCGGCCGACAGCGCTCTTTGCCTCACGCGGCCAAGCACCGCCTCGCTGCCGCACAGGACCATAGAACTGCTGTCGTGGAACTGCAATCGGAGGCGGAGCCAGTCGTCTGGCAGCCCGTCGATGTCAGCGGGCTCAAGTTCCCCGACCATCATGTGTTCCCAGTGGAAGTAGTAGTACAGGTCGGCCAACGGTGGGGAATGCTCGTTTGTGACGCGCAGATAATGCTCGTTCAGTTCGAACAGGCCAACGGTGGGCTCCCCGTCCACCAGAATGGACTCCAATGCCTGAGCGGGTCGAGAGGGCGTTGGGCCATAGGCCTCGATAACGAGGGCCCGGAGGTCGCGCTTGCGCTCCTCAAGGTACTGTTGCTTCGGTCCCCGGAAGTCCATCGACGTGCCGGCATCCATGCGGAGCGTCATCACACCGCCTTCGCTGAGAATGAGTTCATAGAGCACACAGCGACGCAGCCCCGGGCACGTCGTCGGGCCCCGATCCACTACGTCCATCACTTCCTCAAGCTCCAGGGCCATCTTCGGCTCCGGGTTCTGCTCCGGCTCATGAATCAGAACACGCTGATTCGTGAGCACCAGGCGGATCGAGCGGGCGCGCAACGCCGAATCGTCATCCCCCAGGTCAACAAGCTCGCAGGGGAACATCCCGGCGATTATCTCCCCGGGCCGAAGGTGCCCTTTGAGCTTGCGCCGCCGAATCATCGCCCCAACGACAACGCCCGCCGCAACGGCGAACCCCACCGTGGCGAAGATGATCGATCCTGCGGCCAATGCCCTGCGGCGTGCAGTTCCCGCATAGGGCCCCATCAGGGAGTTCAGCGCCAGCCACATCAGCAGGATCGCTGTGGCCGCGAACGCCACCGCGGTGGCGAATACCGTCCCCCGTCGAAGCTGGGACCTGGACAGATGGCGGGCCATGCTCAATCCTCATCCTCGACTATTCGGGTGACTGCCGAAGCGCTCAGCGCCCGCGCGTCATTACCGACCTGCGCGGCCATCAGGCCGCCACAGGCGTTTCCGCGGGCAACAGCATCGCGCAGGTGGTGCCCGTTCAGCAGCGCCTCAATGAATCCCGCATTGAACGCATCCCCGCAGCAGGTCGTGTCCACCACATCCATCGGGAACGCGGGCACGTGAACAATTTCCTCCCCGGAACTCGCCAGTGCCCCGTCCGGCCCTGTCTTCAGCGTGACGGTGTCGCTCAGGGCGCACAGAGCGGCCATTGCCGCGTCAACAGTGGGCGCCTCAGCGATCGCCTGGGCCTCTATCTCATTCGGCATGAAGATGTCCACCTCGGGCAGCAGAGCAAGCAGCCCGCTGTCCCAGTCCTCGTCGGGATCGAAGCCGGTGTCCAGTGATACGGGTGTCTCGACCTCATGGGCGGCGGCAACCAGTTCCGGCAACCCCGGCTGAAGTCGCGTCTGCAGGAAGTAGCTTGCCACGTGCATGTGGCGCGAGCGCCCGAGCAACTCCCGCGGCACATCGCCCCCTTCGAGCGAGTCGATCGTCCCGACATACGTCACGAATGCGCGATCTCTCGCACCCGAAAGGGAGACGGTGATGCCCGTGGCCAGTTCCGGGTCGCGCCGCACGTAGTCTGTGGTCACGCCCCATTCCTGCAGCTTCCCACGGAGGAAATCGCCGAACTCATCTCGACCGACATTGGCCACCAGCGCGACGCGAAGCCCCATTCTCGCGCAGAAGACCGCGAAATTCGCTGCCGAACCACCGAGGCGCTGCACGAGCCCCTCGGCCAGCACCTCTTCGCCGAACTCGGGCATGCGAGGGATGCCCGAGAGAATCAGGTCGATGTTGAGGTCCCCCACGACGAGCACGTCAAAGTCTCTGTCTTCGTGCCATGTCGGTAGCGGCAACACAAATCACATCCGATCAGCAGGCTCGGTGATACGTCAGGGAAGACTTCACCACATGCCCCCCGGCAACCTTCGTGCCACGGGAAGGAGCCGGGGCGCCGGTAACGAATCTAAGTCAATGGTGCTTCACGATGCAAATTGGGAGTATGGCCAATGTCCAAAAAGAACATCTGTCGCTGGTATAATCAGACCTCCGCAATCAAGAGAGCATATGATGCCGGCCTGATCGAGAAGAAATGGATCGAGGACTACTGCTGGAACGGCGGCAATGACTGCGTCCGCAAGCGCCGGTTCGAGCAGGAGGGCTATGTATCGCCGGACTGTGTGCTCCCGGACGGCACGGAGAGCGAAAAGCTCAAGAACCGCTCATTCTGACGGTCAACCGTTGACCCAAACCGGACTCGACCAGCCCATCCAGCCGTCCTCGCGTTCGATACGAGCGTAGTAGTACTCGTCGGTGCCGGATGCCGCGTCTTCGAGAGCCCAGTCCACGAGCTGCTCGTGCGGTTCGAGGACCTTCCAGTCCTCGCCTCCGCGCACGATGGTCACGCGCGTGATCGGGACTTCGCTGGCCGCCCACAGGCTGATCGGCCGCTCGTCATCTGAATGCACCGATGTTCCCTGCCTGGCCCCGCACACGCTGAACCGGATCGGCATGCGCACGTTGGTGGTCGCGAAGCAGTTGCGGTTCCACAGTGCATCGAAGATCGCCTCGCGCGTAAGCTCCGGCGCCCACACGCCCATGATCCCCTGTCGCCGCAGATGCCGGTAGTGCTCGGGCGTGACCTGGATGCCGCACAGTTCGTCGCCCGGGCGTCCGTCGTGAATGTCGCCACCGCCCACGAACCCGAAGCGCCGCCCCATCTTCAGCGCATCCTGTACGTGCTGGCCGGGCTTCTCGCCCTGATTGCTCCTGATCGGATAGGGGTTGCCGGCATCCTCAGGGCGCTCGGAGTTGCCCCAGACGGAGTGGATCTCGACGAGGCGCTCACGCTCGGGATCATGCCCGGCCTCCCACTCCACGCCCATCACGACGTTCGCAGGGTGATGGGGGATCAGCAGCGCCCCGTGCTCGTGCGCCGTGTCGTAGAGCCGCTGAAGCTCCTCCACGCTGCGCTCGCGGCTGCGCACGATCGGCCCGCCCTCCCCCGGATAGTAGCAGTTGCGATGGCCCGGCCAGTGGTTGGTCCACTCGAAGCCCACCAGTGTCGCGAACTCGCCCGGATCGCAGCTGTCGTTGGTGACCGCGCAGAAGTAGTCCCACTGGCGGTCGGTGAGGTGCTCGGCGTGGTCGGCCATCGCGAAGATGTCCAGGAAGCTCTCGTGCCGGGCGAAGTGATACAGCTCCTCGGGGCAGCGCAGACCGTCGGAGAAGAATGTCTGGGAGTGCAGATCGCCCCACCACAGGCGCTCGGCGGGCGGCTCCTCGCTGACGATGACGGGGTTGCTCTCCCCCATCAGATCATGCGCCCCGTCCATCACGCGCACGGTATGCACGCCCGGTTCGCTGAATGAGAAGCCCTCGATTCGCCCGATCGCGCGTTCGTCGCCCTCGAACGTACCCGGCAGATCGCTGAGCGGGATGCGCGAGGGCCCCGACGGTCCCTCGACCTCCAGCACGCCATCCCAGCGCTCGGCGGCGTTGTCCATGTATTTGATGCCGCGCGGAGAGTGGTTGAAGCGCGACACCAGCCGCGGCAGCAGCGGAAAGAACGCCCGCGCAGGGACATACCACGGCTCACAGAGCGCCTTGATACCGAGCGAGAACTGTTCCCCGGCAGCGACCGTTGACGGTGCGACGATCATGAGGCCGGTGGGCTCGTGTTCGGGCATGGGCGCATTCCTCTCGTATGCAAACGAGGCGCGGGAGCCCTCCCAGACTCCCGCGCCCCGTGGTGTTCGCGTCCTACGGCGCACGGGCGAGACGCCCGTGCCACGCAAGGCCCCGTCAGCGTGGCTGGTATCCAGCCTAGCGCAGGATGTCGTCCATGTTCCCGCGCACTTCCGCCGCGAAGCGGTCGATGTGCTCCTGGACCAGGTCGCGCGGGTCGAGATCGTCGTCCTCGACCAGCGGTGTGAGGTCCATCGCGAAGATCATCGACGTCGTCACGTCCACACCGTGCGACTCGGCGTAGGTGGCGTTCGCGCGCCGCCGACCGAGCGTCGCCAGGTCGTAGCGCTTGCCGCCGATGTCCTGGGAGTCGAAGACACCCAGCAGGGCCATCTCGAGGTTCTCATGGCCCTCGACGTCGAACTGCACCTTGTCGTCGTCAAGCACCCAGTCGAGATCGCGCCAGACCTCGCAGCCGTAGAGCTTCTCCGGCCGGTCGGCGGCATCCATCTCGCGGATGGCCTCCACGGTGCGGGAGGCCGCGCCGATATGCGTGGTGTGCTTGTCGGCGAAGTTGTGGCAGTAGACGAACTGCGGCTTCGACGCCTCGAGGATATCCACCAGGTCGGCCAGCGGATCCGGGTTCTGTGGATCGCGCAGTTCGCTGGACGCGTAGTTGAGCAAGAACTGGGCCGAGTATTCACCGATCACAGCGGCCTTCTTTTGCTCTTCCGCGCGCACGTCCATCATCTGCTCGTCGGTGTAGTCCGCGTAGAGGCCGTCCCGCGGGCTGCCCGAACCGTTGGTGCAGGTGATGGCCGTGAACCATCTGTCGTCCATTCCGAAGCACTCGAGGATGCCGTGGTAGGCCATGATCTCGAGGTCATCCTGGTGGGCGCCGATGCCCATGTGTGTCGTGCGGCCGAGGGCCTCGTCAACGCTTGATCCATCCGGGACGAAGACCTCAGCACCATCCTTGCGCAGCTTCATATCAGGTCCTCCTTGGTATACTTACTGACAGCAGCATCCGCTGCAGCAGTCGCCGTTGATCTCGGGCAGGCTCGCCGCGGCGATCGCCTGGCCGACCCGGCGCAGTCGCTCGCTGGGGAGCATCAGGTCGATCTTCTCGGCCAGTGCCGGGAACTCGCGCTCGAGCAGGTCCGTAGCGGTCTCGAGCATCGTGGGTCCACCGTTCCCCGAGGTGCAGCGACCCAGGATGAGCATGTTCTTGAAGTCGTAGAAGTCAGCATAGTGCGCGATGGTGTAGCCGAGGTACGTGCCCATCGTCACGAAGATGCTGTGCGCGCGCTCGTCGTCCTCAAGGTGCATCTCCTGCACGCGCTCGAGAAGGATCGGCAGATCCGGATCGTCGTCGAACTCGATGCCCGCCTTGGGGCACAGCCGGCCGACTGCCTGCTGTGAGAAGTAAAGCGCGCCAACGCCGGTATCGCCGGACCACTCATCCTCGGGCGCGTCCTCCTGGTAGTCCACCGGGGCGAAGGCAAGTTCATTCAGCCAGCCGGTGATGTTTCCGTCCATCGTCACGTAGCCGGCGGCCTCCGAAGAGCCCATCGCCACACCGAGCACGCCGTTTTCCTCGAGGGACATCGAGCCGGCCAGAGCGGTGACCTCACCGTCATTGACCACGATGATCGGCACACCGAACTCCTCGCCGATGTCGAGCATGATGTCCTTGATGTGCTCCTCGAAGTCGTCATCGGGGATGGAGCGGAACAGCGACGCGACGAGCGCGCGAGAGTTGATCCACACGCCGGCGGAGGAGCCGCCGATCGCGTCAGTGCTGGGCAGATGCTCCATCGCGCGGGAGATCGAGTGCTTGATGCCCTCGTAGTGGTACTGCCAGTCCTCCTGGTTCTTGGGGTCCCACGGGACCTCTTCCTCCCAGACGGACTCGCCGTCGATAACCGCGGAGGTCTTGCGGTCGGATGCGCCGAGGTCGAAGCCGACTCGGTTGCCGTCGAGGTGGCGACCCAGCGCCTCGGTGGTGTCCTGCGCCTCGGGGCAATCCTCGAGAGCGACACCCTCCACCTCGAACTGTTTCTCGTAGACGCCACCCATGAAGTCGTTGTCGAAGGCCCGCTCTCCGTCAGGTGCGTAGACCTCCGCGATATGATCGGCAACCTGGTCCTGTCCGGCGATGGTGACTTTGTAGCCACCGCGCGACCACAGCAGGAACTTGACCAGCCGCTCGGCATACATGAGGTTCGCGCCGGCATTCGGCGAATCGGGTGCGTACATCCTGGTCGGGTAGACGGACACGGAGCCGTCACCGCGCGTCAGAGCGATCTTCACGTCCACCGCGTCACCGGACGTGTCCACTGCGTCGAGGTAGGCATGGTTGGCCAGCACCGCCGGGCGGAAGCCCGGGTCAAGCGGTGGAGTCGTCTCAGGCGCCACCAGTTCAAACTCGTTGCTCATGTGTGAAACCCTCTCTCCATCAGTTTTTCGACACACCCCCACCTAACCGCGGGAGCGCGTAAACTGCACAGTAGTTTGTCTTTCTCTGTGAAGCCCCCCGCTTCCTTCCCGAAGACCGCACCAAAGCACATTCATCCGGGCATGGGATTAGGGGGGCAGTAGCGACCACGAAGGCGTTCTCGCCGGGGCGACCGACATAAAGGCACACCCCGGCATTGCTGCCGGGGTCGATGGCACTGGGTCGCTGGATCAGCCGGCGCGCGATAAACGCCCGGTGGCGTCTACTACGCGTTCTTTTTCGTGCCGTTGCGGGAGTACTCACGCACGATGTGCTGGATGCCGGCCTTCAACTCATCGTTGGTGATCCTGCCGCCGAGGAACTCATTCTGCAGGAGCTTGTTCATCTCGCTGAACATCTCCTGCCGTGACTTGCCCTCCGAAAGCCAGATGTCGATGGTCTTTCTGAGGGCCTCCAGCCGCTTCTCGGGAATCTGATCGGCGTGCCGCTCGACCATCTTCACGACTTCATGGGGATCTTCTGATGTCAGGGTCTCATCGAGATCATCGCTGAGGTAGCTGAACTTCTGCTCCTCGGCGTCATAGACGATATTGATCTGCGTCGTGGAGCCGCCTGGCGTCTCGTAGACCACCGCTGCGTTCGCCACGTCCCCATTATCAGAGTCCCGGGAGATCTCACTGCGGAGGTTGCCGAACTTAATCCGCTTCTCCGCCGGGTGGGTCCGTGACTGGATAACCTGCTCCAGCTCTTCTTCAAATGTATTCAGCAGATCCTGGCCGTTTCCGCCCACAACAGCTACCTCCGACATGGATGATTGCCTGTTGGATTCTACCAGAATAGTGGGCGCCCGGCAAATGGACCATGCCCCGCCTGCAATCGTACGCGCCGGACGTTCGAATACGCAACCGCTGTTATTGTACCTCATTACCCTCGGTCATGTCCACAGAAACTTAAGTCTAATCACGCAGACGGGACCGGCGGCCCTGTTGAGGGTCCCGGTCCCGCGGAAGCTCACTGCGTTCGCGTGTTCAGCTGTTGGAGGTTATCGGCTGTGCCTTGTTCGGGCTCCAGTAATCGACACCCGCCGGTGCCGGGCCCGAGGGCGGGTTGTGGTCTGCGCCATCGAGCCACCCGGCTGTTCCGGCCTTCATCCACTTCGCGTGGCCGTCACAGAAGCCGTAGTTTGCGCCCTCATTGTGCCGGTCAGCCGGTGGGCTGGCATTGTCACTGCCGCTGCTGCTGGTTGAGTCGGGGTCCGGCTTGACGTCCCAGTCAGCGAGGTAGTAGATGCAGTCGGTGAGCAGCACTGTCTGCACCGGCTGATCGATCATCGCAACCGGAAGGTTGCTCAGGTACGTGTTCTTTCCGTATCCGCAACTTCCATCGTAGTGGGAGGCACTCCAGCCGTCCGTGTATGACGGGCAGGTGTAGATCTGCACGTTCTTCACATACGGGTAGGTCAGGTACATCCAGAGCATCGCGGCCTCGGGCACGATGTGGATGGGTGTGCCGTCGGGGGCCTCGAAGTCGTACACCGCCACTGCATTGCGCACCATCGTCTCATCGTAGTCCTGCGCGTACATCATCATGCCGAGGGAGATTTGCTTGACATTCGACAGGCAACTGGCCTGCCGGGCCTTCTCCCGCGCCCTGGCGAAGACAGGAAACAGGATTGCGGCGAGAATCGCGATGATCGCGATCACAACAAGTAATTCGATCAGAGTAAAACCTCTGCCGCCACGTGACATGGCACGCCCCTCTTTCATGCGGAATACTGTATTTGGTGTCTCATTCCTCCTCCTCTGGTTGTAACCTCCATGCATTTACGTGAATTATGTGAAAGATCGTCCTATTCGCAGAAAACGACGTCACCACTGTCGGCGCTGCGCAACGCCGCGTCGATTATCGCGATCATCGCCCGCGTCTGCCACAGCGGCACCGCAAGCTCCTCGCCCTCAGTCAGGTGTGCGTGTATGTTTCGATAGTACGCATCCCAGTCGCGTTCGAACTCTTCGGCTGGATACTGGATCATGTCATCGTCCTCGCCCGTGGCGATCGTACCGTCGCGAAGGGCGCCGTCGCGACCGACGATCAGCGTGCCGCCGATGCCGAGACGCGCGATGGTCGTCGTTTCGACCTGGGACGTAACCCCGTTCTCGAAGCGGATGATCACCATGCACTGATCGTCGACCTCGTCGGTCCACACGTGCCCGCGCAGGTCTGCGTAGACGTCCTTCACGTCGGGGTAGTCGAGAAGCTGCAGAAGCTGATCGATGCGGTGTGGGCCGAAGTCATACAGCAGTCCGCCGCCATATTCCTTCTCTGCGCGCCACTGAGGCCGGAACTCTTCCACGCCGTAGGTGCGCATGATCGGGGAGTAGCTCATCGAGATCTGCTTGGTAAAGAATACTTCACCGAGCACACCGCTTTCCACCGTGTGCATGGCAGAGAGATGCTGAGCATCCCAGCGGCGATTCTGATACGCCGACATCATGGTGCCGGAGCGATCTGCTGCCGCGATAATGTCGTCACACTCGGCCAGGTCCATGCACAGCGGCTTCTCGCACACGCAGTGTTTGCCGGCGTCAAGCGCCATGATCACATGGTCGCGGTGCATGGCTGACGGAGTCGCGACCACGATCAGATCGAGGTCCTCGCGGGCGAGCATGTCCTCGTAGTCGGCGTATGTTTCCAGTCCATACTCGTCTTCGCCCGCGACCCTGCGCTCCTCGGACGGGTCGGACCCGGCAATCAGGTCGAACCCCTCAACCCGGTCAAGCTGCTGGCAGTGCCAGCCCATGCCCATGCTTCCGAGGCCGAGAACCCCGGCGGTAACTGTGTCCATCAAAAAGCGCCTCCCGTATCGATCATCACCGCGTCGGCGGAGTGTGTGATTGCCGGTCGCGTTCAAGATCAGCGAACCAGCGCGTATATTCGCCGAGCATGCGCTCGGTCCTTTGTGGATATGCCTCGGCCAGATCGTTGCACTCGGCCGGATCCTCGGCGAGGTTGTACAGGCGCGGGCGATCCGGCTCGGAGAGGTCGCGCTCAACGGGTGTGTCAACCCACAACTCTTCCGGGGCGTCGGGCATCTGCGCGAGTTCGCGTGTCAGTTGATTGTCCTCGGGAATCTTCTGCATGGCCTCCGGGATGGGCGGGAGATACAGCTTCCATGGACCGTCCCGGAGCGCGCCGTTGCAGCGCATGACCGGCTCATAGCGATTCCACTGCCAGATGTGCCGGGCGCGTGGCTCCCATTCTCCTCCCTGCAGCGCCGGAAGCAGCGACTGTCCGTCTACCGCCAGGTCCGGCGGAGGAGCCACCCCGGCTACGTCCAGGAGCGTCGGCAGCCAGTCGCAGAAGTGCGTTATCCCCGGCATCCGAGCCCCGGAGCCCGAATGTTTCACGTGAAACATTTGTTCGACATGCCTCACCCCGGCCGGCCAGTGGACCACGCAGGGAACACGAATCCCGCCTTCGAGCACGTCCTGTTTCGCACCGGACAGGTCACAGTTGAAGCGCCGCGTGTCACCATCGCCACTGCCCCGAAAGAGCGGACCGTTGTCGCTCGTCACGATCACGAGCGTGTTCTCCTCGATCCCATGTTCGGCAAGCCGGGCCATGATCCGGCCCACGCCCGCGTCCATCCGCCGGTTCATGGCGTAGATCGTGCGCACGGCCTCGCTGAGAGGTGCGCCCTCGAACGCAGCGAGATCCTCTTCCGGAGCCTCGAGCGGCGTGTGCGGGGAGTTGTAGGTGAGGGCGAGGAAGAATGGATGCTCGTGGTGGCGGTCGATGAACGACAGTGCGTGGTCGGTGAAGACATCCGTAAGGTAGCGCCCGTCGGAGCGAGTGCGTTCGCCATGCACTTCGAGGGTCCAGTCCCAGTAGGAGGTTACCAGTCCGCAGCGGAAGCCGACAAACTCGTCGAAGCCTCGATTGCAGGGATGGTACTCGGGGCTGATCGCGCCGTTGTGCCACTTCCCGACGAGGCCGGTCGCATATCCTGCTTCGCGCAGCAGGTCGGCGACCGTGACCTCGTCAACAGCGATGCGATCGAGACCCCGCACGCCCGGGACATCAACGGCCCCGGTGCGATGCGGGTATCGGCCGGTCAGCAGCGCCGCCCGGGCGGGCGCGCACATGCACGATCCTGAGTAATGCTGGCTGAGGGTGGCACCATCGGCGGCGAGACGGTCGATGGTGGGGGTGTCAGCGCAGGGGTTACCGGCATGTCCGAGGTCACCGACACCCATGTCATCAGCTACAATGAGAACGATGGATGGTCGGGGCATCGCGCATTCCCTCCACATTAAACAGCATCAAGCGCCCGGCCTGAAGACCGGACGCTTCGTTGCAGATGCGCAAACTCTCCTCATAAGGGCCGCGTTTGGTACCGCGGGGACGCCTCTCAGATATGCTCGCTGCCGCGGATACGCACCGACAGGCGGATGGCGGTGCGCTCATTGCCGTCAATCTCGATATCGATGAAGCTTGGCCAGCAGATCAGGTCGATGCCGCTGGGCGCGAGGAAGCCTCGTGAAATCGCGATGGCCTTTACCGCCTGGTTCAGGGCCCCGGCTCCGACGGTCTGAAGTTCGGCAGTCTGATGCTCGCGAATCGTGCCGGCGAGAGCACCAGCTACCTTGTTTGGATCGGACGACGAACTTACTCGCAGGATATCCACTGTGGGATAGCCCCCTTACTACCAGTCTGCTGCCATGTAATCGTCAGTGCTGCATCGTCATATATAGTCGGAATGTTAGTATAATGCCGCCGTACCTGAAATGATGCTACGGTATAGTACTAGGAAAGCGCTCCGAAGGCAAGCCTCCAGATGATGAATCCGGGAGTAGCGGTCTAATCGAATGACGCTTCGACGCGGATGCGCTTGATGCTCCAGGCCCGTCCGGTTTCCGGATCGGCCTCGATGACCACCCCGCACATGATGGCGTGTCCGCTGCGAAGCGGGTTGAAGCGCCGCGGCATCTGGGTGCGGAAGCGCTCCAGGACCGGCTCAATCTCGACACCGATCACCGACTCGACCCCGCCCGTCATGCCCACATCGGTGATGTGCGCGGTGCCGCCGGGGAATATACGCTCATCGGCGGTCTGCACGTGCGTGTGGGTGCCCACGCAGGCGGTCACGCGTCCGTCGAGATGTCGCGAGAGCGCAATCTTCTCAGAGGTTGCCTCGGCGTGGAAGTCCACGAGGACAATGTTGGTTTCCTGCTTTATCGAATCGAGGATGCGGTCGGCCCCGCGGAAAGGATCATCCAACTCTCGCATGAACACGCGGCCCTGCAGGTTGATGACACCAACCTGCGCGCCATCGATGCGCGATGAGAACACGCCCCTGCCGGTCCCGGGTGCGCCCGGCGGGAAGTTATCGGGGCGGAGGATTCGCCCCTCGCGCTCGAGAAGCTCCTCCGCCTCCTTCTGCGCCCACACGTGGTTGCCGGTGGTGATAACGTCCGCTCCCGCATTGAAGATCGTGCTGGCGGTCGATTCGGTGATCCCGTTGCCGCCTGCTGCATTCTCTCCGTTAACGACCACGAGCCCCGCCTCATGCTCCTCTATGAGAGGTGGGAGCAGTTCGCTGACGGCCCGGCGCCCGAGCTTTCCGACAATGTCGCCTATATGTAGAATGACCATCTGGTACCTGGCTTTCGGTGCTGCGCGTTATCCCTGATCCTGCACGACCACAGCGACGGGCCGGAAGCCCGTCCTGCCAACGACAGCCACAACAGTGACCAAACCGGGCGCGAACCACCGGGTAGCCGCTGTCTGTCGTTGCTCTGTGTCTTATACAGGGCGGGCATCCTGCCCGTCGGTCGCGTATTTGCCCAGCGGCCCCACGACGAAAGCTGTTTGCCCTGCCGTGTGCCGCCGTCAGCTGACGTTCATTGCGCGTACTCGACCGCGCGCTTCTCGCGAATGACCGTGACGCGGATCTGGCCCGGGTACTCCATCTCGCTCTGGATGCGCTCGGCCATCTTCTTCGCGAGCTTATGAGCGGTGCGGTCATCCACCTGGTCGGGTTTGACCATCACCCGCAATTCGCGCCCGGCCTGGATGGCGTAGCACTTCTCCACACCGTTGAAGCTCCGCGCGATGCCTTCGAGGCCCTCGAGGCGCTTGAGGTATGATTCGAGCGTCTCGCGCCGGGCCCCCGGTCGCGCGGCGGAGATGGCGTCGGCGGCCTGTACGAGGAAGGCCTCGATGCTCTCCATGGAGATTTCTTCGTGGTGGGCGGCGACGGCGTGCGTGACGGCCTCCGGCTCCTGCCTGCTGCGGCAGATCTCCTGCCCGATCAACGCGTGGGAGCCGTCGCGCTCGTAATCGACGGCCTTCCCGATGTCGTGCAGCAGTCCGGCGCGGCGGGCAATCGCCACACGGGCGCCACATTCGCCGGCCATCGCTCCGGCAAGGTGCGCGACCTCGATTGCATGCTTGAGCACGTTCTGTCCGTAACTGGTCCGGAAGTGCAGCTTGCCGAGAAGGCGCACAAGTTCGGGGTGAAGGCCGGAGACGCCGGTCTCGAAGGTCGCCTGCTCGCCGGCTTCCTTCATCTTCTCCTCGATCTGCTCGCGCGCACCCTCCACGGCCTCTTCGATGCGTCCTGGATGGATTCGTCCGTCCTGGATGAGTGCCTCAAGTGACATGCGCGCGACCTCGCGACGGACCGGATCGAAGCCTGACAGCACCACTGCCTCGGGCGTGTCATCGACGATCAGGTCGATCCCCGTCGCCTGCTCGAAGGCGCGGATATTCCGGCCCTCGCGGCCGATGATGCGGCCCTTCATGTCATCGCTGGGCAGGGGGACAACCGAGACAGTGCTCTCGGCCGTGTGATCCACGGCGCAGCGCTGGATGGCCCACGCGATGATCTCGTTTGCCTTGCGGTCGGCCTCCTCTTCGGCCTTCGCGATCGTCTGGCGAACGAGCTGATTGGCGTCCTGTTCGATGTCTTCTTCGACTTCGGCCAGAAGCGTTTCCCGGGCCTGCTGCCGTGTGAGCCCCGAGATTCGCTGCAGCTCCCGCTCCTGCTCCTCAACAAGCTCTTCGACCTCTTCGCGGCGCTCTTCGATCTCCTTTTCGCGCTTGCGAAGGTTACGCGAGCGATTGTCCATCTCTGTGCTGAGGCGCTCCACCCGGTCCTCCCGCTCTTCGAGGCGGCGCTTGGTCTTATCGAGTTCCTCGCGCTGGGAGCGCATTTCCGCCTCAACCTGTTCTCGAAGCTCGTGAGCTTCCTCGCGGGCAGCGATTTTCAGCTCACGGCGCTCAACTTCGATCTGTTCGTGAAGCTCCTCCTTCTGTTCTTCGAGTTCCTCGTGTTCCTTTTGTATCTTCTCTTGCGCGGCAGTGATTTTCTTGTTGTAAACGACGTATGCGACAATTGCGGCGATTCCGGCCACGGCCACTGGTATCAGCCATGTATACATATCGGATTCACACCTCCGTTTGCGGTGGCACGACTGTTGAGCAGTTGTCCGGCCAGTTCAGTGTGGCGCGTCGGCCTCGATGACCTCATCCACGGCTCCCATGCAGTGGGAGTTGGAGAAACCGCGTCGCTTCAGATAGCCGTACAGCCTGCGCTTTGCGGTCTCCTGGTCGAGGTCACGCAGCCGATCGGCGCGTTCTCTTGCGACCTGAAGCGCCCACTGGGAGAGATCCTCGTCGCGGAGCATCTCATTGACAATCCGCTCGGCGAGATCTCGATCCACACCGTCCTTGACCAGCTTGTGTGTCAGGGCCAGGGGCCCTCGTTTCGATTTTCGAAGGAGCGCATCGATGCGATCACGGGCGTACTGCTCGTCATCGACGTATCCCGCTTCCTCCAGGTCGCTGAGGGCTGCCTCCACTGCCTCAGCGGCCAGCCCCTTCCCCCGCAGCCTGTCCTCGAGATACCTCCTCGGGCGCGCCCTGTGAGCCAGCAGTCGGATCGCTGCCGACTTCGCATCCTGGTACTCCGGATGGCGCGCTGGTTTTTCGCTCATACTACGCCTCCCCGACGGTTCGCCAGCTGACTCGGCGCCAGAGCGCTATTCCTCTTCGCTCTCTTCCTCGTCTTCCGCCTCGTCCTCGTCCTCAGTCTCGGGCGCCCCTTCCAGAAGCGGCAGCCCCACGCGCTCGCGGATCTTGTTCTCTATCTCGAACGCAAGCTCAGGGTTCGCTTCCAGATACTCGGTGGCGTTCTCACGGCCCTGTCCGAGCCGCTCCTCGCCGTAGCTGTACCAGCTACCGGCCTTCTCGATGATCTCCTGTTCCACGCCCTCATCGAGCACGCATCCGAGCTTCGAGATTCCCTTGCCGAAAACAATGTCGAACTCGGCTGTCTTGAAGGGTGGCGCGACCTTGTTCTTGACGATTCGGACGCTCGTTCTGTTGCCGGTGATGTCCTTTCCGTCCTTGATGCTCTCCCGGCGCCGTACCTCAAGCCGGACCGAGCACCAGAACTTGAGCGCTCGACCGCCCGGTGTCGT
>CAZAHB010000124.1:0-16279 GCA_964484945.1 uncultured Armatimonadia bacterium | reverse complement strand
ACTTCGCCGAGCGGCTCGACGCGCTCGAAATGCTCGGCGGCCTCACCGGCGGAGGTGCGCAGAACTTCCTCGTGGAGCTTTGTCAGTTCGCGGCAGATCACCAGCGGCTGGTCCGGCCCGGCCACCTCGATGAGATCGTCCAGGCACTCGGAGAGTCGGTGCGGCGTCTCGTAGAAGACAGTGCTGATCGGTGATGCGGCGAGGTCGGCGAGGAACTCGCGGCGCTCGGAGGTGCGCCTGGGGGCATAGCCCGCGAATTCGAAGCGCTCGCCTCGGAAGCCGGATATGCTCAGGGCCGCCGTGACCGCGCTGGGCCCCGGGACCGGCACGATGCGGACATCCGCGTCAGCCGCTTCGCGGATGAGGTCGGCGCCGGGATCGGCGATGACGGGTGTTCCCGCATCGCTTGCGAGGGCCATGGTCGCCCCCGATGACAGTCTGCGAACAAGGCGGGCGCGCTTATCGGGGCTCGTGTCGCCATGATAGCTCTCAACGGGCGTGGAGATTCCCAGGGAGCCGAGGAGCTTCCCAACTCTGCGGGTGTCTTCGGCCAGAACGAGGTCGGCCTCATCCAGCACCCGACGAGCGCGCTGGGATATGTCCTCGAGGTTGCCGATGGGGGTTGCGACGACGAAGAGTGTTGCGGGCATGACAGGCCCTCCAGATGGCGCGCGCATCACCGCCAAAAGGCGGGATGCCACGGGAACGTGGGCGATCTACGCCTCCGCGATGAGGTCCCTGAGTTCGGGCGATGGCGGCAGTTGCCGCTTAAAGGCGCTCGTCCGCATCATCTGCCCGACACGCTCGACCACGTCTGCGTCGAAGCCCTCGGCCCCGATCTGCTCGACGGTCATATTGCTGTTGACAAGGCGCACGAGGATCTGATCGGCCGTCTCGTAGCTGAAGCCGAGTTCGCCCTCGTCCGTCTGGCCCTGCCAGAGATCAGCGGTCGGAGCCTTCGTGCGAATCGGCTCGGGAACGCCGAGGTGTGCAGCGAGCCGGCGGACCTGCGTCTTGAAAAGATCGCCAATAGGGTTAAATGCGCAGGCCATGTCACCCCACAGCGTGGTGTATCCAAGCAGCGCCTCGGTGAGGTTCCCGGTCCCGACGACGAGCGCGTCGAGGCGCTCGGACTGGTCGTAAAGCACCGCCATGCGCTGGCGGGCCATCATGTTCGCGCGCCTCATGCGTCCCGCATCGGGCCAGCGCTCGAAGTAGGCGTCGACCATGGGGGTGATCTCAATGACCTGGTGCGCAAGGCCCAGGTCATCGGCGACCAGCCGCGCGTCCGTGAGCGAACGTTCGCTGGAGGTGCGGAACGGGAGCAGGAAGGCAGTCAGCTGCTCCGGGCCGAGGGCGCGTGCGGCGACAGAGGCTGCAACCGCTGAATCGATTCCCCCGGAAAGCCCGATTACCCCGGCATCACGGCCGGCCGCGGCCGTCCGATCCCGGACAAAGGCCGCGGCCTTATTTGCCACAGATTCCCAGTCAAGCTCGAAGCGATCCATCCCGCTGTGCCTACTCGCCCGTCTCCTGAGCGGTGCCCTCGCCGGAGCCGCCCGAGCCGCCTCCCGAGGAGTCGCCGCCGACCTGGATGGGCTGCATGCCACCCATGCGGCCCTGTTGCTGTTCCGCCATGAACTCAGTCATCCACTCCTGCTCTCGCTTGGCGAGATCCGGCTTCTCCATCTCGTCGAAGATCCTCTTCGCCTGGGAGTGTATCATGTAATTCTGCATATTGAAGCCCTGCGCCAGTTCGGAGCCCTTCTGCACGTACGAGAGCGCTTTTGCGTCGCGGCCGGCTTCGCGCATAGCTGTGGCGAGTTCCATATGCGCGGCGGGCGAGTTCTGCCCGGTTCGGCTTTCGACGAGTTCCGTGAGCACGTCTACGGCCTTATCGCTCTGGCCCGCCTGCTTGAGCAGGCTCGCCAGTTCCATGCGCGCCGAGGCGTTGTAGGGGTCGGCCTCGGCGGCCTTGACGAGCAACTCGGCGGCCTGTCCGGCGCGCTTCTCGGGGTCTTCCTCGAGGAGCTTATAGGCCTTCAATTCCGGATCAACGATTTCGATATTGGCCGCAGCGCGGAGGCGCTCTTGATAATCCTGCCAGGCCTTCTGTTTGCGCTGAGTGAGAAGCTCTTCGCGCTTCTGCTCGAGCTTCTCTTCATCCTCGGGGATGTCCTGGCGGCGGTCTTCAACCTTGAGGATGTGCAGCCCGAAATCCGTCTGGACGATGTCGCTGACCTCACCGGGTTCCATCTCGAACGCGACTTCCTCGAACTCCGGGACCATGCGGCCGCGGCTGAACCAGCCCAGCTCGCCGCCCCGTGACGCGCTCGGCCCGTCGGAGTACTCTTCGGCCAGCCTGGCGAAGTCCTCGCCCTCTTCCGCGCGCTGCTTGAGTTCAGTGAGCAGGTCGCGGGCCTTCTGCTCGGCCTCCTCCTGCGTCAGCTTCGTCTCCGAAGCCTGCTCCTGGGCGTCTGCATCGGACTCGTCATCGGCTTCGCCGTCCTCGTCGTCGGCCATGAACTCCGCGGGATCGACCAGGATATGCCGGGCCTTGACCTCAAGATAGCTTTCCCGCACGTCCTCATCGGTGACGGACACGCTCTGCTGGACCTTTTCTTTGAGTTTGTCCAGCATAAGCTGGGCCCGCAGTTCATTGTCTTCGGGAAGCCGCTCGCGCAAGACTTCGCTCTTGAAGGTCTCAAGCGACACATTTTCGCGCTCCAGGGCGTCCCGCAGCACGCTCTTGTCCTTGTAGCGGACGTTAATGATCTCCTCGACCATCTCGTCCTTCTTCGCTTCCAGGTCTGCCTCAGTGACTTCGATACCCTCGGCCTTTGCGGCCTGGACCAGCAGCTGATTATCGATCATCGCATCCAGCATGGTGGTCTTTAACCGGCGCATCTGCTGGAGGCCGGTGCGCTGCTGGTTGCGGGCCCAGCGGAGGCGCGAGTCATACTCGGTGCGGCTGATTTCCGCCCCATCAATCGTGGCGACGACGGGCGTGACGGTGCGTTGCCCGCTCTGCCGGCCGCCTCCGCCGCTGCCACCACCGCCGTACATGTAGTATGCACCGAAGAAGAAGATAATCGTGATGATCCAGAAGATAATGGCCATCGGCGAGCCCAGTTCCAGCGTACGTCCGAAGAGTTTGATCTTGAGCTGCTTGCGAACCATTTTGCGCAGTTTGACAATTGACATCTGGTAGTCCCCTTCGCACGTTATGGCAGAGATCCCGACCTTGGCGCGGAAAGCCTCGTTCGCCGTGGGGCTGCGTCAGGCCTTCCCGTCGGCCGTGTGCTCTTCCCAGCGCTTCTGAACGTAATCTCCGAGCTTTCGCTTGAATGAGTCAATACTGAAAGACTGTGCATTCTCCCGGCATCGCTGTGGGTCGAACTGGATCCGCTCGAATCGGTCCACCGCATCAATCAGCGATTCGGGGGTTTGCTGATCGAAGAAAACCCCGGTTTCCCCGTCGATTACTGTTTCGAGTGCCCCTCCGGCTTGATAGGCCAGTACCGGTCGCCCGCAGGCCTGCGCTTCCAGTGGCGCTATGCCGAAGTCCTCTTCCTGGGGCATAACGAAGCCGCGACAGTGAGCGTAGAGGCTCGCAATCTCCTCATCCGGCACCTTCCCGGCGAAGCGCACATTTTCACTTGCCCGATCCTTCAGAACCTCGAACTGCGGCCCGTCGCCCACGACCACAAGCGGCAGTCCCAGTCGATTGAACGCCTCCACGGCCACATCAACGCGCTTGTATGGATTGAGCGTGCACACCACCAGGAAGTAGTCCTCCGGCTCACCCTCCGGCTGAAATTGCTCCGTATTGACGGGCGGGTTGATTACATACGCGTCGCGGTCCCACGCATCCCGGATTCGTCGCTTCGTCGTCTGAGAGTTGCAAACCAGGTGCTGGGCCCGCTGCGCAGTGCGCCGATCCCAGTCGCGTAGAGGCGGAATCGTGGCGCGCACGAACGCCTTCGCGAGCCAGGTCACGTCCAGAGATTCAATGTACTCGTCGGCCCAAAACCACAGGAACCGTGCCGGACTGTGGACGTAGGAGACATGGAGCGCATGATCGGCCTGCGGGGCGGACTTGCTCCAGCCGCAGCTCGAACTGATGACGAGATCATACTCGTCCAGCGGCAGGTGATCCATCGCCATCGGCATCAGGAAGTAGAGCTTTTTGTAGAGGGACAGCGCTCCGGGAATGTCCTGGAGCATGGAGGTACGGATATCCCATTGTCGGAGGCGATCCTCCATCCGCTCGGGGTCGTACAGCAGCGTGTAGACCGGCGCCTCGGGATACATGTCGTGCAGGACATCGACAACACGCTCCGCACCGCGAATGCCCTGGACGAGGTAATCATGTACCAGTGCGAGCTTCACTCACCGGCCTCCCTCATCTTCCTGCCGGCTCGTACCGAGCAGAACTTTCCGCACATCGAACAGGCCGCGTCATCGGCCGATGGGCGGTCGCCGCGGGTGACGCGTACACGTCCCGGATCCAGTGCAAGCCGCTCCATGGCCGCCCAGTCGAGGTCACAGCGGGCCCTGGACATTCTGTCATCCCAGTCACGCGCTCCGGGCACGCCTTTGACCATGTCCGCGGCGTGTGCGGCGATGCGCGAGGCCATGACGCCGTCGATCACGTCTTCCACAGTCGGCAGTCCGAGGTGCTCGGCGGGCGTCACGTAGCACAAAAAGTCTGCGCCGGCCGCCGCACACACGGCACCACCGATCGCGCCGGTGATGTGATCGTACCCGGGCGCGACGTCGGTGACCAGTGGCCCGAGCACGTAGAACGGAGCACCGTCGCACAGGCGCTTTTGCAGCAAGACGTTCGCCTCGATCTGATCCAGCGGCACATGGCCGGGTCCCTCAACGAACGCCTGGACGCCGGCCTCTCGCGCGCGCCGCACAAGCTCGCCCAGCACGCGCGTCTCGGCCACCTGCCCGGCATCGGTGGCGTCGGCGGTGGCGCCCGGGCGCAGGCCGTCGCCGAGGCTGATCGCCACGTTGTATTCCTTCAGAATGGCAAGTACATCATCGTATTGCTCGTAGAGCGGGTTCTCCGCGTCATTGTGGCGCATCCATGCGGCGAGCATGCTGCCGCCCCTGCTCACGATGCCGCCCACACGCGGCTGCGTGTCGAGGGCGGCCACCGTCTCGCGGGTAACGCCACAGTGCAGCGTGGCGAAGTCCACGCCGTCCTCGCCATTGCGCCGGATGACGTCGAGCAGGTCGTCTGCGGTCATCGCGAGCATATCGCCGCGCTGCTCATCGGCCTCGGCGGCCGCCTGATAGATTGGAACGGTGCCCAGCACCACCGGGCATTCCTCGCGGATCTCTCGTCGGATCTCGTCGAGGTCCCCGCCCGTGGAGAGGTCCATGACGGTGTCGGCACCGGATGCGACGGCAGCGTGCAGTTTCTCCAGTTCGCTGTCAAGCTCCGGATAATCCGGCGACGTGCCGATATTGGCGTTGATCTTCGTCCGGAGGCCCTCGCCGATCCCCAGCGGCTCTACATCATCGCCGCCCATGACCACCACGGTTCCGCGCTCGATGCGCTCGCTAAGTTCGTCCTCCGCCAGCTTCTCATCTCTCGCAACGTCGGCGATCAATGCGTCGTCGATATCGAAGCCCGTCTGCTCCGGGCTCATCACAATCGTCTCCAGTGTCGGGTACACGTACCTGTCCGCGGTGCTCGCGGCACGCTGGTGCTCATCGAAAGAACAAAGCCCACGCAGCGTAGCCCGTGGGCGGGAGTTTATTATACACGACGAACACAGCGACCACAAGTTCGCGGCCGCCATCCATCTTCATTGCGGCGGGCACCTTTGCCCTCGCCCGACATAATGTGGTCGTACGCGCGCAGGCCACATGTGGTCGTACGCGCGCAGGCCACTGAGCTTGCTCGACGCGGCTTCCATGTGCTATCATCCCGCTAACGGGAGGACGCATCAGATGGCGCCGTGGTTTGCCTCAGTTCTCGGCCTGCTTGCCCTCGTGCTGCTGGTTCGCCTCGTCTTTGAGTGGCGACGGTACGCCAGTGGCGGGCACATCATAAGCCGCAGGCAGATGGGGTTGCGGATAGCGTCAGCGGTGGTCCTGCTCGTGCTGCTGGCGCTGGTAATGGTGGGCGTCCGGCTCGACTTCGTAACCGCCTCGTCTGCGATGGCCTTCTGGGCCGTGTGCCTGCTGCTCGCGGTGACGGCAATGATTATGGCAATCTATGACCTGGCAATGTTGCGGCGTCGAAGTGGGGCCCATCGGGCGGAGCGCTACAGACGATTGAGCATGTACATACGGAAACTTGAACAGAGTCGCGAAGGGCAGGGCCCGTCGGAATGAGAGCGCCCGAGCAGCGGCTCATGCGTCGGGCGCTGGCGCTGGCGGCCAGCGGCGTCGGGCGGACCTCGCCCAACCCGCCGGTCGGGGCCGTCGTCGTGCGCGACGGCGCCATCGTCGGCGAGGGCTACCACCGGCGAGCCGGGGAGGCCCACGCCGAACGTATAGCCCTGGCGAACGCCGGTGAGACCGCGCGCGGTGCTGACATCTACGTGACGCTCGAACCGTGTTGCCATCACGGGCGGACGCCGCCGTGCACGGACGCCATCATCGAAGCAGGCATCCACCGCGTGATTTACGCGGCGGGAGATCCCGATCCGCGCTGTGCCGGTGGGGGAGAGGCGGCGCTGCGCGCGGCGGGGGTAGAGGTGGAGAGCGGCTTCCTCTACGAGGATGCTCGGAGGCTGCTGGAGGGCTACGTGCGACATCGGCGCACCGGGCGCCCGCTTGTAACGCTGAAGCTCGCGATGAGTCTGGATGGCCGGATCGCGACCCGCACGGGCGATTCGCGCTGGATTACTGGCGATCAGTCGCGACAAATGGTCCACCAGGTGCGCGATCGATCGGATGTGGTGATGGTCGGGTCGGGGACGGTTCTGGCCGATGACCCGGCGCTTACCACCCGCGACGTCCCCGACGGGCGCGATGCGCTGCGGGTGATCGCCGACAGCCGAGCGCGCACTCCGGCCAACGCACAGGTTGTGCGCGAGGAAAGCGAGGCGGGCTGTCTGATTGCCTGCACATCACGCGCGCCAGAGGAGCGTATGGAGGCATTGAGGGAAGCCGGTGCCGACGTGCTGGTTTTGCCGGAGCGGGACGGGCGCGTCGATCTCGAGGCATTGGCGACAGAACTCGGCGAACGTGGCGCCCTGAACGTGTTGATCGAGGGCGGAGGAGAGCTTGCAGGCGGGGCGCTCGAAGCCGGAGTGGTCGATCGGGTGCTGCTCTTTTACGCGCCAATGATCATCGGGGGGCGCGAGGCGGTCCCCGGTGTTGTCGGGCGAGGCGCCGGGCGCGTTGCCGATGCGCTGAGACTGAGAGACGTAACGCACCGGCGGGTCGGCGACGACCTGCTGGTCGAAGGATATCTGACGCCGAGGGCGGAGCTTGAGTGTTCACCGGACTGATCGAAGAGGTCGGCAGCATCAGATCCATGCGCCCGTCAGGCGGTGGCTCCGATCTGGAGATCGCCGCGGCAGAGACCGGCGCGGAGGCCGAGGTCGGTGAGAGCATCGCCGTCAACGGCACCTGCCTGACCGTGGAGCGTGCCGATGAGCGCGGCTTCGTCTGTCACGCGGGCGCCGAGACGCTTGACCGCACGACGATCGGCACGCTCAGCGTGGGATCGGTGGTCAATCTCGAGCGCGCTCTGGCGGTCGGCGACAGGCTCGGCGGGCACTTCGTGCAGGGGCATGTTGACTGCGTCGGCGAGATCGTCGGCCGCACCGACGAGGGCACTACGGTTCGGTTCGAGGTCGAGCTTCCTGACGAATACACGCGATACGTGGTGGAGAAGGGCAGTATCGCCATTGACGGCATCAGCCTGACCGTGACGAGCGTGGCAGAGAGTACACTTGGTGTGGCGATTATCCCGCACACTCTGGCGAACACGACACTCGAACAGGCCCGCAGCGGCCAGCCTGTAAACATAGAGACGGATATCCTGGCAAAGTATGTCATGCGCCTGCTCGGTGAGGACGGTGCAAACGGGGCGGATTCAATTTCCCGCGAAATGCTCTCCGAGCACGGCTTCATGTGAGTAAACGGAAGCGAGCGTATGAGAATGGCACTGGTAACGACAGAAGAGGCAATCGCACGTATCGGCCGCGGTGAGATGGTTATCGTCGTGGACGATGAGGGCGAGAGTTCCACGGGGGACGTGGTTCTGGCCGCTGAATTTGCCGAGAGTGACGCGATTAACGAGATGATGCGCGTGGCTCGTGGCACGATGTGTGTCGCAATTACGCCCGAACGTATCGAGGAACTGGGCCTCACGCCGATGTCGCCCGATGGATGGGGCGGCGGTCAGACCGCCTTCGCCGTCTCGGTGGACGCGCGATGGGGGATGGAGACCGGTGACACCGCGCGAGACCGTGCGCTCACCATCCAGACGCTCATCGATCCGGACACGCGACCGGAGTACCTGGTCCGCCCCGGGCACGTGTTCCCCATCCGGGCGGCCGAGGGCGGAGTTCTCAGGCGCGTGGGGCATACGGAGGCCGCTGTGGACCTGGCGCGCCTCGCAGGCCTGACGCCCGCCGGCGTCACGGCGCAGATCCTCCGCGACGACGGATCGGCCGCGAGCATGGACGAGCTGCTTGAGCTTGGTGAGGAACTGGACATCGCGGTCGCAACTATCGCGGACCTGATCCGCTACCGGTCCAGGACAGAGAAGCTGATCACGCGCGAGGCCGAGGCCTCGCTGCCGACACTCTGGGGCGACTTCCGCGCGGTTATCTTCACCTCGGAGGTCGATCAGGCAGATTACGTCGCGGTGGTCAGCGGCGATCTCGACGGTGCACAGCCGCCCCTGGTGCGTGTGCACTCGGGTTGCGTGACCGGCGACATCCTCGGATCGTTGAAGTGCGATTGCGGCTGGCAGCTTCATTCCGCGCTGGAGCGGATTGCCGACGAGCCGCCGGGCATCGTGCTCTACATTGCGAGCCACGAGGGCCGCGGCATCGGGCTTGTCAATAAGATCCGGGCCTATCACCTTCAGGAGCACGGCCTCGACACGGTTGAGGCAAATGAGGCGCTGGGCTTCCCGGCGGATCGGCGAGATTACGGGGTGGGCGCGCAGGTGCTCGCGGACCTCGGCGTCAGCAAGATGCGGCTGATGAGCAATAACCCGGCGAAATTCACGGCGATGGAGGCATACGGGTTGGAGGTCGTCGAACGCGTCCCGCTGGAGGCGCCAAAGAACGGCTACTACGAACATTATCTTTGCACCAAGCGCGACAAGATGGGCCATATGATCCGCCGCGATGAGAGCGACGATACCGACGCGGAGGCGGACGTCAGAGGTGACAGCGATGAAGACGCATGAGGGGCAGCTTGACGGCTCGGGTTTGAAGTTCGGTCTTGTGGTCTCGCGGTTCAACGACTTCATCACCCGGCGGCTGGTGGACGGGTGCATGGATGCGCTCAAGCGCAACGGGGTGTCGGAGGAGGACGTGGAGACGGCGTATGTGCCGGGGGCATTCGAGATCCCGGTGGTCGCGCAGAAGATGGCACGAAGCGGGAAGTTTGATGCTGTGATCACGCTGGGCGCGGTCATCCGAGGCGCGACCTCGCATTTCGATTACGTGGCCGGGCAGGTCGCGCGCGGGGTATCCACCGCGTCGATGGAGACGGGAATCCCGGTCATCTTCGGTGTAATCACGACTGAGACAATCGAGCAAGCTATCGAGCGCGCGGGTACTCGCCTGACCAATCGCGGCTTCGAAGCCGGGCAGTCGGCGATCGAGACAGTGCGCGTCATGCAGCAGTTGGACGAAAAGTGAGGACGAGCGTATGCGAAACGGATCAAATGCGGGCCTGATCGTCACAGTCATCATCGTGTCACTGATCGTCGGGGTGCTCGGAGGCCTCGGTGGGGCGTACGTCATGCAGGGGGAGCCGCAGGTCGATGAGGCGGAGGCCCCTCCACCGCAGCCGACAGATGACGGTGGCGACGTCCAGGTCATCACCGAACAGGACGCGATCGTCAGGGCGGTCGAGAAGGTCGATCCGGCGGTTGTGAAGATCGTCGCCACGACTGTCAGCCAGCCGGCCAACCCCTTTGAGCGCTTCTTTGGTGGCGGGGAGCCACGCGTGCAGCGCGGTATCGGCAGCGGCGTCGTGTTCGATTACGATGGCGAGAAGCTGGTGCTAACGAACACGCACGTGGTCGGTGAGGCCGAGGAGATCACGATCCAGACCCGGGAGCAGGAGTTCAATGGAGAACTGCTCGGCGCCGACGCGATCTCCGATGTCGCGGTCCTGAGGCTGCAGGGGGACACAGCGGATGTTCCCACCGCAAACCTGGGTGATTCTGACGAACTTGAGATCGGGGAGTGGGTCGTGGCAATCGGCCACCCATACGCTTTCGACCACACCGTGACGGTGGGCGTTGTCAGCGCCCAGGGCCCGCGCTCTCCGGGGCCCCAGATGCCCGAGCGAAACATGATCCAGACGGATGCGGCCATCAACCAGGGTAACTCCGGCGGACCGCTGGTCAACCTCGCCGGGGACGTCATCGGCATCAACTCGATGATTTTCAGCCCCACCGGCGCCACCGTCGGCATCGGTTTCGCCATCCCGGTGAACGATGTCAAGCAGGTGGTACACTTCCTCATGGAGCGCGGCCCATGGGTCGGCGTGGCCACACGTCCGAACAGTCGCGGGCTTGCCAACTATCTGGGGCTCCAGACTGACCAGGGCGTGGTCATCCTGTCCGTGGAGCCGAACAGTCCGGCCGCTGAGGCCGGATTGCAGCAGGGCGATGTCATCCTGAAGGTGGATGATACCGAGATTACGAGCACCGAGATGCTCCGCCAGGCCATCCTCGCTCACGAAATCGGCGAGACGATGGTCCTGACGATTCAGCGAGGCGACAGCGAGATGAGCATCGAGGTCACGGCCGGGCGGGTTCCGGAGGGGCGCTTCCGATGAACCCGGCCTCAGCCAGAGGCGGGGGCATCCCCGTGATGGGAGCCCGCGGCGCTGAGGAGTCGTTGCCCGACATTGACGGCATCACGCTGACGGAGACGACCGTCCTCTCAAGCATCGACCGGACCGACCAGCCTGTCATCGTGGGCGTGCCGGATGGGTATGATCCGGCTACGCCCACTCCGCTGCTTGTCGGCCTGCATACGTGGTCGGCCGACTATCGCCAGAGGGCCCAACCCTACGGCAGGCAGGCCGCCGAGCGAGGATGGCTGCTCGTGCTGCCGAACTTCCGTGGGCCGAACCGCGCGTCCAATCCCCATGCTCGCCAGGCGGGCGGGTCGCTCCTTGCGCAGCACGACATCGTTGACGCCAGAAAGCACATGGTCGAGCAGTTCAACGTTAACGAAGACCGGGCGTACATCACTGGCGACTCTGGCGGCGGGCACATGACCCTTCTGATGGTTGGCAAGTACCCCGACCTGTGGTCTGCAGCGGCGGCGTGGTGCCCGGTGACGGATCTGCGGGAGTGGTGGGCGGAGACCTCCGGATATGCTCCGCACATCCAGGCAGTCTGCGGAGGGAAGCCGGGGGAGAGCCCCGAAGTTGACTTCGAGTACGCGCGACGCTCGCCGCGCACGTTTATGACGAACCTCGCGCACGTTCCCGTTCTGCTTGCGCACGGTGACGGTGATCGCGTCATCCCCGTCGAGCAGACGTGGCGGACCTTCCGCGTCCTCGGAAACCTGCCGACGCACAATACACTCCTCCATGTCTTCAGCGCCGGTCATTCTGGTCGGCATGGCTTTGGCCTCGACTGGTGTGAGGCGCATGCCGCGACGCCTGGCGAGCCCCGCCAGCTGCATCTGGTGACCGATGAGAGCAAGTCCTACTACTGGACAACGCTGCAAATGGCTGACGAGACGCGCCTTGCGACCGCCGATATAGTCACAGGCAGCGACGTACTGTCCGTCGCCACCGAGAATCTTCAGCACCTCACGCTTGACCTTCGGTGGCTGCCCCACGGGCAGAGCAGCATGACGCTTGCGATTCGCTGCGATGGTCCGTTGCGCCTGGTGCTGGAGGGACTGACGGCCGGGGCGTCGGTGCGACCGGAAAACCGTGGCATCGCACGTCTTGAACGCCCCCGGACGCCGCCGACGCTGGCCGTCGAACCCGCGGAGGAGATGCGTTCAGTGACGCTCGCGTGGTCGGGCGGACAGGGTTAGGTCCGTGATGTATTGTGATCCGAAGACGTTCGACTGCTTCCTGGAATGCCGGCGCTGAACGAATCATGATTTGAGAACGTCGTACGACCCCAGACGCTTTCGGCCTTGTGGATGGCTGGCGACGGGCCGTCAAAGAGCGTTAGTAGCGCCCGACGGCAGATTGTTACGTGATCGAAAGCGGATATTGAGCTTATGTTAAGGCAGTTCCTGTTGACTTTTCCGAGCAAACACTATACTGTGTAGCGGAGTTCGTACACAGTAAGATTACGGGGTGGCACTCGTGCGTCATGTTATTGTCGCATTCATAGCACTCATGCTCGCGGTCAGCACCGCCGCGGCGGATTATGTAACGCTTGATTTCGTCCGCGATGCCGGGGGTGGCAATTGGGGCTGGAACTATCAGTACCACCGAGACCCGGTTCCAGAGACCGTGGGACCGGGAGACCTGGACGTTGGGGGAACCTGGGAGATCGACGGGATAGTACAACCCATTAATCTGGGCACTCCCAACGAATGGCCTACTTCTGAGATACTTCCCGGTGGGGCGCGCTTCACCTACGGGGGGAACGACCTCCCTGGTCCCGACGCGACCTACGGGTATTTCGACATCCTCGTGCAGCAGGAAACCCGTCACGGAGACCTCGTGCCGTACGAGATCGATCTGGATGGGGACGGCGTGACGGATGCCACCGGCGACGTCCTCGCTCCCACGCCGGAGCCGGGAACGCTGGCGCTTGCCGCAATCGGTCTGTGCGCTATAGCCGCGCGTGTCCGCAGACGCCGGGACGACTGATACGCGCGAGACAACTGGCATTATTGCCACACCGGTCGGGCGGGCTTTGCTCGCCCGGCTTGTGCGTGTACGATGCCGTCCATCGCCGTTAGCTGCTTGCCGCAGTGTGACCGTCCCCTTCGATTGTAGCGCGACATGCCGGTTCGTGGGCCACAGGCCGCATGGGGCGCGGAAGACCTCTTCAGGTTCATCTCCTCTACTCACGTATTTCCAGCAAATCGCTCAAGAACTTGAGAGCGAAGCTTGAGTGGCAATTGAGGGCGTTTTTCGCGGATTCGCGTATACTATCCATGCCGCCGGCACGGCATACAATCCGAAGGGGTGTCACATCATGGATTCAGGGCTTTGCGGCTGGCGGGTCACGGTTGCGCATATAGGCATCATCGCAGCAATGATTGTCCTCTCCGCGGGTAGCGTCTTCGCGGCGGATTTAGACCTCACTTTCATTGGCTCCGCCCAGGTCAGCCTGACTCGCACAGCGTACCACTACGAGTTGTCCGTAAGTGACCCCGCAATCCTGCACCAGGACCAGAGCGGTCTGGTGCTGCGCGACATGGCGGGAGTTGTCGCGCAAGGGGATGCGTACGGCTGGAGCAATGGCGGAATTACCAGCACCACGTCCTCGTACCTCTACACCGGGATCGACATAACCGACGATGGCATCGACGACAACGCCGACTCGGTAGGCGTCACGAACTTCGCGACTTTCGACGTGATAGTCACCACCGAGGGCACTACTATTGGCGAGATTGAGTACGAGGTCGAGGCCGATGAGGGAAAGGTCGACACGGTCCCCGGCCCTGTTGCGACCGATCCGCCTGAACTCTACGATATCAGCGGCACCGTCTACCTCGACAATGACGAGAGTGGCGGCCTGTACGACAACACAACCGATGACATTCTGACGGGCGTTGCGGTCGAGTTGCGAGACGCGTCCGGGAACGTCCTCAGAACAACACTGAGCAACCACCGGATTACAAACGGCTCGAATGAATTCATCGGCAATTACAACTTCGCCGACATCGAGCCTGGCGATTACACGGTTGTTGTGCCGGATCAAGTGACCGGAGCCGATGGCGAGCTGATCCCGACCACCGTAACCGAGCAGTCCGTCTCCCTGGTAGACAGCACGGTGCGGGAGGTTGACTTTGGGTACGCCCCCGAGCCGCTGTATACAATCAGCGGAACCACCTTTGTCGATTATGACCGCGACGGCGTCTGGGACCAGCCGGACGAGGAAGCTCTCGAGGACGTCGGCCTGATCCAGCTCGTGGACGGCGGCGGCAACGTAGTCGCGGACACATTCTCCACTTTCCAGGCTATTGAAGACGGTGATGGCACCTACCTCGGGAACTACATCTTCACCGATGTCCCCGCCGGATCGTACACGGTAGTTGCTCCCGAGACCGCCGGCGAGCTTGGCACGCTCGAGATCACTGGTGTAAGCGAGCGCTCCGCCGATGTGGTGGGCACACGGATCACGGGCATCGACTTCGGATATCTGAATCCGGACTACAACGCTCCCGCCGATGTCAAGGTCGAAGCTTACGTCTTCTTCGACTACGATCAGGACGGCGAAATGGATGAGTTCGAGATGCCCTTCGACGGCATCACGGTAACCCTCAGCGGCGACGCCGATCAGACTGAGATCACAGACGGAGACGGCTTCGTCGATTTCGGACAGCAGGCAAATGGCGATTACACGATGGCTGTCACCGACGGCGGCGCGTACGGCCTCTTGCAGTACTGGAACACAACCACCGCCGACTCCTACAGCTTCACAATTGATTCGGACACCGAGAGCCCGGTTGTGCGGTACTTCGGGTACTATCCCGATCCGGATCCGGTCATTGAGGACATGCATAACTGCGAAATCACCGGTGATAACCACACGATCGGCTTCTGGATGCACAACGTGACCTTCGCGATCCATGGCCGCAGCCACGGTGTCCAGGTGCCGCGAGATGAGTTGCTCGGTTATCTGGATGAGGTCGAGAGCTACGGAGCGTACGATGACCCGTTCGTGTTGAGCCCGCGGCAGTTGCAGACCGCGCTGTGGTACCTGCATCCCGGTCTGAGCGGCAACTCGCCGGTTCAGAAGCTTGAGCGCCAACTCCTGGCCGCTGAGCTGAACCAGGTCTCCGGCTTCAACAGTTCGATGCCGGAGCTTGAGGAGGCCATCCTGTTCTACGCGGAATGGGTCAGCAACCAGGATAACGTGGAAGTCGCCGGTTCACTGGCCTCGTTCATCGATGCCTGGAATAATCTGGGCAATATCGACTGTGACGAGACTGAAGAGGCAGCGTCCACAGAGGACGGCGAGGATCAGCAGCAGGACGGCGGCGAGGACAACGGGGACGGAGGCTCAACCGCTGACGATGGCGGCGAAGACGGCAATAGCCGGTGGCGCCGGGAGAGCAGCCCGAATCGGGGCTGGGATCGCAATCGCGACACGGGTTGCGAGGGCAACCATCGCTGTCGCTGACGCACAAATCGTGTGACAGAAACCCCCCGGACGGGGCATCATGGGCCCGGCCGCTCGGATATACAGGGACCACAAACAACCTTCCTTGCGTGATTACCGTTACGAAATGGCCTCAGGCGGGTATGCCATAAGCACAGGGGTAGAATGGGTGGTGGTGCCATGCGAATCATAGGCAGAAAACTCGTCATGCCCGAGGTCCCCGAGCGGCTACCGGATGATACGGCGCGGTCCGTCCTCCTGCCGCGACGCCGTACGCGATGGCTGTATCGCATATTCGCGATCTTCGTGGGCGTGGTCGGGGGGCTTGCGTACGCCAATTATGTGCTCGAGGATGCGGGTCTGCTTTGGATTGTGGCTGTGGCAGCGCTCGGAGCTGTTCTCGGCTACATTCTCGTTTTGATGCCCGGAGCGGTGATATATCATGCGCGTCGCCTCGCCGCTGCCCTTCGTGTACGCATGCGCGCGGGTGCGCTGAACCGGGCAATCAAGCGTGCGCGCTCAGAGGCGATGGAGGAGATTGAGGCCAACGACGACGACCCCGGTGCGTGGCAGAAACTCGGCATCGCTTCTTTCCTGGATGATGAGAAGCAACGCGCGGCAGCGGCCTTCGAGCGCGCGTGCAACGGCTCTGCAAACGGCGAGTGTGCGATGAATCTCGCCGTCGCGCTGGCGGAGACCGGTCAGATCGACGATGCCGTTGAACTGGTGCTGGCAAACGCTGGCGCCGAAAGGTTGGCATCAGCCGCCACGCACAATATTGGGGTATTGCTG
>CAZAHB010000123.1:0-16330 GCA_964484945.1 uncultured Armatimonadia bacterium | reverse complement strand
CACTACCCCCGCTACTACCTCTTACCTCCATACACAACCTATAGAACGTAACTTGTTCCCACGATTTCCTCTGACCGTCCCGCCACCGGCCCTCAGTGAGGGTTGAGACAGCAAAAATGGATGTATCCGCGCGTTCGGAACACGACTGTTTGCGCAGGAGGGCAACGCCGGGCCTGAATCGGCGGAGGGGGAGCAACGGTTGCCCCGGGCAGCCGACGATCTACATGACGCACCTCCGTCACCGGACCGGCCCGTGGCCATCGTCGAACTCGCGCCCGTCCGACCTGCCGCCTGTCTCCTCCTCATCGGAGTCTATGGTATCTGTCAAAGGAGGTAGACACAGATGACCGTCGCGATGACTCGGGCGTGGGTAGGTGCCCGCGTCGGACTGATGGGTAATCCGTCTGACGGCTTCGGTGGCAAGACGATCTCGTGTCTGATTAAGAACTTTGGCGCACAGGTCACCGTGCATGAGAGCCACACCCTCGAGATTGTACGCCACCCGCTGTACGATCCGCTCTCATTCCGCAGCCTCTCGCACCTCGCCGAGACAGCCGACAACGACGGTTACTACGGTGGGATACGACTCCTCTATGCCACCTGCAAGCGCTTCTATGACATCTGCAGCGAGCGCGGTATATCGCTGGATGACCGCAATTTCGCGCTCCAGTACCACACGAACATCCCGCGACAGGTTGGTCTCGGCGGCTCCAGTGCCATCATCACCGCCGCAGTCCGGGCGCTGATGGAGTTCTTCGGGTTGACGGAGGAGGATATCCCGCTTCCCGAGCAACCGAACCTGATTCTCTCGGTTGAGACCGATGAGCTGGGCATCGCCGCCGGCCTGCAGGATCGCGTCGTGCAGGCCTACGGCGGCCTGGTGTACATGAACTTCAACGAGCAGTACATGGCCCGTGACGGGCACGGTCACTACGAGACGCTGCCCATCTCCACGCTCCCGCCCCTCTACGTTGCCTACACCTCGATCCCCTCCGAGTCGGGCAAGATGCACAACATCGTCCGTCATCGGTTCCACAGCGGGGACGCGGAAGTAATCGAGGCTGTTCGGACATGGGCCGAGTGCACTGATGAAGCGCGCGTCGCCCTGTTGAATGGCGAATACAAGCGCCTCGCTGATCTGATGGACATCAACTTCGACGTTCGCCGCCGACTCTACGGTGAGGACTGCCTGGGACCGATCAACCTGGAACTGATACGGACCGCCCGTGAAGTCGGCCTGCCCGCCAAGTTCGCCGGCTCGGGCGGGGCCGTGATCGGTTGCTACGAGGACGAGGAGCAGTTCCAGGCGGCCCGCGAGGCGTTCGAAAATCGTGGCTACAGCGTCGACAGAATAGTGCCCACGACCACCGAGCAAGTCGTGACCGAGGGGAAACTGATGCACGCAACATGACAAACAGCTGATCGATCGCTGCCGGCTTCTCAGGCGCACTGGTGAAAGGTGGTGAGACCCATGAGCAGCACGATACTCAGTGAACCCAAGGAAAGCCAGACTGTCGCGGAGAGGGAGCCCCCGCGCGTCGAAATCGAGGCGCCGGACATCCCCGAGTGTTGTTATTCCACGCGGCCCCGCTCCTACACGCTTACCAAGCGTATCGCGGACATCGTACTGGCGGTCATCGGGTTGATCGTCACGTTGCCGCTCTGGGTGGGGATCGCTATCGCGATTAAGCTGAGCAGCCCCGGGCCGGTCTTCTTCCGGCAGGAACGTCCAGGCAAGGGCCGTGTGCCCTTCGAGATCCTTAAGTTCCGCACTATGGTCCAGGATGCGGAGGACAGACTGACCGAGGTCATCGATGTCAACGACACCGAGGACCCCTTGATCCGACTGGAGCATGACCCGCGGGTAACCGGTGTCGGCCATCTGCTCAGAGTGACGAGCCTCGATGAACTGCCGCAGCTTATCAACGTGCTCAGGGGCGAGATGACTCTGGTCGGACCGCGGCCGATCTCGCGCCCGATCCATGACGAGCGCAACCCGATCCGGTTGCAGGTAACACCGGGCATTACCGGGCTCTGGCAGATCTCGGGGCGCAAGAACGGTGACACCGATTTCATGCTCACAAAGGATATGGAATATCTCGAGAAGCGCTCGTTGTGGTTTGACTGCACGATCCTGCTCAAGACCGTCACAGCGGTCATTCGGGCCGATGGAGCGAGGTAGACGCTTTCGAAGATCATGACTGCACACTCCGGCGAGGACAGGTGGTTGACCCGCAACCGCGCGGCCGCGGTGGTTGTCGTGCTGCTTGCGGGCGCGGCGGTGGTCGGTTTCGTGGAGCACCGGACGATACCGGCAGACGGGATACCACTGGACGCGCTGCCCGAGCAAATCGGGGAGTGGGAGATGGTGCAGCAGGAGATCGAGACCAAACCCGACGGATCGCACCTTTTGCTCCGGCGTGTCTACGAAGATGAGGACGGTCGCAGCGCCTCGGTGACCGCGCAGGCCACCTACACCCGTCTCGGCAGTCTCAGAGACTGGTCGCTGGCGGCGACGGCGGCCGGGTGGACAACTGCCGAGGAGAGCGTCTGGCACAGCGATGACGGAGTAGTGCAGGCCAGGATCGAGCGGATGAGCCACAAGGACGACACGCAGATCGCTGTGACATGGTACACGTCGGCACAATCCCAGGCGCCGTCGCTGAAGACCGCCGAGATGCTGGGGGCGCGAGATCGCCTGGTCGGTAGCAGAAAGCCGTGGGCGAGTCTTTACGTCGTGGCCGGCACCGGATCGTCGGATGAAGACCGCGCGATCGTGAAGGAAATCGCTTCCGGGCTGGCTGCGCACCTGCGCCAGATCATGAGCCAGGCTGAGATTCAGTAGGCCGCGTGTCGCGGAGTCCGACTGCACAGGTCCGGGTTGCCGCATCATGGACAGGATGCATGCCGGGAGGAGCCACAATGGCGACTGTGGATAGTTCGGCAACTGAGCAGACCACCAACCGGGGACGAAGTGGCGGCGGAGGACAATCGCGAGATCTCACTCAGCGGATGAATGTGCACGCCCGCGCCGTCGCAGTCGGTACCCTGATCGCCCTTATCGGCATAGGCGCCTTCGGGCGCTTCTATACCGCGCGCTTCAACGGTCTCGTCACTCCCGAGGCCATGGAGGTCGGCGATATTGCCCAGAACCTCCGCTATCATAACTCGTTTTCGACGCGCGTCGTGCGACCACTGGCACTTTCACACGCGACGCCAGATGCGAGGGGAGCGGTTCCCGCGACACGCCATCAGCCGCTGTATCCGCTGTTGTTGTCGGTGCTGTTTCGTGTCAGGGGCGGCGGCGACGCCTCCATAGCGATGTTCAACGGTCTGATGTTCCTACTGACAGGCTGGGTGGTCTATGCCATCGCCCGCATGCTGTGGGATAAGATCATTGCGCTTTTGTCCGTGGCAATGTACTTCATCAGCATCGATGCCATTAGCGCAGCCTTGAGTGGCGTGGGGATCAGCCTTGCAGCACTGCTGGGGATGATGGCGACCGGGGCGGCCCTGCGTGGCCGAAAGGCGGCCGAAGCCGAAACCGCGGATGACGCCGAGCCCGCAGGGGGGCCCTCCGTGGTCTGGCCGGTCGTGGTCGGAGCCGCAATGGGGCTTGCCTGGCTGGCCAGTTCCACGGCTATATTGCTGCTTGTACCGCTCGCGGTCCTGGTGTCCACCCCGGGGCGGGCACGCTGGCGGCAGATCGGTATTACCGTCCTCATCGCCGCAGTCGTCATCTCGCCGTGGCTCATCCGCAACTTCCAGGCGACGGGAACGCCCGCGCCGGTGCTGGCCGCCTACGAGGTTATGACACACACGGGAAGTCATCCCGCGGAGACCGTCTACCAGAAGACGGCCGCCGAGGTCGGCTCACCGATGGCGTTTGTTTTCAGCCACCCTCGCGAGATGGCGCGGAAGTTTGCCGGCGGACTGGCAGCAATGTACCGCGGGATCCCGAGGATGCTCAATCCCTACCTGTTCCCGTTCTTTATTCTTGCGGCATTTCTCTTCACCGAATCCGCGCTGCATCGCTCGCTGTGGCGTGTGGCAGTGGCGATGATCGTGGTGCAGATGGTGAGTGTGTCCGTGTATGGCCTTGACACTCAGACGATGAGCGTACTTCTGCCCCTCACTCTGTGCATTTCCGTAGCCGCCCTCGTGCTGATCTTGCGACGAAGCCGACTGGGCCGGCACGCGCAGATACTCGTCGGGGCGCTGGTGGTGGGGCTCGTGTTGTTCCCGACCGCCGGATCAGCAATTCTCGGCGGGAAGGCTCCGGCCGCGCGGGCGCGGGAGACGCTGTCTGTGCTGAGTGAAGGCCTCGCGGAGGATGCTGTTATCGCGACCGATGACCCGGCCGCTGTGGCCTGGTACGCGGGCAGGCAGGCCGTATTGCTGCCCTCTACACCCGACGGCCTCGCGAAACTGGCCGAGCGGGGCATACAGATCGATTACGTCTATCTGTCTTCGAGGCTGAACGAGGTCATGCCGGGATCGACTGTCGAGGAGTGGGGCAAGCTGCTGTCGAGCGAAGAGGCCGTCGAGCAACTTGGCAAGCCAATCCGGCTTCCCCATGGTGAGATGCTTTTCGAGCGCGTGGATGAGAGTTAGGAGTATCGGCATCATTATCCGAAGACCAGTGAGCCTGAATCGGCTGGTACTCAAGCTAACATGATTAGTGATCTGACTCACTTCAAGTTTTGTAGCACCGCCCCAGCTAAGCGGGGCATATCAACGGGACTGCACTTGCCCGCAAGGGAGGAGGGTACTCAATGAGAAAGCTAAGTGCGTTTGTCGTTATCGCAGCGGTGCTGTGCACAGGCACGGCATACGCAGGCTGGGACTGGGACGTCACCTCCGAGGTGAACCAGGTACTCGGTATGTCAACGCCATCCGATTCGTCGGATGACTGGTGGCACTACGAGTACATATGGGAGGTCGTCGCCAATCCAGATACCAACACCCCGAGCAATGCCTGGATCGAGATCGGCAGTTGTCCCCAGGTTCTGTTCAATCCGACGATCTACACGATTGACAATGCGGAACCTGACGACAGTGACTACTCGTCCTGGAACTGGGATAACACCGATCCGGGCACACCGGGCTGGTGGCAAGCCGCGCCGCACAACGGCGCAGCGTCCTACACCGGCGGCTTCTTCGTCTGGGATCCCGGCACGATCGGCAATATGCCCAATGACGCGCTGACGTCCGGTCAGCGGGCAGCCGAGTGGTATAACTTTACCACCGTCGGCAATTTCGATAAGGACGGCGATGGCACCCTCGAGGCGGAAGAGACGGGAGCGGGCTTCTACACGTCCTTCCTCGCCAATCGCCCGTCCCGGACCGTGACCTGGCGGATCGATCAGGGCTGCATGGACATGGGTACAACCGAGGGGCCGACGCCTGAGCCCGTGAGCGCTGCGCTGCTGCTGCTGGGTCTCCCGGCCGCAGTTGCGATGCGCCGACGCCGCGAGGACTGAGCGCTCGCCCGGAGTGCCGCACGGTCCTGCCAGGCGGCGCTCCGACTGGACTTCGATCGGGACGCATGGGGGGAGGTCCCCGGCCAACGCCGGGGTCTCCCCCACGGACGAACACGGGAACTGAGCGGAGACGCGGCGACGCAGGCCTGAGTGGCCGCCGAGCCCGCGTCATGAAATTGCTGAGACCGATTAGTTCCATGAGGAAGGGGGTAGTCTGATGCACCTGAACACAAGCCGCAATCGGCTTGTGATATGCCTGGTAAGCCTGGCGCTGCTGGTGGTAGGGACGAGCACCGCATCCGCAGGGCCAGCGTGGACCGGGTTCGTGTTCGATGTGACGGTGGACTACACGCCCGGCGGAGAGTACACGTACAAGTACGATCTCAACATCGCCGAGGACCTTTCGAGTCCGATAGACGCATTCTGGCTCGACGGGGCATATGGCGTGAATCTCGCCACGATTAACCACACAGACACGGTGAAGTACACGTGGCTGGATGGCGAGATCGTGATGCCGGGCGAGAAACCCAGTTGGGACGTGACTCCTGTCACACCGGGCGTCTACAAGTACGAGAATACGGGTAGCGACCCCGCCATCGTCTGGGGACGGTCGAGCGAGGGTACTGACCCGAAGACGCCGGGGTTGGCCGGTGAGTTCGTGTTCGAGAGTTCCCAGCCTCCACATGCTCGAGAGTGGTACGTCTCCGGGTGTGGTGGAGAAGGTGATAGCGGAATCACTACGGGACCGTCACCCGAACCGGCGCCAATTCTGCTGCTGCTTAGTCAGGGCGTCCCGATCCTTGGCTGGATTGGGTACAGGAGACGGCGTAAGTCGTAATACGTCACGTAACACGGGGCGCCGGAGGCATCCATACCTCCGGCCCCCGCATCCAGAGAGGAGTGGGGGCCCGAGGTATGTGCACCACGAACCGCTCCGAATCCGTCGCCGGAGTGCATGACATGAAGGATCAGCGTGCTGATTCAATGACGCTGGTTTGGGCTGGCGCAGCCCTGATCGCTCTCATCGCAATGTACTGGCACGTCGGCCACGTCTTTGTTGGCCGGTGGTTCGGAGATGCCGCCCATTACCACTGCCTCGCAGTTCCAGCAATCGCGGGGTGGCTGCTCTGGCGGCGCTGGGATCAACTCAAGGACGTCGAACAGACGCCATCGGCCGTTGGCATCGGCCTGCTGGTCATCGGCCTCGTACTCTACTGGGCGTCGGCACGCACGGGCGTGCGGATGCTGGCGGGGTTGACATTCCCGGTCATCCTGGCGGGGATCGTCGGCGCTGTGGCAGGGCTGAAGACACTACGGATCGCCGCCGCACCGATAGCCATACTCGTGTTCGCTATCCCTTTTCCCGAACACGCGATCGGCATACTGGCGATGCCCATGCAGCAGATCTCTGCGGTTCTGGCGGCGATAGCCGCGCCGGTGCTGGGCCTCCCGGTCCAGCGGCACGGAATCGTCCTGGACCTGCGCGGTTTCGATTTCGTTGTCGCGCAGGAGTGCAGCGGCATGCATTCTCTGATCGCGTTGCTGCTCACGGGCCTTGTGCTGGTTGAACTGTCGGGGCTCAAGTCCGGGCTCAGGACCGTGGCCGTCGCTATCATAGCTCCCCTCGTGCTTTTCGCAAACGTTGTCAGACTGCTCTGCGTGCTGCTGCTGGCGGAGTACCTCGGTGCCGAATTTGCACTGGGAACCGTCGTTCATGGCTTCTCCGACCTGATTGTCTTCTTCGCGGCCGTTCTGTCTTTTGTGCTCATCATAGGCTGGCTGTATGAACATCAGACTGGAACTCAGGCAGCCGGCGGGGCATCACCCGATACCACACACGTCAATTCCGCTGGCGATTGAAAGATTCCCGGCAATGATGAACGGATTCGTGCTGATGGTTCTCGGCGTAGCCGCAATCGCCTGGCGAAGAAAGCGTGATGGCGCAGACTGACGCGCCCTGGTCGGGCGGGGTCCACCGTCGGGACGCTGAGACCGACCCAATAGCGATAGCACGGAGTGGAGACTGCCGTCATGAAGATCGCAATGCTCGGAGTGAAATCGGTCCCCTGCCCCGGGGGCATTGCGACATATGCAGAGCAACTGGGGGCGCGCCTGGCGGACCGCGGGCACGAAGTCACAGTCTACTGCCGCCGCCAGTATCTTAACGGTGACGCCGGCCCGCCGCTCAAGCCCTACAAGGGCATCCAGCGACGTGTATCCGCGGGCATCAGCGGGAAGTACACCGACGCGGCCACGCACACACTCACCGCCGCGACCGATGCGTTGCGGTCCGACTTCGATATCATTCATATCCACGGCTCCGCACCGGCGTTCGTCGCTCCGCTTCTGCGGCTCAAGCGGCATTGCCCGGTGGTGGTCACTGTTCACAGCCTCGATTGGGAAGGGAACAAGTGGGGCGCGATCGCGACCGCGACAATGAAAACCGCCGCCCGGATCCCTCTGCGCTTTGCCGATGAGCTTACCGTCGTCTCCAGGCGATTGCAGCGATACTATCAGAGCACATTCTCTCGCGAGGCCACATATATCGCCAGCGGCGCGCAGATGCCCGAATTACGCAGTGCCGATGAGATCCGCGAGCGCTGGGGCCTCGAACCGCACCGCTACATCCTGTTCGTCGGCCGCTTGACCCCCGAAAAAGGCCTCGAATACCTCGTCGAGGCGTACCGTCGCGTCGATACCGACATGCCGCTCGTGCTCGTCGGGGGGGCCAACTACGAAGACCCGTACGTCGAGGACCTCATGAGCGAAGCCGATGACACGATCCTGTTCACCGGCTATCAATCGGGGGACGTGCTCGCGGAACTGTTCTCCAACGCCTACCTCTACGTGCAGCCCTCGACCCTTGAGGGCCTCTCAATGGCCGTGGTTGAGGCGCTCAGTTACGGTCGGTGCGTTTTGGCCAGCGACATACCGGGTAACCTCGAGGCACTTGGGGAATGTGGCCGCACCTTCACGACAGCCGATGTCGATGATCTGCAGCACCAACTCACCGATCTGCTGAGCGATCCGGACACCGTGGAGCGCCAGTTCGAATGTGCTCGAGAGCGGGTCGCTCGGGAGTACGATTGGGAGAAGACGACCGACGGCTTCGAGGCGGTTTTCGAGCGGGCGCAGCGGTGAGGAGAGAAGACCTGACCGTCATGGAACACAGCATTCGGCGGAGAGCCGGCGGCATTGGAGTCGCAAACCCACTCGACGAGTGGAGCGGGAAAGCGCTCGCGTGTGGCAAAGATAATGGGGGCGCAGGTCAGGTGCGGGCGGAATGCCCGGCCTCCCTGACCACCGCCCCCGAGAGAACCTTCGTCAGGCTTCGATTGCGTCGCTTTTGCCCGGAGCCCCTCCTGGCGAATACGCACCACTCAGCTATCGCTGTCGGTGGCCTGCGCCTCTCCGTTCGTACCTTCGGTGAACTTGTAGCCAAAGCCGCGTACCGTGATCAGTCGCTGAGGGTCATTCGCGTTCTGCTCGATCTTGCGGCGGAGTCGGTAGACGTTCGTCTCCACGATGTGACGGTCGTATCCAGTGTAGCCCCAGACCGCCGCAACGAGCTGTTCGGCCGTGACCGCCACGCCGGCGTGCTCCATGAAGTACCGGAGCACATCAAACTCTGTGCGCGAGAGGTCGATCAACTCGCCGTCAACGTAGGCCTCCGCACTGTCGAGAAACATTTCGACCCCATGGCATTGCAGATAACAGTGAGGTTCGTCCGTGTCCTCGCGACCGTAGTTCAGCGTCGATACGGTGGAGCGTCGCAGAATCGCCCGCGTGTGCGCCTCGAGTTCCTTGAGGCTGAATGAGCTGACGGCGGAACGGGACAGGAAGTTGGCGGCAGACGATCTGTTACCAATTGTTGCGCCGAATGCGAAGTGCTGGCGTTGGCGGGAGACTCTCAGCATCTACTGGTGGTACGCCTGGAGGTTGCGGGGGTTGATCAGTTGGGTTCAATTCTGCAGGGCCCATGGCGGATGGACACCTAATCCAGAGGTGAAACCGGTATGGTGACTAAGAGCCCGCTTCCGGGTCCACATGTACGGATATCACTACCCCACAACGACACCCTGCCTGTGACCGCCATCACGGCTTTGTACGTTTTCGCGGCTTGCTTCGCCCTGTCGGGCTGCAAGCACGAAGAGCCGGCTCTGAGGCTGTGTCGCAAGGCGGGCGAGTACGTCGAGGCCGGGGAGCTCGACGCGGCTCTCGACGCGGCGAAACAAGCCGTTGCGGCGGGGCCGGAGGACTACCGAACGTGGTACACACTTGGTTGGGTACGATCGGAGCGACAGGAATACTCAGAAGCCGAAGAGGCCTACAGGCAGGCAGTGGCTCTCCAGCCGGATTCGGGCATGAGCCACCACGGTCTGGGGTGGGTTCTTCAGAGGCAGGGCCGAGACATTGACGCCATCCCCCAGCTTCGAGAGGCCGCGAGGCTGCGTCCCGACGTTGCGAACGTGCATGTGGCTCTTGGCCGTTCTCTGACCGCAGTGGGGAACAATGCTGACGCTATCGCCGCCTATGACCAAGCGATAGATTTGGATTCTGACCTCGAAGCAGCGCGGGTCGGACGTGCTTATTCCCTGTTCGCGATGGGCAATATCGATGAGGCACTGGCGGCCGCAAAGAGGGAGGCGAATCAGGAGTTCTCAACCCCGAAACTGCCATTCGATCGGGCCCAGGTAATGCGGGGCTCCGGTGATCTGGAGGGTGCCATCGGGCAGTACCGCAAGTCGATCGAGATTGACCCCGATTATGTTATCGCGCGCCGGGAGCTGGTGTATACGCTTGTCGCGGCTGGCGATGTCGACTCAGCGCTGAAAGAGGCTAAAGAGCTGCAGGGGATGGTGCCCGCGAACCAGCGGAGATGGGCGCGGAGCCTCGTGGCTTGGGTATTGGCATATCGGGGTGATGTTGAACGTGCTCTCGCCTCCATAGAAGGGCCTCCCAAACCGGAATGGCACCCCGGTACGCTGGGCCATGTCTACGCCCTACGCTTGTTCGCCCATCAGCTTGACGGGGCCGTCGAAGTGGCCCGCGATGAGGTGGATTGGCACCCCGATGACCCGGAGGCTCACGGCCAACTGGCGCTTTCACTTGCACTCGCCGGTCAGTGGCAGGAGGCTCAGCATCAGGCGGAAGAGGCGATGGCCGGTCATGGGACTCCAAAGCCGATTACGTCGGTGGTACTGGCCTACGTGCTGGCCAAGCAGGGGGACACGGCCGCGGCGCGGCGGGCCTTGCGCGACACTGAGGAAGCTCTCGGGCGGGATGGAAGGGCCATCGAGACGCTTTACGTCGCAGGCCTCGCATATCGTGAACTCGGCGAGATCGAGCGCTCCAACGAACTCTTCCAGCGCGCCATCGACCGCTGGCCGAAGCATCCGTGGAGCGAGAAGATGCGTTCGATGACCTGGCAGTGCATCTGCGAGGGCGCCGACGGACTGGTGTACTACTCGTGGCAGGACCTGCACCGGGACGAGACCACTCCCTTCGAGGAGCGGTGGCCTGACATGAAGACGGTCGTCGAGGAGGTCGCCGAACAGATCCCGGTGCTGCTGTCGGTCGAGCCTGCTCCCGAGCTTCAGGTGGAGGCGCCCGAGACGGTTCACTGGACGGTGCGCACGCACGAGGGCACGGACTGGCTGTTCCTCGTGAACGGGGAGACCGAACCCGCGCGCGCGGTCGTGCGCTCCGCCGAAGAGAGGCGCGAGACGTTCGATCTCGCGCCCCTTGAAGTGCTAATCGAAAGGTGGGATGGCTGAGTCCGCCCACCGGCCCGGGGGCGTCCGACCGGCGGTGGTCGGCCGGATCAGCCGTCGGTCCCATCGGTCTCGAGCATCTCCAGCAGCCGCTGCACGGTGGCAGCCGAAGGCTCCATATCCGTGGCGAGGACGTGCGCGGGCTTCCAGATCCCGCCCATGTTGAGACTGTCGTGGACGCGCACGGCGATCACGTTCGGTCCACCCGGCTGCAGGTGCTCGGTGGCGTCGAAGACGAAGGGCCGCTTCCACAGGACGTTGACCGGCTTGCCAATGTCATCCACTGTATGCTTGAAGGCCAGGCGGCCATTGATATATACCCACGCCTGCTCGTCCACCGCTCCGAAGTGCACCTGCAGCGGCCTGCCCTCAAGCTCCTCGTCAAGTGCGAACTCCTGCCGGTACCACGTGTACCCATCGTACTCCTCGTACCCCTGCGCCTCCCAGCCCTTCATGCCGAGATCGCTGCGCACCGTGTCCCATCCGCTGTCATCGAAGCGGGGCGCGAACCACTCCTGCGCAACCCCGACGTTCTCGCGATCCAGCGCAAACTTCCACTCGTTGGCGAGGGGCACGACGGTGACGTCCTCGCGCAGCCTGTCGAGATTCGCGAAGATCTCCCAGCGGCCGCGCCAGTCCTCGAGCGTCTCGCTGAGCGGGACGCGCTCACCGGTGTGGCGGATGCCGTATCGCTTGCACAGCGCCACGAAGCGATCGATCAGCGCGCCGTAGCCTTCGCCCACGAACTCCGGCCCGCGCTCCAGCTTCACGTACATGATCGGCATCCTCGCCTCCTGAACGCGATGGAGGATCTCCTCGCTCTGCGCCATTTCCTCGGCGCGGTCGAAGAGGCGATCTGCCTCGGCGAGGAACTCGCGCGAGAGGAAGTCCGAATCCATCGGATAGCGGATATTCTCAAGCTCGTAGACATCGTGCTTGCGCCAGGTCCGGCGCAAAAGCGACTCGTAGGCCAGCATCGCGGGCGCGGCCTCCTGGAAGAAGCCGGTGATGAAGTCGCGCTTCAGCTCCGCGAGGTCGCGGTCGGGGTCCCACATGAGCTTTGAGTAGACCCACGCGCGCATGAACTCGCGATCCCGCCCGCGGCTGTAGGGCTCCTGTTCCATGATCCCGAAGACGCCGCATTCGGCGAAGAAGCGGATATTGTCCGCGATGGCGTCCATGTTCGGCATCGGCGCGAAGTAGTGGCTGTAGTTGACCGGGTAGTCCCAGATGGTCACCGTCTCGGCGATGTCCGTCCATGTGCGCAGCCAGTCGGCGCGCTCGGTATCATCGCGCACCGGCCGGAACGGGCGGCTCCACATGGAGCGATCGGTGCAGTAGCGGATGGCGACATTGTCGCGCGGGCGCAGGGTGTCGGGCGGGCGCACGGTGTCGAGGTAGGCGAGTGTGGACACGTAGACCTCCGGGCGCTGATCGGCGACGATGTCCGCGACGCGGTTCACTAAGGTGAGGAGGCTGGCCGAGCGTCCGCCCTCCTGCTCCTCGACAGCAGCGCATTTCGGGCACACGCAGTAGCCGCGCCCATCGTTGTAAGATACGCTGTAGAACTCGGCGTCAGGCTTCGATGCCAGTCGCTCCAGGCAGTTGCCCGCGGCGACCCGGGCTGCTTCGGCGTTCGTTACGCACAACTGCCGCGTGCTGCGCTGCTCACCGTTGAATGAGAAGTACTCGGGATGCTCATCGAAATACTGCTTGGGCGGAACGAGGCGGCGGAAGGTGTGGACCCAGTCCGCGTAATTGTACCGCCCGCCAAGCTCCTCGGGGATGCGCGCGTGCTGCCCGTTGACGCGGTTGCGCAGCGCCCAGTCGGTGTCCCGGGAGGCCCACAACCGCGTATTGCGCATCGGAACCGCCGGCCGCTCAACCCGGGGGGTGATGCGGACACGGATGGTCGGGCGATCAAGCACCGTACTGACGCCGGGGGCGTACCACCGGCAGCCGAGATCCTCCTCCAGCAGCGCCAGGGCGGCCGTGATCGGGCCGCGCATCTCCCCGCCGAGCAGGAAGATCCGCTCATCCTTCACGACGATTGCGTATCCGTCAGGTCCGAGGTCCCACGAGGTTCCCCCCGAGCGGCGATTGGTCGCGCCGACAGAGATCTCGGTCGCGACCGGAGCGGTCTCATCGCTTACGATCGGGAATTCGGCGCCGGACATCTCGCCCAGCCACCGGGCCAATTCGTCGGCCGCCCGCTGCTCCTGCGGTGTCGGGTCGTCCGGGATGACGATCACGTAGTCGGTGCCGCCGTTGCGGGCAAGCTCGAGCAGCGGCCCGGGCTCGCCCTCGGGAGCCAGTGAGTTGGTCCATCCGGCCTGTCCAACAGCGCAGTGCGCCGAAAGTGCTACGAGAATGCAGATGGTCGTCGCGACTGCCAGGTGTCTCATGATGTGACCTCCCGCGAGGTGTCTGCTTCAAACCGTCGTCGTATCTTTTTGCGGCTTTCAGTCAGCGTTTTCTGACAGGAACACACGGACGGGCTGATGGATGCCGGCCGCGCCCTTTGAGTTGTGGATGCGCACGGCCAGCACATTGCTGCCCGCGTTGAGATGCTCGGGCGCCACCTCGATGGTGAAGGGGCGGTTCCACAGATCGCCCACGGTGATCTCCTCGCCCACGGTGAACTCCGAGTCGAGGCTGTGCTCGCCGACCTGCTCGCCGTTGAGGTAGACCCACGCCTGCTCGTCAACCGCGCCGAAGTGCAACTCCACCGGGTGATCGGCCTGCTCACCGGGCAGATCGAATGTTGTGCGGTACCAGCCGAAGCCCTCAACGTCGCCGACCGCGGTGTCCTGGAGAAATGCGGGCACCTCGACGGGCGTCCATTCGTCGCCTCCGCCTGCATCGACCGCGTACCAGCCTTCGGCCACGCCGATGTCGTCAGGGTCCCGGCGGAAGGTCCACTGCCCGAACGCGCCCTGGTCGAGATGCTGTTTGCCCACGCGCCTCTCGCGGACAGTCCGCATCTCGTCCAGGAACTCCTCGGCGGGGTTGATCGACCGGGTACCGTCGTAGAAGCCCACCGAGTCGATGTCCAATGAGCCGCACATGGACGCAAGCTCGCGCCGCACCCGCGAGTAACGATCGGCGTCGGGCGGGGTGTCGCCATCCCGCATCTGCATGAACAGCTGCAGCGCCTCGATGTAGACAACGCCCGCCTTGAGCCGGCGCACCCGCTCGCGGACCGCATCGCTCTCCGCCGCCTGTGCCGCGCGTGCCAGGATTGCGCGCGCCTCGTCCACGAATCCGTGGCGGTACATCTCTTCATCGTGGATGGCGTAGATCCAGTTGCGTTTCTTCGTGAAATCCGTGTACGTCACACAGTGCTCCAGCAGCAGTTGCTCGTACTCAACCACGGCCGGCGCGGCCTCGCCGAAGTAGCCGAAGATGAAGTCCAGCATCAGCTCCTCGACATCTCGCGTCGGGTCCCACTGGAGCTTCGACCATATCCAGAAGCGCATCGGCTCCCGCCCGAGGTCCATGCCGATGCTTTGTTGCACATACACCGTCTCGGCATTCTGCTCGGTGAAGTACCTGATATTCTCCGCGACCGCGCGGATGTTGGGCATCGGTGCGAGGCGATGGCGGTACTGGTGGGGGTAGATCCACAGGTGCATGCGGTCACTGACCTCGTGCCAGCGCTCGAACATCCGGCGCTGCTCGGCGATGCGGTCGTCGTAGAACGAGTGGTAGGGCCAGTTGAAGCTGGCGCCGAAGTCCGTGCAGAAGCGCACGGCCACATTGTCCCGGGCCTTGATGTCGCCGGTCGGAGGCTCCTTGGACTGGCGGTAGGCCAGCGTGGTCAGCGTCGCCCAGGGGTAGTCCTCGCGGATCAGGTCCGCCGTGCGATTGACGAAATCCAGTTGCAGGCCGCCGTAGGTGCCCAGCCTCTCGACGATGGCCTGGCAGTTCTCGCACTGGCAGTCGCCCTTCCAGTCCATCTGCGAGACGGCAACCCGGTCGCGGCGCGTATGCTGGCTCTCAGGCACCCTGCCGAACCGGTCGGAGATCGTCTTTGCCGCGGCGGCGGCCACGTCGGGGTTGGACAGACACAGTTGCCCGCGCTTATGGCGCCGCTCGCCATTGATCAGTGAGAAATACTCGGGGTGGTTCTCGAAGTACTCGTCGGGCGGGACCAGTCGATGAAAGGTATGCACCGACAGGCTTCCGTCCACGTATCCGTGCTGGCCGAAGAAGTGGGCGTAACCACCGTTAACGCGGTTACGCTGCCCCCACGGGTTGTAGCCACGCCGCCAGTTGAGCTGTCGCACGGGGATGGCCGGGTTCGAGGTGCGGGGGACGATGCTCACCTCGAGGGTCGGGCGGTCGGGCACGCGCACGGCCCCGGAGGGCCACGGATTGGCCTTCAGTGCGTCGGTGAGTGCGTCCCAGCTTCCGTTCGTGAGGGAAGGGGTGTACCAACGCACACCCAGGTCCTCCTCCAGCAGCGCGAAGACCGCCGGCAGCGGCCCCCGCTGCTCGCCGCCCACCAGGTAGAGGCGCTCGTCGGCGACCGCGATGGCGTATCCCTCGCGACCCGGCTCGTCGAACTCCGGAGCGTCCGCGGCTTCGAGGCGATTCGTCAGCCCGACGCTGATCTCTCTGTCCTGCGCGGGCTCACTGTCGGACACGATCGGAAACTCCGCCCCGGTGATCTCGCCAAGCCACAATGCAACCTCATCGGCCGCGCGCTTCTCAAGGCCGGTGGCGTCCTCGGGGATGACGATGACGTATTCTGTTGCGCCATCGGTCGCCAGCGTCAGCGGTGCGGCCTGCTCGCCGCTCGGGCGCAGTGCGTTCTGCCAGCCATCCCACTGCGGCATCTGCTCGTCGGCCATCTGCTCGACCCAGTGCGGGGCCGGTCGGTCAGCCTGTTGCGCCGACGGCGCTGCTACCAGCGCCAGCAGCATGGTTGCGCAGAGCGCACAGAGGACTCCAGCCCGACCTGCGTGGACGGCGTGCACGGAGCGGCCTCTCCCTGAATGCGAGGACGTGGCGCGAGTCATCGGACAGCACCTCACCTGTTGCGTGCAATTCGCCCGCCAGAGCGGGCGA
>CAZAHB010000122.1:0-16717 GCA_964484945.1 uncultured Armatimonadia bacterium | reverse complement strand
CATGACGACATCGTACTAAATTACCACAACCTGAGTCAACCGGATAGCCCGGTTAATGTTTGATACGGACCCAAATCTCCTAAAGGTATACTCGAGACTGCATCGAATAGTAAATATGGAAAGTGTACTAATCCAAAGCGTGCTGGGCCCACACCGCCCTGCACCGGTCGTGAGAGGTGAGTTGATGAAACGCCGTGGTTTCACATTGATCGAGTTGCTGGTGGTGATCGCCATTATTGCGATCCTGGCGGCAATCCTGTTCCCGGTCTTCGCTCGGGCCCGAGAGAAGGCGCGACAGACAAGCTGTCTGTCGAACCTCAAGCAACTTGGACTGGCTCTCCGGATGTACGTTCAGGACTACGACGAGACAACCCCCATGATGTGGTACGGCAGTATGGCAAGTGGGAACTACGCGCAGTACGGCTTTAACTTCCGAGAACTTCTCACCCCCTACATACAGAACGAACAGATCTGGCGCTGCCCCAGCCGACAACCAACTTTCAGCAACTGTCATTACGACGGCTATAGCTGGGGCCGAGGGGCGAACTCATGGCTGGGCCGCCTGCACGGCGGCAGCTATGGCTACAACGATGCCATTGACGGCGAACTCGCGGCCGAGCTTGAGGATGCGGTGAATACAATTGCGCTGACGGAGATGAACTGCCTGCAGGCCGAACCGCACATGATCAGCTACCTGGGCGATCATCACCATGAGGAAGAGCCGCATAACGACGGCTTTAACTCCGCATTCTGTGACGGCCACGCCAAGTGGATGAGAGAGCACCAGACACGCTTCTTCACCCCAAACGAAGACTGACCGTCTACTCAGGAGAGTGGCTCCGGCTCCTTCAGCGGGGGCCGGGGCGTCGATTCATTACTCCCTGTTCGTCAGGCAATGCAGGATGAGTTCCGCAGAGAGCCACGCTCCATATTGAAGGTTTCAGACTGAATTCGTAGAATATGATCAGTCAGGGTCATTCGATGCTCGGGCACTCAAATGGGGCCGCCTGAGGCGACCTCACATTGATCGAGAGAGGTGAGGCGAATGAAGCGGCGCGGCTTTACGCTGATCGAACTGCTCGTTGTGATCGCGATCATCGCGATCCTCGCTGCGATACTGTTCCCTGTCTTCGCGCGAGCCCGAGAGAAGGCTCGGCAGACAAGCTGTCTGTCGAACCTTAAGCAGGCCGGTCTGGCACTGAGAATGTACGTCCAGGATTATGACGAAAGATACGTGATGAGATTCTACAATCATATGGCGAACGGGCAGTACGAGGATTACGGCTTCAACTTCCGCGAACTGCTGCAACCCTACATGAAGAATGAACAGATCTGGCGCTGTCCGAGCCGAAAGCCGACTTTCAGCAACTGCCATTACACTGGATATGACTGGGGCCGTGGCACCAATTCCTGGCTGGGCCGGCTTCACGGTGGCAGTTACGGCATCAATGACGCGATCGTCCGTGAACTCGAGGCGGATGTGGACGACGTCACCAACACGATCGCACTGACGGAGATGGACTGTCTCATTGCAGCCCCGCGCATGGTCTCATATCTCGGACCGCATGATCACGCGGAGGAACCACACAACGATGGGTTCAATTCCGCATTCTGCGACGGACACGCCAAATGGTTGAAGGAACATGAGACGCGCCTGTTCACCACAGAGGCTGACTGAAGACGCCGTCTCGGCCATCTGGTCAGCCCGGCGCCTCCGGGACGTGTGGAGCTGCCGGGAGCGAACAGTGCATGCTGCCGCCACGTCATAAACCGTAAAGCGTGGACAGTGGAAAGGAGAAAACGTGAACAAGAGGACTCGAACCGCTGTCATCGTCATCGCACTTCTCGGTGTCATGGCCCTGGTAAACTACGTCGGCGAAACGACACCGGGCGATGAGAGCATGAATGAGTCAGAGGTCCACGCCGAAGCGGGGGACACTGCGGCGGGGCATGCAGAGGCCGAAGAGAAGGAACTCGTGCCACCTCCCGCCCCTGTAGGCCCGGCCGACGCACCGGTCAGGCTGGAGGTCCTCTATGAGGACGACAATGGCTGCCATGGCGGTGTGTCCGACTCGGCGCGGAATCTCGCCATCACGTACTCGCCCTACATCCGGCTGAGACTTCTGCCATGGAACGCTGAAGGCACGAAAGAGCGCGCGGAAGAGCTTGACGCGCATTGCATGTGCGTGGTAGCCCTCAGCAATCGCAGGGACGACGGAAACTGGAGCGAGGCGGAAGTCCTCCACACCGGTCCTCCGGACACGGGGGGCTGGAGTTGGGGCGATGTGGAAGGTACCGTGGTCACGAGGCTCTCAGATGCCGGCATCGAGGTCTCCATGTCGGAGATGTTGCAGCAGGCTGCCACGGACGATGGTGAGGACGGCAGCACTGACGACACTGAGGCCGAGGAAGCGGCAGGAGACGAGTAGGCCGGACGCACGTCCTCAGTATCGAAGCGCAGACAGAACCTGAACGGGCGCTGCCGGATCCATCGGCAGCGCCCTCGCTCGTTCTCGCGTGCTCGGGGCTACCACGTCCGCGCTTCGGCGTTGAGGCGGCGCCCCATGTGGTCGATGACCCGACCCATCGCATCATCGACCTCCTCGTCCTTGAGCGTCCGCTCCGGATGCCGGAAGGTCAGGCGCATTGCCACCGACTTCCGCCCCTCACCGAGTCGCTCGGGGTCGGTGTAGACGTCGAAGATCCGCACGCTCTCGAGGTAGTCGCCGCCTGCGCCCTCAGCCGCCTCCACCAGGCGCGCGCCGGTGTGATCCTCGTCATCGTCCACCACCAGCGCGAGGTCACGCGTGGCCGCGGGCTGCTTCGGCTGCGGCTCGTAGGTGGCGAGCAGGCTCGCCTCCGTCAGCACGCTCTCAAGGTCGATCTCCAGCACACAGGCCGGCTCGGGCAGATCGTAGGCCGCCTGCACATCAGGCGCGATCTCCCCAATGTGCCCGACAGGCGCCCCGTCCATAAGCACCTGCGCCGAGCGCCCCGGATGCAGCGAGTCGTGCTCACCGCGCTCGAAGGTCACCGTGTCGATATTCAGGCGGTTGAAGAGCTGCTCGAGTACGCCCTTGAGCCAGAAGAAGTCCATGTCCTCGTATTCATCAGGCAGGTTCCACGTGGAGGTGCGGGCCGAGCCCATGCACAGGGCCGACAGCGTCTGCCGCTCCTCCGGCAGCTTGCCCTCGCCCACGTCCAGGAAGACCCGACCGATCTCGAACAGCGCCACCTCCTCAACCCGCCGCCGCACATTGTACTGCGCCGCGGTCAGCAGTCCCGGCAGCAGCGTGGTGCGCATCAGTTCCTGGTTCTCCGCGGCCGGATCGCGCAGGGACAGCGCCTCGCGCTCGGAGGCGTCGGCCCCGAGGGCCAGGAAGTCAAGGTCGCACTCACCCATCATCGAGTAGCTTACGTTCTCGCACAGCCCCGCGCCGCGCATCACCTCGCTCACTCGGTCCTCGAGCTTCTGCTCCCGCGTGCGGACACCCGAGCCGGTAATGCTCTTCGGCAGCGTCGTCGGGAGGTTGTTGTAGCCGTAGATGATCGCAATCTCCTCGATCAGGTCGATCTCGCGCTCCAAGTCGGGCCGCCGCGTGGGGACCTGCACCGTCAGTCGCTCCAGCGCCTGCCCCTCTTCCGGATACGGCCGCAGCCAGTCGCGCTCGGGCAGGTCTTCGGCGGCCTTCTCCGCGTCACCGGTGTCGAGTTGCGTCTCCAGCCCCAGGCGCTCGAGCAGTTCCACCTGCTCATCGGTCTCAAGCTCGGTGCCCAGCACCCAGTTGGTGCGCGCGGGCCGAAGCTCGATGGGCTCGCGGGTGAAGTCCTCCGCGCGCACGTCCATCGCCGGACCGACGACCTCACCGCCGCCTGTCTCTTCAAGCAGTTGCGCGGCGCGGGCGAGTGCCGGAAGGGTCAGGTTCGGATCAACGAAGCGCTCGAACCGGTAGGACGCCTCGGTGCTCATCGTCAGCCGCTGGGCGGTGCGGCGAACCATCGTCGGGTTGAAATGCGCCGACTCGAGCAGCATGTCCGTGGTGCGCTCGCGCATCTCGGTGTCCACGCCACCCATGACCCCCGCCAGCGCAATGGCGCCCTTCTCGTCGGCGATGACCAGGTCGTCCTCTGTCAGCTCACGCGTGTTCTCGTCGATGGTCATGAGCTTCTCGCCCGGTTCCGCGCGACGGACGATAACGTGGCCCTTCACCAGCAGCTTGTGATCGAAGGCGTGCAGCGGCTGGCCGAGTTCGAGGAGCACGTAGTTCGTGGCATCGACCACATTCCCCAGCGGCCGCGCGCCGGCCGCCTCCAGCCGATAGCGCATCCAGTCGGGCGACTCGCGCACCTCAATGCCCACAAAACGCAGCGCCGAGTAGCGCGGGCAGCCCTCGTGATCCTCGATGGTGATGGTCGTATCGCCCTGCTCGACCTCGTCCTCGCCCCGGTTCGGATCGGCGATCTCGGGGATCGTGAGATCCGGCACGATCAGGTCACAGCGAAGCAGCGCCGCGGCGTGCCGGGCGATGCCGAGCAGTGACAGAAGATCGCCGCGGTTGGAGGTGACGGAAGTGATGAGGACGGTGTCGGTGGCGTTGCCATCGGCCGAGTCCCACTCCTCGATCTCCTCGACCTCCAGTCCGCCCATGGTCAGCTCTTCGGCCATCTCCTCGGCCGAAATGTCTTCGTCGATGTACTCCATCAGCCAGCTATGTGGAACGCGCATGGTTGTTTGCCTCCAGTCGAACTTTCCACGAACGACTGACAGGGCAGGAATGCCTGTCCTACGAACGACGCGTATGATGGTTGGCGGGATGTCGTTCGCCAATCGCCAATTCCCAATCCCGGCCGTTCGTCTCCCTCAGCCCTGCCTGAGCGAATGGCAGGTAGCGAGGGCGCGTGATGTTGTCGCCGTCCCCGGTTCCCCATTCCCGACGGCTAGAACTGTCTGAGCATCCGCATGTCTCCGCTATAGAGCAGCCGCATGTCGGGGATGCCGTAGCGGTTCATGGCGAAGCGCTCGATCCCGACACCGAAGGCGAAGCCGGTGTAACGGTCGGTGTCATAGCCGACGCCCTCGAGCACGTTCGGGTCAACCATCCCGGCGCCGCCAAGCTCGATCCAACCGGTCCCTTTGCACACCCGGCAGCCTGTGCCCTCACCGTGGCAGGAGAAGCAGGTCACCGCGAACTCGGCGCTGGGCTCGGTGAAGGGGAAGAAGTCGGGGCGGAATCGAACATCGGTGTCCTCACCGAACATGCCCTTGCCGAACGCCAGCAACGTGCCCTTCAGGTCGGCCATCGTAACGCCCTCATCGACGCACAGTCCCTCAAGCTGGTGGAAGGTATGCGAGTGCGTCGCATCTACCGTGTCGCGCCGGAAGCACCTGCCGGGGACGACTACGCGCACCGGCGGCTCCTGCTTTTCCATCACGCGAATCTGCACCGTTGACGTCTGGCTGCGCAGGAGCACCTCGTCGGCGATGTAGAACGTCATCTGCTCATCCATCGCGGGGTGATCGGGCGGGTAGTTCAGCGCCTCGAAACCGTAGTAGTAGTTCTCGACCTCCGGCCCGTGAGCGATGGTGTACCCCAGGCCGAGAAAGATCTCGAGCATGTCATCGAGTGTCGCCAGAAGCGGGTGGCGCCCCGCCACATGCTGTGAGCGACCGGGCAGGGAAACGTCGATCCGCTGATCTTCTCCCCGCTCGTGGACCTTCAGATCCTCAAGCTCGTCCCGGCGCTGTTCGAGGAGGTTCTCAAGCTCGTTCTGCGTCTTGTTGATGAGCTTGCCCACGCGCGGCCGCAGTTCCTCGGCCACGTCGCGGATGCCCTTCTGCAGGTCGCGCAGGATCCCGTTACGACCGAGGAACTTGATCCGCGCCTCCTCAAGCTCTTCCAGGTCAGAGGCACCCTTCAGCGCTGAACGGGCCTTTTCGGCCATCTCCTTCAGTCTGTCTTCCATGGTGCATCAGTCTCCTTCGAGCTGCCAGTCGCCGGCCGCCAGTTGCCAGCGAACGCCTCGACGGCTATGTGCTTCCGTCGCCGGCGAATCGCCGCTGTGTGTCATGCGACGACAGTGCACCGTTCGCCGTCTGCCGACGACCGGCGACTGGTGACCGGCGACTAAAAAGGCCCCGCCTCTCGTCCCAGGGACGAAAGCACGGAGCTTCCGGTATACCACCCGTCAGGTGGGTGCGCGTAGAGCGCTCGCTCCGGTAACGGTGGAGCCCCGGCGCCGCCTACTGGGCCTCGGGGAGAGGCGGTTCGGAGCGCGTCTCGGGAGGGAAGTTTCCGCGCATCGACTGGTCGAAAGCGCTCTCAGCCTGCGGCGCTCCCTCTCTGTGTGCCGTCTACGATGCGCGTACTGGTCTCCGTCAGTGTCTTTGGGTGTGGCTTGATTGTGTTACCCGACACGGAAGAAAGGCGGGCGGGCAAGGAAGCTTCGTCGTGGCTCGCAAACAACGCGAGCCTCTCCTTACCCTCGCACCACAAACGACGTGTCGCGAGGGCCGCCCCTCCGTACGGCAAACGGCTCTGGGTCCGTCAGTTGCTTCGCTGCCTGAGTATCTCCCAGATCAGAATTCCGGCCGCGACGGTGACATTGAGGCTCTCCGCCCGGCCCGGCATGTCGATGTATGCCCGCAGGTCCGCGTTCTTCGCTACGTCCTCGCGCAGACCGTTGGCCTCGTTGCCGACCATCACCAGCGTCTGCTTCGGATATCGGATGCGCGTGTGCTGCTTCGCGTTCCCCAGGCACCCGGCGACGGTCCGTACGCCGGCCTTCCGCGCCCACTTGATCAGATCCATCGGCGCGGCGTTATTGACCACCGGCAGATGGAAAATCGACCCGGCCGTGGCGCGAACGACCTTCGGGTCGAAAAGATCGACACACGTGCCCGCGGCGACCAGCGCCTGCGCCCCCGCCGCGTCAGCGGTCCTGAGAAGCGAGCCCATGTTCCCGGGGTCACGCAGATCGACCGCTGCGACCATCAGTTCCGCGTCGGCGGGGAGATCCTCGAGCGTCGCGTCGGGTATCGCCACCGCGGCGGCGATACCCTCGGGCGACTGAACCTGGCTGAAGGACTCAAACGGCTCCCGTGCGATCTGCAGCACCTCACGGCAGGACTGCCCGAGGTCATCGGCCACCTCCTGCGCCCGGTCGCTGTCGATAAGCTCCGGACAGATGGCGACGGTGGCAACTGCAAGCCGTCCACCCACCGCCTCTTCGAGCGCCCGAACGCCCTCGACGAGGAATTGACGGTGCGTGCGCCGGCCTTTGCGGGTAGCCAGCGAACGCAGCCGCTTGACGCGCTGATTGCTTGTGCTCTGAATTATCAAGCTGAGCCGGTGTCGGCGTTACGCCGGCATCTCCTGCTTGGCGATCTCCGCTACGGTGGCGAAGGCCTCCGGATCATGCATCGCCATCTCGGCGAGCATCTTACGGTTGATCTCGACGTTCGCCTTCTTCAGCCCACCGATCAGGCGGCTGTAGTTTGTGCCGTTACGGCGTGCTGCGGCGTTGATCCGCGCATTCCACAGGCGCCGGAAGTTTCGCTTCTTCTCCCGGCGATGCTTCCACGCGAATGCACCCGCGCGGATGACGGTATCCTTGGCAGCTGTGTAGAGGCGGTGCCTGCCGCCCCATGCGCCCTTGGCCTGCTTGAGCCACTTCTTGTGGCGGCGGCGCCGAACGTGTCCGGTCTTTACTCGCGACATAATCGTCTCTTCCCTTCACCGCGGTGACGAGCGTGCCCGCCGCCCGCAGGTCAAATGCCTTCGTGTTCAGTCATACGGCAGGAGCGTCTCGATATCCTCGAGGCTGCCGCCCTCCAGCGTTTTCGGCCTCTGGAGCCTGCGCTGACGGCTGTTATCCTTGGTCATGGACGCGTGGTTCTGGCCGGGGCTGGTGTAGGTGAGCTTGCCCGAACCGGTCCGCTTAAACCGCTTGGCGACGGCCTTCTTTGTCTTCATCTTGCCCACTGCGATCAATCCTCTCCTCTGTCGGCGCGAGAGCCGACCGTATATCCATAGACAACCCCGCCGACCGAGGCTGGCCCCGGTCGGCTGGTGACAACATTTGTCGTGCAGGCGGTCTCAGTCCTGGCTCTTGGGCCGCAGGACCATCGTCATACGGCGCCCCTCCATGCGAGGCGGCTGCTCGATGACAGCCACGTCCTCGCAGCCTTCGGCAAATTTCTTGAGCTGCTGGGCACCGCGGTCCTTGTGGCGCAACTCAGGCCCACGGAAGATGACGTTGAACTTCACCATGTCGCCCTTTTCGAGGAACTTCTTGGCATTGCGCATCTTGAAGTTCACGTCATGATCATCCGTATTCGGGCGCACCCGTATTGTCTTAAGCTGCGTTTGCTTCGACTTTTTCTTCGCTTCCTTGGCCTTCTTCTGCTGCTCGTAGCGGAACTTGCCGTGATCCATCATTCGACAAACGGGTGGGTCGGCATTTGGCGCGACCTCAATGAGGTCCAGATCGCGCTTCTTTGCCTCGGCGATGGCCTGCTTGGTAGGCATGATCCCCAGTTGATCGCCGTCTGGCGAGATTGCCCGAACTTTCGGCGCGCGTATCCGCTCGTTTACACGGTAAGACTTGTCTATGACCTGTCACTCCCCGTGACTGCGACTGAGCCGGCAGGACGACTGATGCGGCCGTGAAAGAAGCGTACCGCAAACCTTAGCAAAAAGGAGGACACGAGTCAAGCAAACTCGTGGCGCCGAGGTGCGACCGAATTCTGCAGGTAACGGCAACGACAACCTCCCCCGCCCTCATACTGACCACGCGCTTCGCGCAGGTCTTGCATTCGGGCACCCCCTCCCTGGAGCCACAAACGACGTGGCTCAGGCGGGAGGGGGAAGTAGTTCTCGTTGTCTATCAGCCGCAACGTGCAGCCTTTGCACTCACAGTTGTCTGCTCCCCTTCTGCAGCAGGCGCAATGTCGTCTATTGCGCACAGGGAGAGGGGGCCCAACCCCGAAGGGGTCGGTGAGGCCGCCGTGAGCCGTTCGTCCGAATAACCTGGAGAACTCGGTCAGACCCCACGCAGATGCCGAACGTTGACCTCGCTGCCGTGAGGAGGTACAATTGCAGATCGGACCGGACGTTCATGAAGTGACAAGAGGCGCTTATGGCGGTAGAAGACGAACGTATTCGAATATTCGGTGCGCGCGAACATAATCTCGATAACATCGACTTGCAGTTGCCCCGCGGCCGGCTGATCGTGTTCACCGGTGTCAGCGGCTCAGGCAAGACATCGATGGCGCTGGATACGATCCATGCAGAGGGCCAGCGGCGCTATGTCGAATCGCTCTCCACATACGCGCGCCAGTTCTTCGCCAATATGGAGCGCCCGCAGGTCGATCACATAGACGGCCTCTCTCCGGCCATCGCAATAGATCAGCGCTCATCCTCCGGCAACCAGCGCTCGACCGTCGGCACCATCACTGACATCCACGATTACCTGCGCGTGCTGTTTGCCCGCGCGGGAACCGTCTATTGCTACTCCTGCGGGCAGCCCGTGCAGGCATATACCGCACAGCAGATTACGGATCGGGCGCTCGCGCTCGATGAGGGCACGCGCCTGCGGGTGCTCGCGCCGGTTGATGTCGGCGAGGATCAGAGCCTGGTGGACATCGCCCGCGAAGCCCGCCATCAGGGCTTCGTGCGCATACGGGTGGATGGTGAGGTGGTGGATATCTCCGGCGGCGTTCCAGACCCCTCGAGGGAGTTCGACGCGGTCAAGGTCGTCGTAGACCGCCTCGTCAGCAAGAAGGGGATTGCCTCCCGCGTCGCCGATTCGGTGGAAACCGCTCTCGAACACGGGGACGGTCTCATCGTCCTCGATATTGTGGACGGTGAGGACATCCAGTTATCCACCAGGTTCGCGTGCCCGGAGTGCGGGATCACGTATCCGGAACTGACCCCGGCGATGTTCTCCTTCAATAACCCCTCGGGCATGTGCCCGGAGTGCGATGGCCTTGGCACACAGCAGGGGCTGGATCCGGACCGGCTCATAGCCGATCCGTCCGAATCGATTCTCGACGGCGCCCTGGAGATCTACGGGGATGTGAATACCCGCCACGTGCGCCACATTCTCGAGGGCCTCGCCGGCACGTATGACTTCGATCTGGATACGCCCTGGCAGGATCTTCCCGAACGCGCGCGGGAGATTATCCTCTACGGTACGGACGAGGAGATCACTTTCGAGTATGAAACGCGCGGGGGCAAGCAGTTCGAGTATTCGAAGACATTTGAGGGGCTGGTTCCCGCCAGCCAGCGACGGTATCAGGACACAAACTCCTCAGGCCAGAAGAAGTTCTACGATCGCTTCTTTGCACCACTGCCCTGCCCGGCGTGCGACGGGGAGCGTCTGCGGCCGGAGAGCCGTGCCGTGCGGGTCGGGGACAGGTCGCTGGGCGAGATCAACAAGATGACCGCCGAGCGGGCGCTGGAGTTCTTCGAGGAGCTTCAGTTGCCCGAAGCGGAAGCGGCACTTTGCTCCGAGTTACTGGAGGAGGTGCGCGCACGGCTCGAGTTCATGGTCGAAGTCGGTGTAGGCTACCTCACCCTCGATCGCACTGCCCCCACGCTCGCGGGCGGTGAGGCCCAGCGCATCCGCCTGGCGACGCAGCTTGGCTCGGGACTTGCAGGTGTGCTGTACATCCTTGATGAGCCCAGCATCGGCCTGCATCCGGTTGATCACGACCGGCTGCTGGAAGTTCTCGAGCGCCTGAGGGACCTGGGGAACACCGTCATCGTGGTCGAGCACGATCCTGCGACAATCCTGCGCGCGGACTGGGTGGTGGACTTCGGACCCGGGCCGGGCATCGAGGGCGGGCAGATCGTATGCGACGGATCGGTCGAAGACTTGCTTGAAGATGACGATTCGTTGACCGGTCGCTATCTTTCAGGGAGACGCAAGATTTCCGTTCCAGAGGAGCGCAGATCCGGAAACGGCAAGTCGCTGGTCGTCAGGGGCGCTTCCCAGTATAATCTACAGCACGTGGACGTGGACATTCCGCTGGGGACGTTTACCTGTGTCACGGGCGTATCGGGCTCGGGGAAGAGTACGCTGGTGCAGCAGATCATCTACCGCGCGCTGCGCAGGCGGCTTCACCAGTCCATGGATGTCCCCGGCGATCACAAGAAGCTGATCGGATCTGAGCATCTTGAGCGCGTGGTGAGCATCGATCAGGAGCCGATCGGGCGCACACCGCGCTCCAACCCGGCCACGTACTCTCGCGCGATGTCGCCGATCCGGGACCTGTTCGCATCGGTTCCCGAGGCGCGGATGCGGGGGTACGAACCGGGGCGCTTCAGCTTCAACGTGCCCGGAGGCCGCTGTGAGGCCTGCCAGGGCACGGGGACGCGGACCGTGGAGATGCATATGCTTCCGGACGTCTATGTGGACTGCGACAGTTGCGGTGGCGCCCGGTACAACCGCGAGACGCTGCAAATCAGGTATAAGGGCAAGAACATCGCAGAGGTCCTGGACATGACGGTCACCGAGGCGCTGGAGCTGTTCCAGAACGTGCCCAAGGTGAAGCGCATCCTGGACACTCTGGAGAAGGTCGGCCTGGGATACCTGAAGCTCGGGCAGCCCGCCACGACGCTCTCGGGCGGCGAGGCCCAGCGCCTGAAGCTGGCCCGCGAGCTGGCAAGGCCACAAAGCGGGAGCACGATGTACATTCTCGATGAGCCGACCACCGGTCTGCACTTCGCGGACATCGCGCGGCTGCTGGATGTGCTGGACGAACTGGTAAGCGCGGGCAATACCGTCATGGTCATCGAACACAACATGCAAGTTATCAAATGCGCTGACCATGTGATCGATCTGGGCCCCGGCGGCGGTGACAGCGGCGGGGAGATCGTCGCCACCGGCACCCCGGAGGAGGTGGCATCGGTGGACTCAGCCACCGGGCGCTTCCTGCGGGATGTCCTTGAGCAGGTGGACACACCGGTCACGACGGGTTGATGGTGGCTGCGGATGAAGAGTCGCAAGCAGGAGTGAAGGCAGTGGAGTCGGAGGACAGCGCTGGCGCGGCCCGCGGTGCGCCCCTTACAGCAAGTGTGCTTGTGCCAAGCTATCGGCGCCCGAAAGCGCTGGTCGCATGCCTGGACGGCCTCTCTGGCAGCGCCCGTTTGCCCGATCAGATCGTCGTGGTGCTGCGCGACACCGATGCCAAATCACACAACGCATTTGAGCAATGGCTGGCCTCACATCCGGAGGAGACGACCGCGATCATCGAACTCGCGGAGGTCAGTGAGCCGGGGCAGATGGCTGCGACCAATGCCGGCCTCGAGCGGGTCACCGGCGATGTGGTGTGCTTCATCGACGATGACTGTGTCGTCTCGGAGCACTGGCTTGAGCGGCTGCTGTCACACTACGCTGACCCGGAGGTCGTGGGGGTCGGTGGGCGTGACATCGTTCATCATGGCGACGAGATCGAATTCGACCCGCAGGATACGGTGGGTGTGCTCACCTCGTTCGGGATGATGGTGGGCAATCATCACCAGCCTGGCTTCGATGAACCCATGGCCGTCGGCCACCTTAAGGGGGCGAACATGAGCTACCGCCGGAGTGCGATTCCCGGCTTCGATCATAACATAAAGGGCGCGCACTTCAGCGATACGGATGTAGCTCTCGCCGCTCGATCCGACGGCGGGAAACTGATCTACGATCCGCAGGCACAGGTGCATCACTATCCGGCACCGCGCCAGGCCGGTTTCGACCGGCAGTCCGAACGGCCGGAGGAGATCTTCGCTGACGCACACGACTGGGCGTACGTCATGCTCAAACACCTCGGGCCTGCTCAGAAGGTGGGCTTCTGGTTGTTTGCCATGCTGGTGGGGCAGGATCGGCGATACGGTTTTCTGCGAATGCTGACTCGGCTCCCAACAGAGGGCATGACCGCCGTACAACGCTGGCGGGTGACGATGCGCGGCTTACTGGCAGCGCGGCGAACGCGAATGTCTGCAACAGTCGAGCGGAAGACACAGACGCATTCCGCATCGACCCTGTAGATCGACCCGACACATGACCACGCCCTCCGGAGATATGTCGTGCAGCCCGGGCGGTTTGGACGTCGTCGAGCCTGGAGTGGGCCTGAATGTTGCGTCGCACCGACCTCAACCTCACGAGCAGCGTCGCCAGAGTAGCCATTTTCACACTGGCGCTGACAGTGGCAGCGGCGCTCGTATGGCTGGGCCAATCCGGCGGTTTCGAGACCGTCGTGCTGGTCTCAGTGGGAGTTGTGGTTGCGGTCGCGGTCCTTTCCTCGCTCGAGTTCGGTCTGATGGCGTTGCTCTTCGTCGCGGCCACAGACGGCTTCATCAAGGGACTAAGCCCCGGCTGGCATACGATGTTGTTGAAGGACTTCATCTTAGCCGCGTGCCTGTTGCGCTGGGCGTGGCAGGCAGTTCTGGGGTATCGTCGAGAATCCGTTCAGACCCCGATTACTGTCCCGACAGTCGTGTTTGCCGGGTGGGTTGTGGTTCATCTGTTCAACGCTCGTTCCGGCAGCTTCCTCATCGGCCTCGCCGGCTTGAGAATGTGGACCATCTGGCTTCCCACGTTCTTTTTGGCGTACGATGCGCTCGACTCACGACAGAAGATCGAGCGGATGCTGCTGTTTTTGGTCTTCCTGATGATCCCTGTTTCCATATACGGGATACTTCAGTACTTCCTTGGTTTAGAGCATTTGTTCGAGCTGGCTGGCGGGTTCAGTGTGTACGAACATGAGAGTTATGTTGGGACGACCGGCACCGAGACCCGGCCTCCCTCCACGTTTGTGTCTACTCATTCCTTTGCGAGCGCGCTGACCATGGTGCTGCTGATGCTCATTGGCGCAGTGATCTACTTCAAGCGCAGTCGAGTGCTGCAACTGGCACTTCTGGTCTCGATGCCAGTAATGGGTGTGGCGCTGCTTGTCACCGCTGTGCGTAATGCAGTCGGTTCCGCAGTTCTGGGTGTCTTCACTCTACTGGTGGTCGAACGACGGGTCGGTCTCCTGCTCATTATACTCATTGTCGGTGGGATTGCCGTGTACCAGGTTGATGCGATGACAGGCGGGGAGGCCACCAACCGTATCAGCAGCATTGTGGAAGATCCCGAGTACACGGTGCGTCGAGTTGTAGGGCCCTGGAGGTCTGCCGTTCGTCATGTTGCAGACTATCCTCTTGGAGGTGGAATCGCGTCCGGAATGGGACTCGGGCGCGTGGCCCGAAGGGCGGGTCTGAGCGCCGGCAGATTCGACCCGGAACACCGGGTATTGCAACCCGAGAACGAATACGCTCGCGCCCTGGTCGAGCTTGGGATACCGGGTTTCTTACTGTTCCTGTGGTTACTTTTCACGGTTATGCGCAACACGTTCCTCGCCTACCGCGCCGCACGTGAAAGGCGCGACCAATGGCTACTGGCCGCCCTCTTCGCCTCCTGCTTCAGCATCCTCGCCAGATTGCTGACTGGACCAGCGCTTTATGGCTGGCCTGAGGCCATTATTTTCTGGTCCTACACGGCAATGGCCCTGCGCCTGCCGAAGATCGAAGAGGCAGAGATGAGGCGTAGACAGGCGCCGAGCACCGAGGCGCGGCCGGTCGAACTTGAGACGGAAGAATTGCCCTGGGCTCGACGAGATGCCGGCGAAACATGAGGGGTTCTTGTTCGCAAGTCTGAACCGAATGTTCGTGAGCAGGCTCGTGCGGTTTCAGGTGCAGTCACCGTATCTTCCTGAAGAGGGACGATGAATCAGCCACCACACAGCCAGGCGCTCCGGATCGCACTCGCCATCGAGGACGTGGGTCTCGCGGGCGGGCAGGAGCGAGTGATTGCCGAACTGATCCCCAGAATCGCCCCCAATCACGACCTTCATTTGTTCTGTTTTACCGTGCAGGACGTTGACCTGCAGGACATCACCGTCCACCGTCTTTATGATCCACCGCTGCCCCTGGGGCCGCGCGCGCTCTGGTTCACATTCGCGTCAACGGTCGCGATCCGACCCGGCGACTTCGATATTATCCTGTCACAGGGCGGGAACACCCTCGTGCAGAATGCGATGCTCGCGCACACCGGCCATCGCGAACGACGACGTATTCGGCGCCGGCTGCAACGTCGCTTCTGCCTCCGCTCCCCCCTCCGCAGAGCCTGGGAGGTTGTACGCGACCGGGCATTTGTCGCGCTGGAGACCAGAGCAGTTGGACGCTGTCGGGGACGCATCATGGCTGTCTCGCGCAGCATACAGGAGTACTTTCTGCGCGAATATGATCTCTCCGCTGATGACGTCCACGTCACCCGCAACGGTGTCGATCACTCGATCTTTACCCCGGAACTGAAGAGGCAAGTGCGCGGGACTGTTCGAGCGGAGCTTGGTCTGTCGGAGGATGACTTCGTCGCCCTCTTCATGGGCGGGCTATGGCACGAGAAATCGCTCGTCGAAGTGATCGATGCATTGCCGCTGACAGAGCACCCAGTGCACCTCGTCATTGCCGGCAGCGGCGATCGCGAGACATTCGCGGCGATGGCGGAGGAGCGTGGTGTTCGGCCTGTCATCACCTTCGCGGGCCACGTGGACCGGCCCCAGGACTACTTCGCGATGGCAGACTGCCTGGTCCATCCCAACCCGGAGGAACCCTTCGGCCTGGTGACGCTGGAGAGCGCCGCCTGCGGACTGCCCGTGATCGCCGCGAGGACGGGAGCGGCGCTGGATCTCATCGATGAGGGTGTCACCGGCCTTTTCGTGGAACCTGATCCCCACCAGATCGCCCGGGCATTGGACCAACTCGCCGCGGATCCTGAGCGTCGGAATCAGATGGCCGAGGCGATCCACCGGCGGTCACTGCAATTCTCATGGGACAGGCAGGCCGAGGAGATAGAGGAATTGCTCATACGCTTTGCCGAGGAGGCCGAATGCCTGACATGAGGCTCGCAGTGGTCAGTCACGCATGCGTGGTGGACGTCAACCAGCGGCTGTTCAAGCAGCTTTGCGCCGCGCATCCCGATGTCGAACTGTTGATGATCGCTCCCGAACGCTGGCGCGCTTCGACGGGGATGGTGGTTGACTACCAGGAGGTCGAAGATGCCGGATTTCGCTCGCATCCGCTGCCCGTGATCGGGTCAGGGCAGATCAGTCTGCACGTCTACCGCGGTCTGGCGCGCACGCTCCGCGACTTCGACCCCGACATCGTCTACCTCGACGAGGAGCCGTACTCGCTGCCCGCGTGGCAGATGCTGCGCATATGTCGCGTCGCCGGGTATGCTGTTTGCTTCACCACCGAGCAGAACCGTAACAAGAGTTTCCCCTGGCCCTTTTCACGCGTTGAACGCGACATGCTGAACTACGCCGAACTGGCCCTCCCCACCGCACCGGCCGTGGTGGACGTCCTGCGCGAGAAGGACTTCGGGGGCGAGATAGAGCTTGTCCCGCACTTCGTTGATACCGATCTGTTCCATCCCATGGACCGCTCTGATCTCCGAAGCGAACTGGGATTGAGCGGCACCGTCATCGGCTACCTGGGGCGCCTGACAGAGGAGAAGGGCCTCGAGGACCTGCGCGGCGCCGCCGAGATTCTCTGGCGCGAGGGCAGAGACGTCTCCATACTGCTCGTGGGCGGCGGGCCGCTCTCTGAAGACCTGCGGCGGTGGAGCTACAAACACCCCGACGGTCGGGCCGTTCTGACGCGACCGGGGCCCCACAATGATGCGAAGGGGT
>CAZAHB010000121.1:0-16814 GCA_964484945.1 uncultured Armatimonadia bacterium | reverse complement strand
TCCGCCAGCAACCGCTCGATCCGCACATCCCACGCGGCATCGCCGATCGCCGCGTCGGCCCTCTCCAGTGCCTGCACCGCATCAATCCACGCGCCCAGCGTCAGCGTCTTCTCGCCGCTGAGCACCTCGTCGAGCTTCGCAACCCCGGTCAGGACTACTTCAAGGTCCGGCGGTTCTGGCTCGAGTTGGAGCTTGCGGACGGCACGAAGGTCTCCTCGGACATCTCAACCGCGACCTTCACCCAGCCGCCGAACTGGCCGTATGGCGAGGGTATTCTCGTCGGCTTCGAGGACCAGATCACGGTTGATATCTGGTTCGGTCGGTGAACCGCTCAGATACACGATAATTCGCACGATGCGGTGAAGGATATTGATGCCATTCGGCCGAAGTCCTCATTAGATATATCGCATGCAGAGACATGCCATCTACCGCACCCGAGGAGGTGACAGGCGCCGAAGACGGGACAGTCCGAGGATGAGCAGCGTGATTTTGGCGAACTCCAGTGCGATACGAGGAGGCTCACCGGATGCTGACCAAAAGAGGCTTCACCCTGATCGAGCTTCTCGTGGTCATTGCGATCATCGCCATTCTGGCGGCGATCCTCTTTCCAGTCTTTGCGAGAGCTCGGGAGAAAGCGCGCCAGTCCAGTTGTCAGAGCAATATGAAGCAGATCGGTCTCGCAACACTGATGTACGTGCAGGACTACGACGAGACGATGCCAGCGTTCCGCTACAACTATCAGGGGAACTCCAGCGCGCGCTATTTCGGCTTCTATGACGCCCAGTATCCCTACATGAAGAACGTACAGATCTTCGTGTGCCCGTCCGGGAGCTACACATTCACCTGGCGGCGCGACGAACTGCCCAACGCCACCGGTCCGTACGGCCGCTCGATCACCATCAGCTACTCCGTCCCCTACGGCATCTCCGGCTCGGTGTGGAATTACAGCGGCGAGGGCGTGAAACTGGCGGATATCGCGGAGCCGGCGACCACAATCATGATGATGGAGGCCGCGAACCCTTATCTCTCGCCTGAGGAACGAGTGGGCTTCAATACCGACGGCACACCCATTCCGGCCAATGAGCAGGGCGAGGTCGGCCGTGTGCGCTACCGGCATAACAACCAGATCAACTTCCTCTACTGTGACGGCCATGTAAAGACCGATACACAGCTTATGTCCTGGGACCCAATCAAGCGCTGACTGGACGCTCGTCAGGTCATACAACGACAGGCCGCCCTCGCAGGCGGCCTGTCGTCGTCGCTCGTAGCTCGTAGCTCGTCGCTCGCCGCTACTCCGCCAGCAACCGCTCGATCCGCACATCCCACGCGGCATCGCCGATCGCCGCGTCGGCCCTCTCCAGTGCCTGCACCGCATCAATCCACGCGCCCAGCGTCAGCGTCTTCTCGCCGCTGAGCACCTCGTCGAGCTTCGCAACCCCGGTCAGGACTACTTCAAGGTCCGGCGGTTCTGGCTCGAGTTGGAGCTTGCGGACGGCACGAAGGTCTCCTCGGACATCTCAACCGCGACCTTCACCCAGCCGCCGAACTGGCCGTATGGCGAGGGTATTCTCGTCGGCTTCGAGGACCAGATCACGGTTGATATCTGGTTCGGTCGTTGAAGTCGAAAATCTCGGTGACGGATCTGTGCTGTCACGAGAAGGTTTGCCACTTCGGCCTGACGAATATAGCGTCCAGGTGGATGTGGCGATCACGTGCGGAGGTGATATGCGGCAGGTGTTGGAAGAGCGCGAGGAATGCTGGTGTCATTCAAAAGGCCTCGATCCGCTGGAAGGGGCAGCACCGTCATGAAGACGAAAACGGGTTTCACCCTGATAGAGCTGCTCGTGGTCATAGCGATCATCGCCATCCTGGCGGCGATCTTGTTTCCAGTGTTCGCTCGGGCGCGCGAGAAGGCACGCGCGACGTCCTGTTTGAACAATGTGAAGCAGATCGCCCTCGCGACGATGATGTACGCCGATGACTACGATGAGCGGATGGTCATCCTCTCGTATGACGCAGGCACACCCGGCCGCGTCTACGGCACGAGGCGCTATCCGCAGGAACTGCTTGTGCCCTACATGAAGAACGATCAACTGTGGCTCTGCCCCTCGGATACGAGTCCGTGGGGGCACGGCGGCGGTGGGGCCGCAAGGCCGCTGCTGTACGTCTCCTACGGCATGAACGTGAACTACCACGCCTCGATGTCCGAACTCGACAACCCGTGGTATCTGGCCGGATTGCTTGGCGACCCCCTCTCTGCGATACAGGCACCGGCGGAGAAGGTCGTGTGGTGCGATTCGCAGAGCGTGGTCTCGAGTGGGGTGGGCGCCAACGCCTGGACCGGAGATGGGAACGGCTTCGGCGATGACGTCGCGAAGGCGGGGTACTACCGACACAACGAGGGCGTCAATGCCGCGTACTGCGACGGGCATGCGAAGTGGCAGCAATGCGCGGCCGAAAGCGCACCGTGGCCGGGCTTCGTGACCGATCTCTGGAAGTGGCAGCCCGACGCCCGTTGATCTATGAGTCGGTCGGCGGAAGCCGCACTCAGGCGATGTGATGGTCCGGGCCGAGAGTATCTTCCTCTCGGCCCGATTGCTTGGCCGGGTGCGCGCTCGCGGGGGAAGAGCTCCTCGCCCTCCAGAGGCCCCGCTCGGGCTACTGCCCATCCGCCAGCAACCGCTCGATCCGCACATCCCACGCGGCATCGCCGATCGCCGCGTCGGCCCTCTCCAGTGCCTGCACCGCATCAATCCACGCGCCCAGCGTCAGCGTCTTCTCGCCGCTGAGCACCTCGTCGAGCTTCGCGAGGGCCTGCTCAGCCTGCTGGATGCGCGGCTTGATCTTCGACCGGCGCTTTTCGCTGAGCTGCTGCAGACCGTCATCCTGCAATACGCGCAGGGCCGTCTCGACGCGCCCCTGCAGGCCGAGGCTCTTTCGGGCATATGTCGCGATTTCCAGCAGTTGCGCGCGGCTGACCGGACCGGGCTTGCTGCCGAAGATCAGGTGGCCGAAGTTCTCGTAGTCATGAAAGCCCCCTCCAAGGTCCGACCACGATGACCACTCAGTCTCGCCGCCGGCATGGCGGTCCCGGGCCACGTTGAAGCCCCAGGTGTCGCCCGGCACCGCGGGACCGCCGATCGAGTCGAAGCTGAAAGCCGCCTCCAGATACCAGGCGTTTTCACCGACGGATCCCGCGGCCTCCCAGTCGCCGTCCCAGCCCTGGTCGAACTGCTTGCCGTCAAACCGGGTCCCCAGCGAATTCGCCGCGAACTGGTAGTAGACGTCCGATGAGAGAGAGGGCCGGATGAATATCTCCAGCGCATCATCGCTCATCACGTTCGAGTTGTCGCGGGTGTTCGTGTGGGCGAGGATATTGCCGACGTTCGCCTCGTAGCAGGTGACGCCGAGGTAGAAGTGCGTGTCATCATAGACGGCCCGCCAGACGGTCTGCTGGATCTCGGCGGGGCCTTTCGCGAACTTGACGAACATGTTCGTCGCCGAGGCGTCCTCCCAGCACTGTTCGTCGAGCTTTCCGTTGATCGTGGGCGGCTGCTCAGCGCGTATCGCCTCGTACAGGCGCACCTCCGCCACGTCAGCACAGAATGCGGCGGCCCCGGTCAGGACTGTCAGGCAGAGAATAGCGGCCGTCGAGCGCAGCTTCATCGGGGTTCCTCCAGGAAGCCTCGTAATCCTATTCCTCCGGCATCAGGCGCGGCTTGCACAGAATCTCGTGCACATGAAAGTCCTCGAGCTTCGCCGAGGACGCAGGGGTTGCGACCATCGCTGTATCCGCGCCACGCCCGGTCCCGGCCACAAGCACGGACCGGCGATCGCATTTCACCAGTCCGCCATCCGCGGCCATCATCGCGATCTCCACACAGACCTGGACGCCCTGCGAGAAGATGCGCAGGACATCGCCCATGCGCTTTGGCGCCGGGCATCCGTGCATCGAATCGGTATGAAATGGCATCGTGCCCGCGTGGAAAGCGTGCCCGGCCTCGCGGAGCACCGGCACGAGCGACCAGTCGAACTCGTGCTCATCCATCCAGCCGAACTGCGGGGCCACGACCACCATCCGGATGTCGGTGTCCTCAAGGGGCTCCATCAGGTCCATCGCCGTCGCACCCGTGCGCGAGGCGACCACGATGGTCTCGAGGTCATACACCGCGGCGGCATTCACCGCCAGGTCCAGTGTCTCGGCGGTGTTGTCAGGGCCAGGCTGGTCGTGATAGACGATTGTGCTCTCCATGCCCACTCTCCTCCACGTGCGTTAGAAGTTCTCGAACAGCGGATCGGCCCACTCCTGGTTGCGGATGATCTCCCGTCCGTACTCAACCCATCCGGCCTCCACGCGCAGTCGCGGAAGCTCGAACTCGTAGAACCAGTGCAGCCGAATGGGATGATCGCACATGTAGCCGAGGAACACCGCGTAGGGGCCGCGCTGCGACTGTACGATCTTCAGTGGTGTGATCCGCGAGAACGCCTCCACCTTCTCCTCGGTGCGCAGGAACTCCATCAGGTCCTCGCGATGCTCACAGGCCGGGTTCTCGCCAATCGCATCCAGGTCGATCTGTTCGGGCTCATTCCAGGCCGGCAGATCGTTGTCCATCGCGAGTCCCTCGGCCTCAACCCAGACCGGCGAGGTCCACAGCAGTTCGCCATCGGCCTGGACGATGCGCGCGTAGTACCATGTCTCCCCGTCGGGTGGACAGTCGGTAACCGTCACCTCGAACTGCCGCTGGTCGCTCTCCCACCGGTGCAGGCGGTGTTCCCCGCGGATCAGGTCCACGCGCTCGATCGGCGCCGTTCCATGCACCTCAATCGCCAGTTCGACGCAGTCGCTCGCTTCGATGCGCGAGCCCATCGGCTGCCCGTTGACCCTGAAGTCCACCAGCGCCCGCGCCCCCGTCGAGGCATAGGTGCGGCGCGCGTAGAACGCCTCCCACAGGCTGTCGCGATCGAGGCCGTCCGCCAGCACGGCCAGCAGCGGTCCGCCGCCACCTCCCGAATCGCGCAGGCGCAGTGTGCGGTAGAACCGCCCGCCGCCCATCATCACCAGCCGCGGGTGGCCGGGCGTCCCGCGATGGCCGTCCGAGCCGCCGATCAGCCCCACGTGGTAGCCCTTCTGCAGGTAGTCCTGCACGAACCACTCGAACTGCCCATGGCCGGACACCATCTCGCACAGCGGCTCCACGCGCTCGTCATGATTGCGCGCGAAGGCCGGGGCTCCGCCCACGTGCGGGATCACCATCGCCGGCTGCTTCGCAAGCTGCTCGTAGACCTCGTCGATGCGCCACGTCGGATCCGGGACCGGTACATCGAGATCGTTCCAGATAAGGTTGCGATCGCCGCCATCCTCCGGCCGGTCACGCCACTCGCAGCCGAGAAATGTGACGAATCGTCCCTCCTCGTCATACTCCTTCGCCGCCTGGCGGTACATCTCCCACCACTCATGCACCGCATCCGCGTCATGGCGGAAGACGTGCGAACCGGGCGAGGTGAAGTCCAGCCCCGTCACGTCCCGCGCGTAGCCGAAGAGCCTGTCGGGCCGCGTGGTCTCGTTCAGCGCATTCAACTCAGACGCGTCATACCCGTGCCAGTGGAACTCGCCCCAGTAGACGTTGTAGTCGCCGGCTTCCCGGCGCATCGGGTTCGACTGCTCCTCGATGCCGTTCGCCTCATCGCGCACGGTCACCCGCGAGGGACCGTCCTCCCCAACCGGGACCGTCGCGTGCCACGCTCCCTGACCGCCCTCCCGCACAGGACACTCATTCCCGTCGATCTCCACCACCGGCGCCTGATCGACCTCGACCACGTTGTTATTGATCTCCACCGGAACAGCGACGACCGTGACGTCTTCGTCCGCAGCCGGGGTCGATGGCGCGTAGACGAGGTAGCGCTCGGCCGGCGGGCAGGGCACGACCTCCACGGAGACGGTCGCCTCGGTGCCTTTTCGCCACGCCTCGTCACCGGGCAGCAGCACGCCCCCAACCAGGTGCGCCGAATCGTACGGTGTCGGGGAGACGTAGGAGCCGGCGCCGCCCTCGCGCTGGTCGCCCATGCGGATGACGATGCTCTCCCCCGCGGCCATCCCGCCCGGCAGATCAACGGCAGCCGGTATCTTCGATTTGATCGCGGTGTCACATTCGAACTGCAGCGGCCCCCCGTCCCCGGTCTGGACCGTGACGTAATCGCGCGCGTCGGGCCAGTAGTCCTGATGGCGCCACGCGAAGCGAAACTCATTCTCGTGCTTGCGGAAAGCCACCCTCGCCCCGGCGGGCAGCGGCTCCAGCGGCGTGAATACCACCGTCCACGTCCCCCGGCGACCGGCCTCCGCGACCACATGCCGCGCGGGCCCGATGTCCTCGGTGTGATTGGCCGCGAATGCCATGGTCGCCTCCGCGGGGAATGTCTGCTCACCGAACTCGATCTCGACACGCTGCGGATCGGGCGGTCGTCTCATCGTCAGGCCTCCATCGTCGGCCGCATCATCATCGCGTGCCCACCCGTCTATTCTTGACGGCCCCGCGCGGAAATCCTCCATGCTCTTTGCTTGACCGAGGGCGCCCCACGTGACAGCATCAGAATGAAGGGATCGGGGAGGGGCGCTGGGATGTCGCTGGGCCGTTCCTGTGCGACGCAACACCTTCCCGGGATGCCGTCCATCGCGAATAGTCATCTCACGCCGTGAGACTACGCGGCGCAGATGGTGGTATGTACCAACTACGCAAAGGACGCTGTACCTGATGCGCAAAGGTTTTACGCTCATCAAACTGGTGGTCGTTATCGCGATCATCATCCTGGCGGCGATCCTCTTTCCCGTGTTTGCGCGCGCTCGTGAAAAGGCACGGCAGTCAAGCTGTCTGAGTAACGTCAAGCAGATCAATCTGGCCATCCTGCAATACGTGCAGGACTACGACGAGACCATGCCACTCTTCCTGCACTCCGGGATCAACTTGACCGCCCAATCACGTGTTCAGCCCTATATTAAGAACATGCAGATCTGGGTCCGCCCGTCCGGTTCCGACGAGTATTACTACTACTGGGACAACCCCAACGGCACCGGCGCGGTCACCGGCCCCAAGGGCTCCTATGGCTACAACCGCCAGGTGAGCACCGAACTCCTCGCGGAGATTGAACATCCCGTCGAGACAGGTGTGTGGGCCGACTGCCAGAAGCGCCTCACGCACCTCTATGACAACTCGCGCTTCCGCACGGTCGGCCGCCATAACGAAGGCGGGAACATGGCCTTCGCAGATGGCCATGCAAAGTGGATGAAGTGCAACTATCTCTACTGCGGAATGAATATCAGCGATGTCGGCAATCCCAACTGGCGGATGCCCTGAACATCGCACCGGCGACCTCACCATGACGACCGCGGCCGCGCCCATACCCACAGGGCGCGCCCGTTTGTATGTACATTCCACCGAGCCGCATCCGTCCGAGCCACAGCAGCCTCAAAAGCTCATGGAGGAGAGGCCCTGCCACGCGGAGAAAAGCAAACACAGTGGATCCCTGTGGGGGTTCGCCAGGTCGGCCATTTTCAGGCTCAGTCAGGGAGGAAAAATGACGATGCGAAAGGGCTTCACGCTTATCGAACTGCTGGTGGTCATCGCAATCATTGCAATCCTCGCGGCGATTCTGTTCCCCGTGTTCGCACGGGCGCGCGAGAAGGCACGGCAGTCCAGTTGCAGGAGCAACCTGAAACAGACGGGCCTCGCAACCCTCATGTACACGCAGGATTACGATGAAATGCTGCCCCCGATCCTCATGCAGTCAGGCGCGAACCTCTATGCGGTGAATGAGATCCTGGCCCCATACGCGAAGAACGACCAGATCTGGATCTGCGCCAGCGACCGCGAGGGTGCCGTCAAGACCACCGAAGTCGGTGCGGCCATGGATATCAGCTACAGTGGCAACACCGTTACGATGAAGTGGCTGCTGCCCGATTACGGCCTGACCACGCCGCCGCTGACGCTCGCCCGGATCAACTCCCCCAGCGAATGCGCCCTGTTCTGGGACGCAAGGTCCACGGGATCTTCATTCCCCGATGACTTCGATCTGGTTGTGACCTACCGCCACAACGAGATGGCCAATGTCAGCTATCACGACGGGCACGTCAAGTCCGTGACCGACAGGGGCGATGACCTCAGCGGGAATCCGTGATAGGCGGAAACTGGAGCGCAAAATCGAATATCGCCCACCTCCTGTCGGGGAGGTTGGCGTGGCCGTACTCGCGAATCTCCGAGCGAGGAGGAACATTGCATCATGCGAACGCTGCTGCCGCCCACGCTCGTGCTTCTCGTCGTCGCGACTGTGGCCTGCGCCCAAAAGCAGGAGGAGCCGACGGTCGAGGTTCCCCTGATCGGCGATAACCTCATGGAGAACGGTTCCTTTGAGCAGAGTCCCGTGGGGCCTGTTGAGGCCGGTGAAGTCCCTGTCGGGTGGGCCCGCGAGGCATACGGGGCCGACGGACAACTCGCGATCGTCGAGGACGCCGCCCCCGGTGAAGGCAGCCAGTCTGTCTCGGTCACCGTTACCCCTGACAACAACAAGTCCGGGCTTCACGGTCAGCCGATCGAGATCGATCCCACCCAGGCCTACATCCAGTTCGGATGGCTCAAGATCGGCGCAGATTCGGAGGGCTACGGGCTCTCGTACGGCCGCCGGTGGCTCACCGCGGACAAAGAATCCGCCGACCAGGAGCACTCCCGCAGCTACAACTACACCCCCAGGCCCGAGCCCACAGCCGGTGAGTGGAAGTTCACAAAGCAGCTTCTGCTGCCTGACCCCAGGCCCGATGACGGGAAGTTCAAGGCCACCCAGATCCCCGCTAACGCTCGCTACCTCGAGACGTGGGCGCTTGCCTACAACTGGATCGGCACCGGGTACTTCGATGGCCTGAGCCTCTACCGTGTGGACTACGCCTCCATGGCGCGCGAGAAGATCTTCGCGGCGATGGACGAGGCCAATGCCGAGCAGGTCGCCATTGAGATCGAGGAGGGGCTCGAGGGGATGCCCGAGGGCAGCAAGTTGCACCAGCGGGCCGCGGATCTGCTGGCTGAGATGGCGCGCATAAAGCGCGAGGCGTTGCAGGAAGAGCAGCGCCCGGTGCTGGACTGGATGGCCGATGAAGAGCGGACACCTGAGCTGCTCGACGAGCTTGAGGCGGTGCGCTGGGAGATCAAGATCGAGGTGTTGCTGCGACGAGCGGGATAAGGCACCAGCGCCTCTCCCGTGGATAGCCGACAGGTTCCACCGAAGGGATGACCACGATGAACAGAACACTCATCGCGGCGCTGCTCGCCACCCTCATCGTTTCCGGCGCCTGCTTCGCCGAACAGATGCACTCCGTGACGCCGGCGGTCGGGGCGGTCTGCACCACCACCGATCAGCCCATCGAGATCGACGGCGAGCTTTCGGAGGCTGCCTGGGATGATGCCCTCCTCGTCAGCGGCTTCCGTATCTCCGCGCTGGAGGAACTGGCGCCCAACCAGACGGAGTTCATGGTGCTGCGCGATGCCGACACGCTCTATATCGGTGTGCGCGCCCACGAGGAGAACATGGACAACCTCAAGGAGACCGTCACCATGCGCGACGGCTCCGTCTGGCACGATGACGACATCGAGCTATTCTTCGACATCGACCACGATCACGATGACTTCTATCAGCTCATGGCCAACTCACTCGGCACCCGTTTTGATTCCAAGACCGGCGCCCGCACATGGGACACCACGTGGCAGGCGGCCACCTCCAGGGAAGCGGAGGCATGGCTGCTTGAGGTCGCGATTCCCTTTGCCTCGCTGGAGGCCCAGTCCCCTGATGTCGGCGACGTGTGGGGGTTCAACGTCTGCCGCGAGCGCCAGGCGGGCGAGCGCGACACGGTGCTGAGCAACTGGTCCAATGTGCAGGGCAACTTCCTGCGCCCGTTGCTCTTCGGGCACCTGTACTTCGCGGGCGAGAGCTTCGAACTGACTGACCAGATCGCGCAGGACCTGCACGCGGCTATCGAGGTCCCGGTCGAGATGTATGTCGGCCGTCGGCTGGCGCTGGTTACCGAGGACGGCGTCGAGCGCAGCCGCACCTACCGCGAGATGCTCGCACAGTCGTTCAGCGAGGCCGGCGCGCTGCAGGAACTGCACGCGGAGTTGGAGGAGACATTCGCGCAGAACCCTGACGCCCCGCACCGGGATGAGTTCGCGCCGCTGAATGAACGCTATCAGACCCTCGAGCAGATGGCGACCGGCGAGGAGCCAATCACCCCGGCGCAATGGGCCACACAGTCGATCCGTATCGACAGGCTGCAGGTGAAGTTGCACGAACTGAAGTGGAAAGTGAAGATCGCGCTGCTGCTGCAGGAGGCGTGACGGGACCGCGGGTCCTGCCGTTGGAGAGGCCGGCCCCGGGGAGATACACGACATCTCTCGGCCTGTGCCGTCGCTGTTGTCGTCCGGCCGCAGCCACACCCAGGAGGAGAGCCGATCATGAAGCTTACCCGCATGATCCTGTGCATCGCTCTGGTCACCTTCATCGCACTGCCGGTCTGCGCCCAGGAGTGGTGGCATACCGAGGAGCTTGTGGAGGCCGATCACGCTTACTCGATGGACTACGTCACGCCCCACCTTGAGTGGGCGAAGCCGCTGCCGGACGGCCCGATCAGTGCGCTCTTCTTCGTTCGCGCAAAAGGCACCGGTGCCCGCGAGATCGCGGAACTGGCGCAGCGGATGCCCATCCAGCCGGAGATCGTCTACTACGAGCGCACCGGACAGTACGTCTCCGGTGGCGATCCGGGGATGGACCGCGCGCTGGACCTGATCGAGCAGGGCGCGGACGTGTTCGTCTTCGGCAACGTGAGCTTCGAGGGCCTGACCCGCGAGGCGCAGTATTACGTGCTTGAACACGTGATCCACGACGGCTCGGGCCTGGTGGCATTCAACCGCGCGCCGGAGATCGCGTTTACCGATGACCGCATCCTCGACGAGCCGCTCCCGGCGGAGCTTACAGCACGCTTCCCGCTTGCCTCGCTCGCGAAGGGGCGCGAGATGGCCAGCGCGTGGGGGCTGCAGGAGCCCACTGATACGGAGCTTGCGGCGAAGATACTCACCCGCTACCGCCTCGGCGAGGGGCGAGCGCTGCGGCTCGGCTTCCCGGGCGGGACGGTGGCCATGACCCCTCGCCTGGACTTCAGCTTCGAGGCGCTCGACGAGTACGAATACTGGGCCGCATTCGCCGCGAATACACTCCGCTGGGCCGCCGGCCGCGACAGCGAGGTCTCATTCACTAACCGCCCGGATGCGGAAATCGCCCTGCACCGCAACGACCTCCCGCAGCCACTGTCGGTCGAGGTCCGCAGCGATCTGCCGGGGACCACGCCGCTGACGATCCGCACGACCGTCAAACGCGCGGATGGCGAGCGCATCGAGGTCCTCGAATCCACGATGGACTGCGCCGAAGGCGAGACCGTCACCGCGCTGCCGCCGATCCCGAAGCTCCCTGCGGGCGAACATCGCATGGAACTGGTCGTCTCCAGCCCGCGCGGTGTGGAGGCATCCGGCGCCCAGACCATCAGCGTCACCTCCACTCGCGGCGTCGAGAGCCTCGCACTGGCCACCGACTTCGTGGAGGCCGGTGAGCACATAGAGGGGACCGTCGCCATGCGCGGCGGCGATTTCGCCGCCGACGAGCGCCTGCAGCTTCGCCTCCGCGATGGCGAGGACCGCGTGGTGGCGCTGATCGAGACCGAGGCACGCTCCGGTGAGCTTCCGTTCTCTATCGAGGTGCCGGAGGACGACTACACGATCCTGATGCGGGCCGAGGCGGCGCTCATCGACGGTGACGGAGAAGTCGCGCGCACGAACGCGCAGTTCACGGTCCCCAGGCGCAACCGGAATCAGTTCAACTTCATCATGTGGGCCACTCCCAACCACACGCTCGGGTACTGGGCGATGCGGAGCATGCGGGAAGCCGGCGTGACCGGCTATCTCAACGGACGATCGCCGGTCGAGGACGCTGTCGGTGCGCTTGACATGACCTACGTGCCCTACACCACGCGCATCCTCGAGGAGATCGGCGAGGACGATGTGATGAACCCGGTCTGCTGGAACAATGAGCCACAGGTCGATCAGCATATCCAGCAGATCGCCGATAAGTACTACCCCTGCCGCAAGCACGGCGTCTACGTCTACTCCCTCGGTGACGAGAACAACACCTGGGGCGCCTGCGCGCATCCGCAGTGTTTGGAGGCGTGGCGCGGCTGGCTGCAGGAGCAGTACGACGACATCGACGCACTGAACGCGTCGTGGGGGACGGACTTCGGCGGCTTCGCGGAGATCGAGCTTTACGAGGAGGGCGACATCAACGAGCAGGCCGCCCTCAACGCCGGGCAGTTCCCGCGCTGGTATGACCGTCAGGCCTTCAAGCGCGTCAACTACGCGCGCTACTGCGGCCGCTACGCCGAAGCCTACGCCGCCATGGACCCGCTCGCGATTACGGGATTCGAGGGCGCGGGCCGGTTCGGCGACGCATACGGCGAGATCATCGACGAAGTCGGCTTCTGGGGCCCCTACCCGAGCATCGGCGACGACATCATCCGCTCGCTGGCCCCGCGCGAGTTGATTACATCCAACTGGATGGGCTACCGCCGCGAAGCGCAACCGATGGTCCAGCGCATGTGGCGCATGATCTCCAACGGCTACCATGGTGTATGGTGGTGGCGCTGGGATAACATCGGCCGCTTCCACGGCTTCCTCGCGCCGGATTTCCACCCGTGGGATGACACCAGCCAGGTGGTCATCGATGAGATGGCCGACATTCGAGACGGTGTCGGAACGATGATGCTGCAGATGGAGATGCCGCATGACGGGATCGGCCTGCTCTACTCGATGCCCTCAGCCTACGCCGGAGGCGTCGCGCCGAACCGCCGCGGGCCGCTGCCGGCCGCGCATGGCGCTTTCCTGGACGCCTCGCAGGACCTCGGCTTCGCGGCACACTACCTCAGTGACGAGACGGTCGTCGAGGGCGACCTGGCCGAGGGCGACGAGCAGGCGCTGCTGCTCCCGCTGGGCCGCGCGATGTCCGACGAGGTCGCCGACGAGGTGCGCGAGTTCGTGCGCGACGGCGGCCTGGTCGTGGCGGATCTGCGCCCGGCCATTCGCAACGGGCACTGCAAGCTGCGCGAGGCCGGTGCGCTGGATGACGTCTTCGGTATCGCCCAGCGCCCGACCGCCGAGGACTCGCCCGATATGCTCGAGACCGACCTCGACCTCGACACCACCGTCGGCGGCGAGAGCGTCTCACTGTCGGTGGACACGCGCATCGACCCGGCGCTTGAAGTCACCACCGGAGAGGCCCACGCTGAACACGATGGCACGCCGCTGCTGGTGATCAATGAGTTCGGCGCGGGCACGGCCGTACTGCTGAACTTCGCAATCGATGACTACCGCGCGCTGCGCGAAGAGATGCAGGAGATGCCGATCCGCCGGTTGCTTGCCGCTATCTACGACATGGCGGGCGTGGAGCCCGCATACGACCAGCACGCGGATGGAGGGCCGCTGCGCTGGACCGAGACGGTGCGGTGGGAGACCGAGGGCCTTACGCTGCTGATGCACTTCCGAAACACCGGCGAAGACGGCCCCGCGACCACGGTGCTGCCCGAGGCGAAGCACGTGTATGACCTGCGCAATGACCGCTACCTCGGCGAGACGCGCGAGGTCGGTGGAGATCTGCGCGTGGGCTTTGCGAACCTCTACGCGCTCACCGACCGCCCGATCGGGGAGCTTGTCGCCGATGTGCGCAATGACGCGGCGGTGCAGGGCGGCGAGGTTGATGTGACGCTCCGGGTGCGCGACCGCGGTCAGGCGTTGCTGCCGGTGCGGCTGCGCCTCTTCCGCCCGGATGGCAGCGAGCAGACCTGGCCGCAGCGACAGATGGTTGCCAGGAACGGCGTCGCCGAGGTCACAATCCCGGTGGCCTACAACGCGATGCCCGGCACGTGGCGCATCGAGGCGCGCGAGATCATGTCAGGCCAGACGGCGACAGCAGAGTACAGCGTCGAGGCTCGCTAAGCGGGCCCTGCACAGCCAACGGCCGCAGCGTTCTAACTGAAGGCCCGCCTCGTTGTCGTTGCCCTCAGCGGTTAGCCGCAAGCTGGTGGCTGATAGCCCGCGACTGTCGTTCAGGTATTCGACGCCGCGGCGCGACGTTCGCTGATGTCGCGGCCGAGTGCGACCGCGCCGAGGGTCGTGCCCTCATCGTCCATCAGCCTGTGCGCGTGCCAGGAGATGATGCGGTCTGTCCCGTCCTTCGCGCGGACAACTGTCTCCCAGTCCACCGCTTCGTCGCCGCCGAAGGTCACCTCCGTCAGCTGCGTGACCACCTCTGACCGCAGCTCGGCGTCCGGGAACAGCATCTCCCACACGTGATCGTTGCCGATGACCTCGCTGCGGGAATAACCGCTGATCTTCTCGGCCGCGCGGTTCCACAGCACCACATTGCGGTCCCGATCGATCGCCATCAGCCACATATTCGCCTGATCGATGAGCGTGTGGCGGAAGACGCGCAGCTTCGCGAGACTTTCCTCAGCCGAGCGCCGCTCGACCATCTCGCCGAGGTGTTCGGCGGTGGTGTCCAGCAATTCTCGCTCCTCTGCGCTGAACGGCCCCTCACTTCGCTCCGGACGCTCCTCGTGGTAGCGGATCTCGATCTCACCGACCACCTCACCGTTGACGATAACATCGGAACTGAGGCTGGCGACCGGGTCGTGGGGCGCGTCCCCGAAGCTTCGCTCGCGGCCCCAGATCTCCCCGCGGGCTGTGGCAATGCCCGGGTGGCGGCAGGCCTCCGGGAGCGAGGCGACGACGCCTGAGAGCACTTCCACAAGCGACAGGTTGGGATCCTGGGTGAGGCGCAGCGTGTTGCTCAGGCAGCGCAGCTTCCTCACGCGATCAACGGACTCCCGGAAGTGTATCTGGAGGGTCTCTTCTTCGCGCGCCCGCTCGGTGATGTCATACCCGACCAGGAGGATGCTCAGAAGCTCGCGGTCTGCGGTCCGCACGTTCGAGGTGGACCAGGACAACACGCGCTCCTCCCCGTCTTTCGTGCGCACCGTGAGAGCCTGGTCCTCGAGGTCGCCACCCGAGCGTATCGCGCCGCGGACATCACGAATCGGTTCGCTCAGTTCGTCCGGGAAAAGTGTCTTCCACCAGTCCCGGTCTGCAAGCTCATCAGGCGACCAGCCCAGCAGCTCCTCGCAGGCGCCGTAGACAGCCGCGGTGGTGCTGTCCGGGCGAATCTCCGCGATGACCGTCGGCGCCTCCTCCAGGACTCTCGCGCTGTGCTGACGTTCCTGTTCAAGCTCCTCTTCCGCTGCTTCGAGGCCGGAGATGTCGATCATCGCACCGATAATCCCCACGACCTCACCGTCTGCGATGTGCGGCTCCTTGCGGAAGGCCCAGCTTCGTCGCTCACCGTCGGGGCCCGGCACCCGCGCATCCCAGGTGAGTTCCTCGCGGTCATCGAGTACCCGCTCATCACCGTACTGCAGTTCATCGATCAACTCTTCGACCACACGGTCCCGCAGGTCCTCGGGCGTGCTGCCGGTCACCTCGCGGCGCGACAACCCCAGGACATTCTCCGCGAATGCCTCGTTGCAGCTTTCCACCACACCGTCACGATCGGCGAAGAACACCGGATACGGAATTCCGTTCAGCAGCGCCTGCAGGAACTGAAGGCTCTCGGCCATCCGCCTGCGGTCCTCGTCGCTGCCTCGACGCGCCTCCGAGAGCTGCTGCTCAAGATCGTCCAACTCCTCCTGGCGGGCCGATGCAGCCGCCTGCCGGGCCTCGCCGATCCTCTGCTCGGCCTCCGCCAGCTCCTCTGTCAACCGGTCGATCTCCTCCTGGAACTCCTCGCGCGCTTCGTCCCGGGCCTCCTCGATGCGCTCATCGACACTTTCCGCCTCCGCCAGCGACCGCGCGATCTCGCGCTCGTACTCCTCTCGGGCAATGCGCCGCGCGTCCGCGGCCCGGCGCTCCGCGTCCTCAAGCTCCTCGCGCAACTCGGCGATCTTCGACTGCTGGCGTGCCAGTGCCGACTCCTGCTGCGCTTCGGCGGCCCGCTCGATGGAGGAGACACGTTCCGACATCCGTGCCAGCATCTCCGCGTACTCTCGATCCGCCTCCTCCGCGACCTCCTCGGCCCGCGCCTCGGCCTGTCGAAGCGCATTCTTCAATCGCGTGACCTCGGCCTCGTGCTCGGCCAGCGCCTCCTCACGGGCCTGTTGGGCGCGGCGATCGGCTTCAGCCTTCGCGGCCTCAAGCCTCTCCTCGGCCTCGGTCAGTTCCGCGCGCAGACTGTCGATAACGCCCTGTTGCTCGGCCACCGCCTCTTCCCGGGCCTCCTCTATCCTCGCTTCAGCGTCCTCAAGCTGCTCCTGCAGATCCGCCACGCGCTCCGCGTGTTGGGCTGTGAGGCTCTCTCGGACCTCCTCCACGCGCGCTTCCGCCTCGTCGAGGTCCCGCGATAGGGCCTGGATGCGCTCCTCGCTCTCCGCCAGGGCCGCATTTCGCGCTTCCTCAACGCGCTCATCCGCGCGGGCCTGCACCTCCTCGATCTCCTGTCTCGCCGCGGACAGCTTCTCGCGCAGACCGGCAAGCTCTTCCTCGTGCTCGCGCTCGAGGTGTTCGAGCCGATTCGCAGATTCCGCCTCAACCTCATCCAACTTCGCGAGCAACTCGTCGATGCGCTGCTGCCTGTCGGCGAGCACCTCCTCGACCGCCGCCTGCACGCGCGCCTCGACTTCCTCCAGCGCCTCC
>CAZAHB010000120.1:0-16925 GCA_964484945.1 uncultured Armatimonadia bacterium | reverse complement strand
AGCGCGAAGAACGTAGGGCCCCACAGGGGGAAAACGGCAAAGAAAAGGGACAAGAAGCCGAAGGCCCGGCGGAAGCAGGTCGAGGTCAGCGACGAGTCGCCGGTCGTGGGCGAGGAGGATGTCGAGGCCGCCGCCAGCGAGCCCGACGTTGAGAAGGAGGCGACGGTCCCGTGCGCCCACGCGCAGGACGCCGCTGAAGGCCCGGCTGATGACGAAGAGGGCGGGGCGCGGCCCGAGTGCGAACCGGACGAGGATGAGGGCCCGACCATGGAGCCCGTCCCCGAGCCGGAAGACACTCCGGAGACGGACGTCGAGGGCGCGATGCCTGAAGCCCACTCCCAGGATGCCACTGAGGGACCGCCCGATGAGGCAGGCGCGGCCGACACCGACGAGACCGAGGTGGAGGATGTGGAGCCTGAATTCACGCCCGCTCCCGCCGGAGATGCGAGTGAACCCGAGGTGGAGAGCGAGGACGCCGAGCCCTGCGCCCACTCGCAGGCCGCTGCCGAGGGCCCGGCCGAAGAGGAAGACGATGATCACAGGCCCGGTTGCGACGAATAATCCCGGGCCGTCGCATGGATTGCGTAACAGGGGGCGGCCCGGTCCGGGCCGCCCCAACCGCATATAACTGACGTAATGGGGAGCCGAACATGACCAAATACTGCTTTGTGACCGGTGGCGTTGTCTCCGGGATTGGCAAGGGAATCTCCTGCGCCTCACTGGGGCGCCTGCTGAAGGCGCGGGGGTACCGCATCGCCATCCTGAAGATCGATCCGTACATCAACGTGGACGCCGGACTCATGAACCCGTTTCAGCACGGCGAGGTCTTCGTAACCGATGACGGCAGCGAGACCGACCTGGACCTGGGCCACTACGAGCGCTTCGTGGATGAGCCGCTCAGCCAGCTTTCGAACGTCACCACCGGCCAGATCTACGGCTCGGTCATCGCCAAGGAGCGCGATGGTGACTACTACCTGGGCCAGACCGTCCAGGTCATCCCGCACATCACCGACGAGATCAAGTCGCGCATCCGCAAGTGCGGGAATGCCTACGACGCCGATGTGATCATCACCGAGATCGGAGGGACCGTCGGCGATATCGAGGGCCAGCCCTTCTACGAGGCTATCCGCCAGATGCGCATCGAGGAGGGCCGCGAGAACACCGCATATCTGCACGTGACCCTGGTGCCGTTCCTGGAGACCATCGGTGAGCTGAAGACCAAGCCCACCCAGCACTCCGTGCGCGAGTTGCGCTCGATCGGTCTGCAGCCGGATATGCTGATCGTGCGGACCCCGAAGGAACTGACCAAAGAGGTCCGCCGGAAGCTCTCGCTGTTTTGCGATGTGCCCGACGAATACGTCGTCGAGTGCAAGGACGTTGACGAATCGCTGTATCACATACCACTCGCGCTCGAGAAGCAGGATGTCGCGGACCTCGTCTGCCAGGTGCTGAAGCTCCCCCAGCGCACCCCGGACCTGGCCGAGTGGAAGGAGATCTGCCACCGCTACGCCGACCCGGACCACGAGGTCACGATCGCGATGGTCGGCAAGTACATGGACTTGCAGGACGCCTACCTGTCCGTGACCGAGGCGCTGATGCACGGCGGGATCGCCAATTCATCGCGCGTGAACATTAAGTACGTGGACTCCGAGGACGTTGAGCGTGAGGGCCCTGGGGCGCTGCTTGACGACGTCCATGGCGTGATCGTCCCCGGCGGCTTCGGCGACCGCGGCATCCAGGGGAAGATCGACGCGATCGGCTACGCCCGCGAGAACGACATCCCCTATCTGGGGCTGTGCCTCGGGCTGCAGACGGCGGTGATCGAGTTTGCGCGCAACGTCTGTGGGCTGGAGGACGCGAACTCGCGCGAGTTCAAGGAGGATTGTGAGAATCCGGTCATTGTCTACCTCAAGGAGCAGGAGTACATCACCGAGCTTGGCGGCACGATGCGGCTGGGCGCGTATCCCTGCCAGCTTCAGGACGGATCGCTGGCCGCGCGGCTGTATGACGCGGACGAGATCTCCGAGCGCCATCGCCACCGGCTGGAGGTCAATAACGATTACCGCGAGGTGCTGGGCGAAAACGGGATGGTGTTTTCCGGGACTTCGCCGGAGGGCGATCTGGTGGAGATGGTGGAGCTACCGGACCATCCGTTCTTCATCGCGAGCCAGTTCCATCCGGAGTTCAAGTCCCGCCCGAACCGCGCCCACCCGCTCTTCCGCGGGTTCATCGCCGCGGCCCTGGCGCACAACGGGGCGGCGTTTGCGCCGGAGGAGATGGAAGAGACAGACGACTAGCGAAATGGGTTATTGCAAGCTCTCAAGTCCATCCACAGGAGCATCTTTAAACAAGGGGTATATGCGCCCATGCGACATCGGCAGGAAGTACTGAATATAAAACTCGCTGACCTGCTGTGCGACGAGGGTTTGATCGCCGATCCGGAAACGATTGTCGGCGGCGATTCGGAGAGCAGACAGATGCCCGACGTGCTAGTCGATTTTCGAGGCCTGCGGACGGCCATCGAGGGAGACTTCTCGGACAAGCCAGACGTCGAGGAGACATTGCTGAAACAGGCACTGGGACGCGTCGAGACGGGTGTGGCGCGCCTTGGTATTGCCGTCGTGTACCCGGCCCATCTGCGGTCACTTGACTATCAGTCCGCGAAGCAGGCACTCGAGCAGTCCAATTTGCGCTGGGCGGTTGTTACTCCCGAGAACGACGATCCTGATTTCTCCTCCGGTGCGCCGTATGGTCTGGGAGAAGCACTGCGCCGAGTTCATGAACAACTCGGACGGGAATCAGCCTTGGAGAAGTCAGTGGCTATTTTGCATGCCGCAATAGAGGAATTTGCCGGGTCGGTAGAGGATCAGCCAGCTGTGGCAGAACGTTTTGCTTCCTCCCTTGGCATATGGGGCGAAGAGGGCAAACTCACAGATAGACAACGGCTGGCAGTTAGACGCATCTCCGGTCTCGTGTTGGAAAACGCATTGATCTTCCAAGAGCGACTCGCCGAAAGCAACAGCGCCGTCCCGACCCTGCAGCAGATTCGCGGCGCTAGCAGCCGCGTTGACTCACTAACCGATACATGGCGAATGATAGTCACTGAGATCAACTACTATCCGATATTTCATATTGCGACCGGTGTGATGGAAGCGATAGCACAGCAGGAGGAAGTGACTTCCGCGATAGATGGTCTCATCACAGCCGCGGGTAGAATCCTTAGTCGTCGCGCAGGATTGCGGCACGATCTGATGGGCCGTATCTATCACCGCCTACTTACAGAGGCCAAGCATCTCGGCGCCTACTATACGTCTATACCTGCGGCCACGCTGCTGCTTAAACTTGCTTTGCGGCGTGATGCTTGGGAGCATCTCTCATGGGATGATCCCAAGGCCTTGTCACGCCTACGCTTTGCGGATCTGGCATGTGGCACGGGTACCCTGCTAATGGCTTGTGCAGATGCTGTGGAAGACAACCACATACGGGCCTCAGCGGAACGCGGACAGCTTCCGCAGCCCAATGAAGTACACCGCGCCTTGCTGGACCACGTGCTGCACGGGTTCGATGTTATACCGTCTGCTGTCCACTTGACCGCGTCCACCTTAGCCCTTCGCAATCCTGCCGTCATGGTTGAGAATGTTCAGCTTTACAGCCTCAAGCTAGGCGGGAAGAAACGACGGTTGGGCAGTATCGACTTCGTCGGTGAGGAGCCAATTCCGGCGAACGGGGCCCTGTTCGCGCTCGCGCCCGAGGGCCAGCAGGCTGCGGGGAAAGAGAGGGACACAGCTGTAAGGGCTGTTCAACTACCCCCCCTCGATCTCTGCGTGATGAACCCGCCATTCACTCGGAGTGTCGGCGGGAATCTCCTCTTTGGCAGTCTTCCCGATGAACAGCGCAAACCGATGCAGGAGCGACTGAAGCAGTTGCGCGACCGACATGGTCTTGAGGCTAACATCACAGCCGGTCTTGGTGCAATCTTCGTGGCCTTGGCCGATAGATTCCTGAAACCGACGGGGCGCATGGCCCTCGTCCTTCCCAAGGCTCTCCTGAACGGCATCTCATGGACACCAACACGTGATTTACTGCGCGCAAATTACAGAATGGAATACATAGTGACGTCTCACGAGCCCGACCACTGGAACTTCTCTGAGAACACAGACCTCAGTGAGGTCCTTACTGTGGCCCAGCGTGAGGGTAATACTGTTTCTGATTCAGCGAACACTGTTCAGAGCAACGGGTACACGGTATTCGTCAACCTCTGGCACAACCCCCGCAATTCCGTGGAGTCCCTGTCGCTTGCCTCCGCGATTCGGGAGTTCGGCAACAGGGACCATGGCTCACCGCATCGTATGGAGAGTTCTCGCGTACAGACCAATAAGAGGGTTCTGGGGGAGCTACTCAGTGTACCTGACGAAATTGCGAGGGAGAAACCGCTCTTCTACGGTGCAGCGTACGCACAAGCATGCCTAGTTCGTGCCCTGTATGAGCTTTCTGACGGATACTTGCGCGTACCCGGCACCGAACATACCTCTCCTGTCCCGATATGTGAGTTCGGGCGCATGGTGGCCTCCATAGGACCTGACCGGCGAGACATACACGACGGCTTCGAATTGAGCCCGGGACGTAGCGAGTTCCCAGTCTTGTGGGGGCATGAGACCGACCAAGTGACTTGTATTGCACAGGAACCGAATGCATATCTGACGCCGCTCTCTGAAGCCAAACCGGGACGGTCTCTTCGCGATCCAGAGTCCCTATGGGCAGGCGGGGGGACTTTGATGATCGGTGAACGGCTTTGGCTTCATCTCACTCGAACCGTAGCAGTACGGCTCGAAGAAGATGCATTGTCGAATGTGTGGTGGCCGGTTAGGCTAACAGACGCTTGCACTCGTGAGGAGCGTGAGAAAGCGCTTGCACTGTGGCTGAACTCAACCCCCGGACTCTTACTGCTGATCGCGAATCGTACAGAGACCAGAGGGGCTTGGGCTCAACTTAAGAAACCTAATTTGCAAGCTCTCCCGGTACTCAACGTCGAAGAGCTTAGCGGTGATCAACTCGATCTACTCAGTGCAGCGTACGACAGATTGGCGGATGAGGCGTTGGCCCCTTTACCGGCGATGGAGGATGATGAAGTGAGGGCCGAGTTCGACCACGCCTTGGAGGAAGCGCTTGGCCTGCCCACGCTCGCACCGCTTCGTCGGGCGTTATCTTGGGAACCGGTCATGTGTCTCACAATGGATCGCCTACTGGCCCGTGAGAGCCCGGACGCGCAGTGTGAGTTGCCGCTATAGCTGCGGTCCTTACACCCGACCCACCGCCGTCACGTAGACCGCCACCTCGGTGCGGCCGTCGATGCCTACGAGCTTCGCGACCTCGTCATCAAAGAACGCAGCGATGTTGCAGGAGCCAAGCTCCAGACCCTCCGCGACAAGCTGCATCTGTGAGCCGATGTGGCCCGCGTCCAGATAGAGATAGCGGTAGGCGCGGTTCTGATACTTCCACGCGCAGCGCGCCACCACCGCGCCCCACACGAAGACCGCGCCCGCGTTCGTCATCCACGTCTGGCCCAGGCACGCCTGAGCGATGTCCTCGGAGTAGTCGCCCTCCGAGAGCATCCCAAGCTCATGCTCGCGGATGTCGTAGTGATACACGCCCTCGGCCATCCCGTCCACGGCCTGCGCGATCACGTAGGTCTCGTTCGGATACAGCGCGCCCGCCGAGGCCGTTGCGCGAAGCTCCGCGTTGGGCAACTCGCCCGTCACCCCCTGCGTGGCCCACAGAAGTTGCGACATCTCCTGCAGCGTCAGCGACTCGCCGGTGAACTTTCGCTGTGAGCGCCGCCCGCCGATGATGTTCCACAGGGACGGACCGCCCGCGGTGCGCGCGTTCGGCAGTTCCACGCGCTCAAGGTAGTCCTCGTAGGTCTTGTATGTCTCCGGCGGCATGGCCCAGTCCGCCTGCTGCGGGACGGGCTTGCCCCGGTGATACTTGGTCGCTTCCTGGAACTGCGGTCCGATGCTCGTGGAGACGTCCATGGACGCTCAGTCCTTTCGTGGTTGCACAGGAACCTTGCTCGTGCGCCGCCGGCGATTCCATCGAAGATCAATCACATTGCGAGTATCCGCAGTCGCGGCAGACGTTGCAGCCGCCCTCGTAGATCAGCGTTCCGCCACACTCCGGACAGGCGCCGGCGTGGTTTGCATCCTCGCCGAAGTCCATGCTGAGCTGCTCGCCGTCCGGGGTGATGAAATGCTCGATGGCCTTCGCCACCGCATCGGCGCATGAGAGGATGCGCTCACCGCCCTGTTCCCAGGCGGGGAGGTGGCAGGAGATGCCCTTGAGCTGCCGGACCACCTGCTCGGCAGGTATCCCGCAGCGGAATGCCAGCGAGACCATGCGCGCGAGCGCCTCGGACTGCGACGCCGCGCAGCCACCGGCCTTGCCCATCGCGGCGAACAGCTCGAACGGGCCCTCCTCGTCGCGGTTAAGCGTGACATACAGCTTCCCGCAGCCGGTGCGCATCGCGCGGGTCTGGCCGGTGACCACCGGCGGGCGCTCGCGGGGCGTGATCTCGACAGGAGCCGGCTCCTTCGACTTCTTGGTCTTCCCGGTCGTAAGTACCTGCTCCTCGCGCGAGCCGTCGCGGTAGATCGTTACACCCTTGCAGCCAAGCTCGTAAGCCAGGCGGTAGACGTGCTCGACATCGTCCACAGTCGCCTCGTTGGGGAAGTTCACCGTCTTGGAGACCGCGTTGTCCGTGTATTCCTGGAAGGCGCCCTGCAGCCGGATATGCCACTCGGGCGTGATGTCGTGGGCGGTTACGAACAGTTCCTGGACCTCGCCGGGGATCTCCTCGATCCCATGGATGCTCCCCTTGGCGGCGATCTCCTTCATTAGCTCCGGCGAGTAGAAGCCCTGCTCGCGCGCCGTCTGCTCGAAGATCGGGTGGACCTCGAGCAGCTCGTCCTTGTCCAGCACATGGCGCGTGTAGACGACAGCGAAGAGCGGTTCGATCCCCGATGAGCAGCCGGAGATGATGCTGATCGTGCCCGTGGGGGCGATGGTGGTCACCGTCGCGTTGCGTAGCGGCTCCTCGCCCGCCTGATCGTATACGGAGCCCTTCCAGTTCGGGAACGCCCCGCGCTGGTCGGCAAGCTCGCGCGAGCGGTTGCGCGCCTCTTCGGTGATGAACTCCATGACCTGCTCGGCGGTGCGGACCGCCTGCTGCGAGTTGTACGGGATTCCCAGGAGAATCAGCATGTCCGCGAAGCCCATCACGCCCAGACCGATCTTGCGATTCGCGCGGGTCTCCCGGGCGATCTCCTCAAGCGGCAACTCATTCATGTCGATGACGTTGTCGAGGAAGTGTACCGAATTATGGACGGTCTCGCGCAGCCCGTCCCAATCGATAGCGGCGGCCGGTCCCGAGCCGGTGACGAACTTCGAGAGGTTAATCGATCCGAGATTGCAGGATTCATGTGGCAGCAGCGGCTGTTCACCGCAGGGGTTTGTCGCCTCGATCTCACCCACTTGCGGGGTCGGGTTCTCCTCGTTCATCCGGTCGAGGAAGACCACGCCCGGATCGCCACCCTCCCACGCAAGCTCCGCCATGCGGTGGAAGACCTCGCGGGCGTTCAGCGAACCAGTCGTCTCCTCGGTGCGCGGGTTGACGAGGTCGAAATCTTCGCCCTTCTGGACCGCGCGCATGAAACCCTCGGTTGCCCCCACGGACAGGTTGAAGTTCGTGAGCGTCGTCTGGTCTGACTTCGCCTCAATGAACTCCATGATGTCGGGGTGATCCACGCGCAGCACGGCCATGTTGGCGCCGCGGCGCACCCCGCCCTGCTTGATCGCTTCAGTGGCCGAATCGAACACCTTGATGAATGAGACCGGGCCGGATGAGACCCCGCGGGTCGAGGAGACGATGTCATCGGCCGGGCGCAGGCGCGAGAACGAGAAGCCGGTGCCCCCGCCGGACTTGTGGATCATCGCGGTGTCCTTGACCGCCTGGAAGATGCTCTCCATGGAGTCGCCGACCGGCAGCACAAAGCACGCCGACAGTTGCTGAAACTCTCGACCTGCGTTCATCAGGGTGGGGGAGTTGGGCATGAACTCGAAGCGGGTCATCATGCCGTAGAATGTATCGGCCAGCGCATCGACCTCGGTGTCAGTCGCACCGTACTCCCCGTCGGCCGAGGCGATATTGCCGGCCACCCGGCGGAACATGTCCTCCGGGCGCTCGACAACGTTACCATCCATATCCTTCTTAAGGTAGCGCCGTCCGAGGACGGTCAGAGCGTTATCGGTCAGATCAAGATCAGTTTCGAGGGTGTCGGTTGCCATGGCTGCCACTCCGGGTGGGTCTATTTCTTTCGATCGCTGGCATTGCTGCTCAGGTTTGTGCAAGTTTCGAGGTTAAGGCTATACGGACCTGGCACCTTACTCCTGCAATCGCAGAAAGTCAAGAGAATTTGGGCCCAGTCGCGGACCGCTACATCCACTTGCATGATTCACTCGCGCGGCAGACAATCCCTGCGTGGCCTCGCGATTGCGTCGTCAGTTTCTGAGCGCCTCTCGCGCACGCTCAATCTGCTCCGCCAGCATTGCCCTGCTCTCATATAGAAAGCCAGGCTCGATATGCGCGCAATTGTCGTATGCGAGGATGAAACTGTCGGCCCGTTCGATAGTCTGCCGGCATTCGTCGGCGAGCGCGTCGTTGCCCGCATCGCGAAGTTCTGCCGCCAGTTCCTCCAGCAGCACGTGATACTCGTAATCTTCCAGGCCGTCGCGCAGCATCGCGATGCGGATGGAGGGGCTGATCGTCCCGTCGGGGTTCGGGTAGAGCAGGAAGTAGTTCCCGGCGGGCCTGCTGTCCGAGCGATTCGGCTGTTCCCACGGATTCGCCACCCAGCGGTTGACCGTCCAGATAAGATAGCCGTCGATGTCGAACTTGTAGTTCATCCAGAAGAGCGCGCGGTGATCGACACCTCGTGCGGCGATGCGTGTCCCTGGCCGCGGATTGACGTAACCGTTGTACCACCAGACATCATTCCCCAGCGCCTTCTGCTCCTCCAGCACATCGATATCGAAGGCGCTCATGTTGATGCAGTAGATGTCCAGCGGATGCAGGGCCGGCGACGGTATCTCCGCACCGAAAAGCTGGATGCCCGGATGGGCCGACTTGATCCGCTCCAGGACCGTGTTGAGAAGCTCCATATCCTCATCGCGCGAGTGACGGTGCACGACCATCTCGTCGGCGGGATAGACGTATGTCCCTTCCAGCCAGCCCTTCTCCTCCAGCCACTCGGCTGCCACTCGGTAGGCCTCTTCGATGCGGTCGCGGTACTCCTCGGTGCCCTTCTTCGCGCCGAGGAAGCCGTCGCGGTTGAAGAAGTAGGGGACGGGCATCGTGTCGATGTGATGGCCCAGTGCGAGCGCTCGCGAGGCGCTTTCTTCGAAGCGCGTCGCGTCGTGGATGACCACCTTCTCCTCGTCATCATCCCACCTGAGGTTCAGGTGCCCCACGTTCGCCGGAGACAGCCGGTAGCGGGACAGAAGTTCGATCATGTTCGGCCGGAAGACGTCCACGTAGTGATTCCAGTCCCGGTCGCCGAACCATGCGTTGATTTCGTCCGAGAAGCCCCAGTAGCCGTAGATCGTGGTGCTCGTGCGCAGCGACTGCTTCACCGGGATGTCGAAGTTCCACACCTGGAGGCTGAGCGTTGCCTCCAGATCACCGTTGCCGGTGTGGACGGTTAGGGGCGCCTCGTAGTCGCCGGGCGGTGTGCCCCGCGGCACGTATACCTCCAGCCAGATCGGCCAGTTGCCGGCGGTGTCTGCGGTGAATGGCTCCGGGCCGGGCAGGGCGTCGGGCAATCCCGCAGGCGGGCCCTCATTGGCCGGAACGTACGCCACTTCGCTCCAGGTCACGTTCTCGGCCGCTATGGTCGCCCCATCGGGACCGGTGAGCGGCCCAACCTCCACCGAGGTCTCCCCTGGGCCGTCCTCGTCGTCCGTGGTCACCACCAGTTGCGCCGCCTCGGTCTCGTTGCCCGCGGCGCTCATGCGCACTGTCGGGTCGGTGTCGCCGGGAAGGTCGATCTGCTCCGCCCGCATGATCTTCCGCGCCGGGCCCTCCGTCCAGAGTGTGGCGAAATCGGCCTCGTCCACCGCGTGGCGAAGCGGCGCGACCTCCGGCGCATCGTAGTCGGGGGCCTTCGTCGCGCGGAGATTGTCTATCCAGAAATCGATCTCGTCGCCGTGATCGTAGTTGCCTTCCGACAGCCAGTAGTGCACCCTCGCAAACGCATCGATCCCCTCGACGTTGCGAATGCACAGCTTCTCGTGTGCCCACTCTCCGTGCCGCAGATCGATCAGGCGGGTACGGTAGATCCCGTGGTCCTGGTCATCGACGGTGGTCACCTGCATGGCGAAGCCCGGGTCTTCACCGTCGGCGCTCTCGAAGTAGACGTCAAACTCGAGGAAGTCGTAGTCCGACAGGTCCACCGGCGGGTCATAATGTCCCCGCACCGAGGGCCAGCCCATCGGGTAGGACTTACCCTCGACGTGCTCCACATCGTGGTGATCGATCCTCACGTCGATGTGCAGGGCCTGCTCCCCTTCGGTGACATGCTCGCCGTCAAAGCCGAACGAGACTTCCTTCTGACCGCCGGTCTCCCACAGGTCCATGTTTGGGGTCTCGAAGCCATCGATCAGAAGCTCGTGTTGCGCGGCGGCGGGCAGCATGACAAGCAGGCTGAGCGCGAACGCGGTGCAGTGGCGCATGCCGGTCCCCTCCTCGCGGGTGATGCAATCGTGGGGATAGATTAGCCGCCAGGTCGCTACATGCCTTCATTATCGCACGGCTGCACCGCTGCCGCCAAATGCAGGCACCCCGGGCGCGGGCCCGGGGTGCGCAAACTCAGCTGTGGGTGACATTCTGTCAGTCGGTCTCGTCGTCCGCCTCGTCCTCTTCGCCCTCGGTCAGCGAAGCTTCCCGAACTACCTTCGCAACCGCCGATACGTGCGCGCCCTCGTCGGGCGAGACGACCTTCACGCCCTGAGTGTTGCGGCCACACCGGCGGATATTCGCCACGGGCATGCGGATCAGCACACCGGCGGAGGTGATGCACATGATCTCATCGTCATCCTCCACCACCTCCGTCCCAACGATCGGGCCGTTCTTGTCGGTTACTTTCAGCGTGATCAGACCCAGACCGTTGCGATTCTGGCGCCGGTAATCGTCCAGAGGCGTGCGCTTGCCGAGGCCCTTCTCGGACACGACCAGCAGGTCGCGGTCATCGTCCTTCTCCACCGTCACCGCGGAGATCAGTTCGTCGCCCTCGCGCATGTCGATGCCCTGCACCCCGCGCGTATTGCGACCGGTCGGGCGCACATCCTCCTCGTCGAAGCGAATCGCCATGCCCTGGCGCGTGGTCAGGAGGAGGTCCTGCTCACCGTCTGTCCACAGCACCCATCGCAGTTCGTCATCGTCCTCCAGCGAGATGCCGATGAGGCCCTTCGAGCGCAGGTGGGTGTCGTACTCCTTCAGTTCGGTCTTCTTCACGTAGCCCCTGTCGGTGACCATGACCAGGTATCCGCCCTGATCGTAATCGGGGACCGGGATCCACGCGGTAATGTTCTCGCCATCTTCGAGCGGCACGATGTTGCGGATGGGCGTTCCGCGCGCCTGGCGACTGGCAAGCGGAGCCTGGTAGGCCTTCGCGCGGTAGACGTTGCCGGTGTTTGTGAAGAAGAGGATCAGGTGGTGAGTGGTCGCGACGAAGATGTCCGCGACTGTGTCCTCTTCCTTCTTGGTCAGCGCCAGGATGCCCCGACCGCCGCGCTTCTGGACGCGGTAGGTGTCAACGGGCATGCGCTTGATGTACCCGTCGCGCGTGATCGTGATCGCCATGTCCTCCTGGGCGATCAGATCCTCCGTGGCGATGTCCTCGGCCTCCGAGTCGTGGATCTTGGTGCGGCGATCGTCGCCGTGCCGCTCGACGACCTCGCGGAGTTCCTTCTTGATGACCTTCGACTTCTCTTCTTCCGAGGAGAGGATGGCGTTGTAGCGCGCGATCGCGGCTTCAAGCTCCTCCTGCTCCTCGCGCAGATCCTCGTAGGACAGGCGCGTGAGCTGGCTCAGTCGCATGTCCAGGATCGCATCGGCCTGTTCTTTCGAGAACTCGAATTCGCGCATCAGGCCCTCACGCGCGTCAGCGCGATTGTCACTGCCGCGGATCAGCGCGATGATTTCGTCGATCACGTCGAGGGCGCGCAACAGTCCCTTGACGATGTGCAGCCGGGCCTCTGCTTTCCGCAACAGGAACTCGGTCCTGCGGGTGACGACCTCGCGACGGTGATCGAGGAACTCCTGCACCAGGTCCTTGACCGTGCACTGCTTGGGCACCAGCGAGTCCTCGGCTTCAACCAGCGCCAGGAGATTGCAGTTGAAGTTCGTGCGCATCTGTGTGTGCTTGTAAAGGTTGTTGAGCACCACATCGGAGACCGCGTCGCGCTTGAGTTCGATCACGATGCGCATGCCGTTGCGATCGGACTCATCGCGCAGATCGGATATCCCGTCCAGCTTCCCGTCGTTGACGAGGTCCGCGATCTGTTCGAGAAGATTCGACTTCGAGACCTGGTAGGGGAGAGCGGTGACGATGATTGCCTCACGGTTGCGTGGTAGCGGCTCGGGGACCGCCCGAGCCTGCATCGTCACGGAGCCCTTACCCGTCTTGAAGTACTTCGCGATGCCGGAACGGCCGAGAATCATCGCGCCGGTGGGGAAATCCGGCCCTTTGATGTACTTCATCATGTCGATGGGCTCGAGGTCCGGATCATCCAGCAGCGCCATGGCCGCATCCGCGACCTCTCCGAGGTTGTGGGGCGGGAGGTTGGTGGCGTATCCCACCGCGATGCCGGCCGTCCCGTTGCACAGCAGGTTGGGGAACGCGCCCGGCAGCACCTCCGGTTCCTCGGAGCGCTCGTCGTAGTTGGGCTGCCAGTCCACTGTGTCCTTTTCGAGGTCTTCAAGCATATCCATCGCGACGGTGGACAGCCGCGCCTCGGTGTAACGCGGGGCTCCGGCAGGGTCGCCGTCGACGGAGCCGAAGTTGCCCTGCGGGTCGATCATCGGATAGCGCAGGGAGAAGTCCTGCGCCATGCGCACGAGCGTCTGATACAGGGCCTGGTCACCGTGGGGATGGTAGGTCTTCATGGTCTCGCCCACGATGGACGCGCACTTCACGTGCGCGCGGTCAGGGTAGACGCTGTCATCGTTCATCGCCATCAGGATCCGCCGCTGTGATGGCTTGAGCCCGTCGCGAGCGTCCGGCAGTGCCCGCGCGACGATGACGCTGAGCGCGAACTGCATGAAACTGTCCTCCATCTCCTGATGGAGGGCAATACTGTCGATTCCTTCGGGGCTTTCGTGGATACCGTCGTCAGTCATAGGGGGTGCTCCCGTCCCTGCTGCAATCAGTAATTCAGTGCTACGTCCAGGGGCCTGTGGACGCTGGTGTGATCGTGCCGCGAGGCACACCCTATTCTACATCATTTGGGGGATATCGTCAAATGGAGAAAGGGCCTCTGTGGGGCTCTGACGGGCATTTCTGGCCGATTCAGGACGGTGGCTGCGGTCGCTTGCATTCGATGCCGAAAACGACAGCGGACGCGACGGTGAGTCGCGCCCGCTGATGATGCCCGGCTCGTCTGTTCTTCACTCTCACAGAGCGCGCGTGGTGCCTGCCTCCACGTCCACCTCGACGCTGTCGATGCTACCCTCCGCGACGATCTCGCCGGTGGCGTCGTAGACCGCCGAGAACGAGCCTGTGACCGTTGTGCCTGTGCCGGTGGGGCGGAATGTGGGCCCGCCATCGGTTCCGGCCTCTGCAGTCAGCGACTGATCTTCCAGCGCCAGCACCGAGGAGAGCTTGCCGGTCTGGGCGTCGAACATTAGCAGCGCCGCAGTCGTGGTGCCGGCGAGATTCCACTTGTCGGCATCCTCACCTGCACCGGCGTCCTGGACGATATTGATGAGCTGCGGAGCGGTGACCTCAAGCGCAACGACCTGGTCGCCGGCATCGTTCTTCGGGGTGACTTCCAGATCATCGGCGTGATGGCCGTAAATGCCGATGCGCACGAAGTTGAGGTAGCCATCGCTATCAAACGCCACCACGGCGCCGTAGGCGACAGAGGGCGTGATCGGCGGATCGAAGGTCCGGTCTGCGCCACTGGGGCCGATCAGCACCCGGCTTGTCTGCAGCGTCGGGCTGCCGAGGTCCGGCGTGTACGCGCTCACACCGGTGATCACGGGATAGCGGTGGTGCTGAGGCGAGTTGTCCATGACGTAGATATGCGGCCCGGAGCCGTGCTGATAGGCAAGGAAGCGTCCGTCCGTCGAGAAGCACGGTGCTTTCTCATCGCTGCCGTCGGCGGTGAGCTGGCGAATGTGGTCACCGTCGGCGTCCGCGACATGGATGTCATCGTCGGAGCCATCCTCGCGTTCAAAGATCAGCATGTCGCCATCCGGCGACATGTGTGGCCGCTTGTCCTTCGCGGTCCCGGATGGATCGGTCAGGTAGGTCTTACCGCTTCCGTCATCCTCCATTCTTGTGAGCCGGGTTCGGTCCTCCGCGGAGTAGACAATATCGCCGTCGGGTGTCCACTCCGGCCTGGCGTCGTCGCTTGTCGTGTTCGTGAGGTTCGTCAGTTCATCGCCCTCGAGGTTCGTGCGGAAGATGTCCATGTCAGTGCCGTCGTCCCGATAGAAGGCAAGAGCGAAGCCGTTCGGAGAGAAAGCGGGATCGTAATCGCCGGTGGAATCGTTGGTTACCTGGCGACGGTTGGAGCCGTCTGCGTCCATCAGAATCAGTTCAGCACTATTGCCGAACCCCGAACTGCACACGATGAGGTTCCCGCCGGGTGACCAGTTCGGATCGAAGTCATCGTCATTCGATATCAGATGCCTGTTGTCGCCGAACAGGTCTGAGACGTATAGTCCTCCGCCGATCCGGCGATACACAATCCGGTCCAGCATTTCCTGAACAGCAACGTAGTTCAACTGAGCGCCGTGCACGGCTGTAAATGCAGCTCCGGTTTCACTGGGGATCGACTGCATCTGCAGATTGGCAGCAGCCGCAGTCTGAATCACGAAAGGCCCCACTTCTTCGGTAACGGTTGCCTCTGGCGAATCGGGACTGCCAGGCGACGGCGTAGCCGCCATCTGGTCTCCTCCGCCTCCACATCCGACAAGTACGGCGATTGCTAAGAGCACGAAAACTACTGATGCTGTCCAGCGCATCAAACGGCACCTCCAGAGCATTGGCTGACTGGTTACATAGAGAGTATTCATCGTACGCCACTGAATGGCCTGCTGCGGATCAGACAGGTGACAGAATTCGATGCTACGGCGGGAAACCAGCCAGCCGGATCCGCGTCATCGCATCGTCGGGTATGCAGCCCTGCACGTGTATCGGTGCGTGCGACGAACCGACTGAGCGTATCCCCCCTGGAGTTGTTTGTCCGGCGGCCCCCCCGCCATCTCGCCGGTACCACCGCCGTCTCCTCCTCCGATGACCGCCACGAGAATTGACAACCTCTGACACATGCCGATGCCTTCTCCATATGTACTTCGGAACTACAGGATTCTTTCCTTCGAAGATGAGGAATCGCTGCAAGCAGCGAGGGCAAGCGCAGACGAAGGTCGGCCCGGAAAATTCCCGGCCGGCCAGTGTTCCCGCGCGGTCGAGTTGCAGGGCTCAGAGCACGTTCACGGTACCGCTCTGCACGTCCACCTCGACCGTGCCGATGTCGCCGTCAGACACAAGCTGCCCGGAGGCGTCATACACGGCAGAGAATGCGCCCTCGGCGATGACGCGCCCGCCGTCCTCTCGGTACGTGGGGCCGCTGTCGGTGTCAGCAGCAGATGCCAGTTCTGTGGTTTCGAGAGCCAGCACCGAAGCGATCTTCCCGGTCTCTGCGTCGAACATCAAGACCGCTTCCTCGACAGCACTCCCGGCAAGGTCCCATTTGCCGGCGTCCCGGCCCGCACCCATGTCCTGCACGACGTTGATCAGTTGCGGGGCCGATACCTTGACCGCCACCACGGTGTCGCCAACCTGGTCCCAGGGACTGATCGCGAGTTCGTCTGCGTGGTGGCTGTAGATTCCGATGCGTACGAAGTTCAGGTACATTTCGTTGTTGAAGGCCATCACGGCACCGTAGGCGACGGATGGAGTGATGGGCGGATCGTAGCCGCGATCTTCGCCACTGGATCCAATGAGCACGCGACTGGTCTGGAGCGTCGGGCTGCCCAGGTCCGGGCTGTAGTAATCGGACAGCCCACTGCAAACCCGGTACTCGCGGTAGGGCGGGGTCGTTTCCTTGACGTAGATGCCCCAGCCGCCCCCGATGGCGTTGGTGTCGGCCTGCTGCTCTTCCAACGTGATTATCGTGCCTGTCCAGCGTGCGAAGGCGAGGAAGCGCCCGTCGGTGGAGAAGCAGGGATCGATCTCGTCCTCATCGGTCGCTGCAAACTCCCGCTCGTTTGAACCATCGCTCTCCGCGATGTAGATGTCCGAGTCGCCACTGGCGTCCTCCCGCTCGAAGGCGATCAGACCGTTCGGCGACCAGGTCGGGTGCTTGTCGTCCTCACCTGCGGGATCGGTGATCGAGGTCTGGGTTGTCCCGTCCTCGTTGATGCGCGCGATCTCCAGATCGCTGCTGACCGTGTCGCTATGGAGGATCCTGCCATCGCCCGTCCAGGCCGGATCGTAGTCTTCATCGGTGTCAGCCGTGATATTCGTCTGGTGGTTGCCGCTGAGGAACATCTTGTACAATTCACTATCACCGCCACGTATGCTCTCGAATGCCAGCAGGAGGCCGTCGGGAGAGAACGCTGGATCTTTGTCCGCGTACCCGTTGTT
>CAZAHB010000119.1:0-16940 GCA_964484945.1 uncultured Armatimonadia bacterium | reverse complement strand
GGGTGGAGCACGAAGTCGGGGATGACGACGATCGCCCCGGAGATGTCCTCACCCGCGGTCGTCGCGTAGTAGCAGGTGTGGTCCTTCGTCGTGTAGGCGTTATATGTATTGCCCAGCGCGTCCAGTTCGGCCTCGATCTGCTGAAGGGTGCGGCTGTCAGATCCCTCGCTGATGCAGTGCTCCACGAAGTGACTGATACCCCCACCGAGGTATTCGCCCTCGTAGATAGAGCCTGCCCCGACGTACACGCGAAACGAAGCCACCGGCCGGGAGTGATCGACCTCCACGACAAGGCGACAGCCGTTATCGAGGGTTTCCACAACCGGCTCGGCGACAATGACCTGCGTTGTGAGCAGTACTGTGACTGTGACGAGGCAGAGAAAGATCGCCCGGCGATGTCGATTCATTGCAATCCCCATTACCATTAGTTGCGCCCGGCCCCGTATTCCGGATCGGGACCGCGCGCATCGATCGAAGCGTAGCACATACGCGCGCGTTCCGTCAACGAGGCGAGGCAGGCGCAACTCGGCGCAGCGCCGCCGCGGTAACGCCCTCCGGCCCGCCCCGGTCTGGTGCTGAATGTCCTGCGGCGAAGGTCTCGCGGCCCGAGCGGCGAAGCATCTCACATCATGAACGCTCGGGGGCTCGGCGCACAACTGTTGGACGTGTTGTTCCCGCCGCGCTGTCAGCTTTGTGGAGCGCTGTGCGACGAACCGCTGTGTGAGACGTGTAAAGGGAAGCTCCTGTTCATCCATGGGGCGATCTGTCCCTGCTGCGGCAAACCAGTGGGCGCGCAGATCGCGAACCCGCGCCCGGGTCTTATCTGCCGGGACTGCCGGGATGGACGCTGGCTCAGCGGCGTTCGGTCGGTCGGCCTGCATACCGGCGCGCTGCGGGACGCGATGATCGCCTACAAGTTCCATGCCCGTACCCGGCTGGTGGAGCCGTTCGCGCGATGGCTGGGGGACGTCTTCGAGCGCGAGGTCGGGTCGCAGCCGCGGGGGCTGCCCCTGGAACGCTGCTCCGCGGTGATCCCCGTGCCGCTGCACCCGAAACGTCGCAGGTGGCGCGGCTTCGATCAGGCGGAGCTTCTGTGCGAGCGGATGGCGAAGGACCTCGAGGCACCCGTCGCGACGGATGTGCTGATCCGGGTCCGCCACACCACTCCCCAGACCCGGCTGCGCGGCAGGTCCCGGCGGCAAAATGTGCGCGGCGCTTTCGAGGCGCCAAAGCCGTGGCGGCTGAAGAAGCGGTCGTTTCTGCTTGTCGATGATGTCATGACGACCGGCGCGACTCTCGAGGAGTGTGCGCGTGTGCTGAGGCCCGCCGGAGCGGCTGGCGTCTACGCCCTGACCGTGACGCGCGCTGAGAATTCCGTACTCCTTTCCGATGCACCGAAGTCAGACGTGGCAGGAGGGACTGCACGTGCGTGACGCCACCATCTGGATCGACCCGACACAGCAGACGGCCCGGGTCAGTCCGTTGATCTACGGGCATTTCATCGAGCACCTCGGTCGCTGTATTACGGGTGGCATCTGGGGGGAGATGCTGCGCTCGCGACGCTTCGCGGGCTTCGATGACGATCACAACGGCATCGCCGACCCGTGGGTGAAAGTCGGTGGACGCGCGCCGCATCTGCTGCTCGAACCGCCCGAAAACACCTCCGGCGGTCATCTGACGATGCGCTGTCTGCGCGATACCGGTCTGCGGCACCGGGTAGCGCATCCCGGCCTGGCCGTCCGTCGCGGCGAGGAGTACTCCGTCTCGCTGCAGATGCGTGCCACCGGGGAGATTGCGAACGTGCAGATCAGTCTCGCCGGCGACAGCACCACCCTGGCTCACCCGGGACCTGAGTTCCGCGAAGTCGAGTGGACCGCCCGCGCCCGCTGGGACAGTGATGACGCGGCCCTTACCATCGGCTGCAGGGGCGAGGGCGAACTGCATGTTCATGCCCCCAGCGTGATGCGCGCCCGCGACAGAGAGATCGGCGGCTTTCGGGCGGACGTGGTGGAACTGGTGCGGGCGATCACCCCGCCGATCATCCGCTGGCCGGGCGGGTGCTTCGCAGACGGCTACCGCTGGCGCGACGGTATCGGAAAGCGAACCCATCGGGAGGCCCGCTTCGACCCTGCGTGGGGAGCCTGGGACGACAACGACTTCGGGAGCGAGGAGTTCGTGGCGTTCTGCCGACTGGTGGGGGCCGAACCGTACATCTGCGTCAACACCGGCAGCGCCGACGCTGCTGCCGCCGCTCACTGGGTTCGATGGTGCCGCGAGCGAGACCTCGGGGTGCGCTGGTGGGGCATTGGCAATGAGACCTACGGAAGCTGGGAGATCGGCAACGTGCCGGCCGATGAGTACGCCCGGCTCTTCCTCCGCTTCGCCGAAGCCATGCGCGCCGAGGCCCCCGGGATTGAGCTGGTTGCCGTCGGGGCCGACCCGGTGGAATACCCGGACTGGAACCGCACCGTGCTCGAGATAGCGGGCGAGCAGATCGATCACCTGTCGGTCCATCGATACGTGCCGCACACACGCGACGATGAAGATCGCGAGCGGCAGTATCGGGCGATCGTGGCCTCGCCGATCGATATCGAGCGGAGACTGGAGATGGTCGCGGATACCATCGAGGAGGCCCTCGGGGAAGACAGCGACGTCGGCATCGCGTTCGACGAGTGGAACGTGTGGCTCGATGCGACCGGCGATGACGGAATCGAGGAGCGGTATGAGGTGCGCGACGCGCTTTTCGCCGCGGGCGTGTTCAACGCCATGCAGCGCGTGGGCGACCGCCTGTCGATGGCTAACCTCGCGCAGCTTGTCAACGTGCTCCCTGCGATCAGGACCTCGCGCACCGCCGCGTGGGGCACACCCATCTACCACGCGTTCGACCTGTATCGCCGGTGCGGACCACGCGTCATCGCCTGCGAGTGTTCGTCGCCAACCTTCGGAGCGGACGCATTCGGCAACATCCCCGCGCTGGACAAAGTGCCGTGGCTGGACGCGACCGCGACGGCTCTCGAAGATGGCGGGCAGATCATGCTGGCGGTGATCAACAGGCATCCCACCGAGGCGATCGAGGCGAGTATCGAGATCGAGGGGGCCAGTGAGCCGTCGGTGACCGAGATCGCGGTCCTTTCCGGGCAGAGCGAGCGCGCTGTAACTGCTGAGAACCGTCCCGATGGCGTGAGCGTCACCGCGATGAGTCCGGGCGCGGAATCATCGCCTCAAAACCACAGGTTCCCCCCTCATTCGGCGACGATTATCACGCTGCTCTCCGGGTAAACTGAGTACTGGTTAAAATCGTAGGAACACGAAGGGATGACGGCGGGTAGAGAGAAACATGATCTCAAGCAAGCGCCACGGATTGATGGATCCGTGGGCGTTGTCGGTGTGCTTGACAGTGCTCAATACCGTCGAATATAATCCCAAGGGCGGAGTAGACCTCCCTTTTCTGGGCCTCATCATCGAGAATCACAGCGTAAGAGGTGCGAATCATGCGCAGGTCCCGCGGCAGGAAATTGATCGGGCAGATGCTCATCGAAAAAGGACACATCACGGATGAGCAGCTCGAGCAGGCCCTGGCGGCGCAGGAGGACAGCACGCAGCGGATCGGCGAGATTCTCATGGACCTTGGCTTCGTCGAGGAGGAGCCTCTGTTCGAAACGCTCGCCGAGCAGATGGGCGTGGGCTACGTTGACCTCGAGGAAGTGCAGGTTGACCCCGACGTCGCCTCGTTGATCAGTCAGGATGTCGCTGAGCGCTACACTGCCCTCCCAATCGACCGCGGGGAAGAGGGCACAATTCGAGTGGCCATGGCCGAGCCAACCGATGTCATCGCCATGGATGACTTGAAAATGCGTCTTCAGGTGGCCGTTGAGCCGACTCTCGCCCCCGAGGCAACAATAGAGAAGATGATCGACAGGGTTTACAGCGCCGCACCCGCCGGTGGTGGTGGAGGTGGCGGCGGAGGCGGTGGTGGCGCCTCAGACTTCGGTATGGGCGAGATGCAGCAACTCGCGCAGTCGGTGCGCGAAAGCGGAATCATCGCCGCGGAGGAAGAGGACGCCGGCGACGAACGGATCGACACTGACCGCATCGCGGATGTCGCCGATGAAGCCCCCATCATCCGCATCGCGAAGGTCGTCATCCAGCGCGCCATTCAGGAGCGCGCCAGCGATATTCACGTCGAGCCCGAGCGAGACGGCGTACGTATCCGCTACCGCATCGACGGCGTGCTCCACGAGATCCTCACTCTGCCCAAGTACGTTCACGCACCGCTCGTCTCACGCCTGAAGATCATGGCGAACATGGATATTGCGGAGCGCCGCGTGCCGCAGGACGGACGCATCCATATCCGCCACTCGGGCGATGACTTCGACCTTCGCGTGTCCACGATCCCCACCACGCTCGGCGAGAAATGCGTCATGCGGATCCTGGACAAGCGCGGGATCATGATGGGACTTGAGAACCTCGGCTTCACGCGGGACATGATGGCCACCATGGACCATCTGGTCGGCCAGCCAAACGGCATGATCCTCTCGACAGGACCAACTGGAAGCGGAAAGACCACCACGCAGTATTCGATCCTCAACAAGATCAACGACATCGAGACCAACATCATCACGATCGAGGACCCGGTCGAGTATCAGATCGACGGGATCAGCCAGGTTCACGTGAACCGCAAGGCGGGGTTGACGTTCGCAATCGCTCTGAAGTACTTCCTGCGCCAGGATCCAGACATCATCCTGGTCGGAGAGATCCGAGACCTTGAGACATCAGAGATCGCCATCCAGGCAGCGCTTACCGGACACCTTGTGCTCAGTACGCTCCACACCAACGACGCGCCATCGACGGTTACACGTATGATCGATATGGGCGTCGAGCCGTTCCTGATCGCTTCCTCGGTCATCGCCTCCGTCTCGCAGCGACTGGCGCGCAGGCTCTGTGACGAATGCAAGGAGCCCTATAAGCCCTCGCGCGATCAACTGCTCGGCCTCGGCTTCGACCCGGATGCTCCGGAGAATCAGGACGTGGAGTTCTACACCGGACGAGGTTGTTCATCCTGTCGCAATACCGGTTACCGTGGCCGTGTCGGCATCTTCGAGATGATGACCATGAACACGGAGCTGCGGGAACTGGTGGTCAAGCGCGCCTCTGCCGACCAGATCAAGGAGGCGGCACTGGCCAACGGAATGGTGACCCTCGCCATGGATGCGCTCGACAAGGCCGTCCAGGGCATGACCGACATCGACGAGATCCTCCGTGTTGTGTCCACCGTGAGATAGCCGGATCCGGCGCGGACGCCCCACCCGACCTCGCGCCAACAGGAGGCCCCACAATGGCCGCTCAACAGACTCGATCCCGCCGGAAGGTCAAACCGGTTCATGATGTACATATTGATGAATTGCTCGAGCTGGTTGTCGAGCATAACGCGTCAGACCTTCATATCTCCGAGGGCCTGCCTCCGGTGCTGCGCATCGATGGTGAGCTGAAGAAGACGCGCTACGAGACCATCACCGCCGAAATCTCACAGCGTATGATCTACGACATCCTCACCGACGATCAGGTCCAGCGCTTTGAGACGGACCTGGAGCTTGACTGCTCCTACGCTTACCAGGACGTTGCGCGGTTCCGTGTGAACGTCTACCGCGACCGCGGCACTGTTGCGTCGGCGCTGCGTCTCATTCCCCGGCGCATCCCCACCATCGAGGAACTGAACCTGCCGGATGTCATTCGCGATCTTTCCCGCCGCGTGCGCGGCTTGATCCTCGTGACCGGGCCAACCGGAAGCGGTAAGTCAACCACGCTCGCTTCGATGATCAACCAGATCAACCATGAGCGCGCCGAGCACATCATCACTATCGAGGACCCGATCGAGTACCTGCACTCACACAACAAGTCAGTCATCAACCAGCGCGAGCTTGGTGAGGACACACACAGCTTCAACAACGCGCTACGGGCCTCGCTGCGTGAGGACCCGGATGTCATCCTTGTCGGTGAGATGCGTGACCTCGAGACGATCCAGCTTGCGGTGACATGTGCCGAGACCGGTCACCTTGTGATGGCCACACTTCACACCAACTCAGCCGCCGAGTCCGTCGACCGCATGATCGACGTTTTCCCGCCGGCTCAGCAGGAACAGATCCGAATTCAGCTCTCCAACAACCTGCAGGCCATCCTGTCCCAGCAGCTTCTTCCGCGCGCCGGTCAGCCGGGGCGAATCGCCGCGATCGAGGTCATGGTCGCGAACTCCGCGATCCGGAACCTGATCCGCGAGGCAAAGACTCACCAGATCACCTCGATGATTCAGACCGCAAAAGAGAGCGGCATGCAGACGATGGACCAGGCGCTGCGCGACCTGTACCAGGCTTCGATGATCACGTACGACGAGGCCATGCGCCGCGCGCAGAATCCGATCGAACTGGAGAAGCTCATCCACGGCAGTTCAGAAGGGAAAGGCGAATCGCAGTAACGGACGAACGCGATTGGCGCGAGCGGCATATCTTCCGCTCGCGCCACATCCGACAATTCGCCCGTTTAAGGTTTTGCGAACTGGTTTCGCTGCCGGTACCCGATGGCTATCCTGCCAATACGGAGGTTCGGGCGTTCGGGGAAGAGGAGTGATCACTGATGCCGACATTTACCTATACGGCAAAGGACAAAACCGGCCAGGAGATCGAAAAGACTCAGGAGGCCTCCTCGAAGGAGGCGCTGATCAAGTCTTTGCGCGATCAGGGCCTGTTCCCCACCAGCGTCGAAGAGCAAAAGGGCTCGTCGCTGATGAAGAAGGCCTCCAAGAAGCAGTTCAGTTTCAGCTTCGGCAAGCGTGTTGGCCTCAAGGACCTGTCCATTTTCTGCCGGCAGTTCGCCACGATGATCAACGCCGGCGTGTCGCTGGTTCGCTGCCTCGATGTGCTGGAGCAGCAGAGTTCGAACGTCGGCCTGAAGGAGATCATTCGCGACATTCAGAGCGAGGTCGAGGGTGGCGCCACGCTGTCCAAGTCGATGGCGAAATTCCCGAAGGTCTTCAGCGAACTGGCGGTCGGTCTGGTCCGCGCCGGTGAGGTCGGTGGTGTGCTCGATGACACTCTCGAGCGCCTCGCGGTCTTCCTTGAAAAGGACCTTGAGTTGCGCCAGAAGATCAAATCTGCGATGACCTACCCGATCCTGGTTATGATCGTCGCGGTCGGTATCGTGCTCTTCCTGGTGACTTTCATCCTTCCGAAGTTCATGAAACTCTTCCTCGAATTGGGCATGGAAGAAAGCGACTTCCCCGCTCCCACTCGGTTCCTGATGAACCTCAGCGATTTCGTCGTTCAGAAATGGTACCTGATGGTCGGTATCGTCGTGGGGCTGTGGATCGCGATCGGTCGAATCAAGGCAACAAAGACGGGCAAGAGATATTATGATCTGATGACGCTGAAGCTGCCGGTTTTCGGGCCGTTGAACCATAAGATAGCCGTTTCACGGTTCGCCCGCACTCTCTCAACCCTGCTGTCTTCGGGTGTTCCGATTCTGCAGGCGATGGAAACCGTTGCGGGCACCGTGGCCAACGACGTCATCGCGGACGCGATCCTGCTGTCACGTGCGAGCATCCGCGAGGGTGACACGATCGCGGACCCGCTGGCCGAAAGCAAGATGTTCCCGCCGATGGTCGTGCAGATGATCACCATTGGCGAGGAGACCGGTCAGCTCGACAGCATGCTCGAGAAGGTCGCTACCTTCTACGAGCGCGAGGTCGATGCGGCCGTCGAAAGCCTGACCGCCGCGATCGAGCCGGTGATGATCGTTGTGCTCGGCTTCATTGTCGGTTTCATCGTTATCTCGATGTTCCTGCCGCTGAGCGGGATTATCCCCACCCTGAGAAGCGAGAAGGTAACAATTCGCGGGGCGGCGATGAATCCCGGGCGGCCGGTCTCTGAACCGCCCGCCGAATCGTGACAGGCTGGCCCGATGCCGAACCCTGCGGGGAGGCGTCGGTCAGTGGCGGCTGTTCAGTCGTTGTGCCAAACGAGGTGAGAGTGCTGATTTCCACAGGTGCCGCCGGAGTGGCCCTCGCCATAATTGTCTTCTTCATCGGGGCCGCGATCGGCAGCTTCCTGAATGTCGTGATCTTTCGGTTGCCGAGGGGCGAGTCGCTCATCTATCCGCGCTCACGATGCCTCAGTTGCGGGAAAGACCTCGGCGTGATCGATCTGATCCCCGTGTTCAGCTACATCGGCCTGCTTGGGCGGTGTCGCCATTGCAGGCGACGCTTCAGCCCGCGGTACATGCTGGTGGAGCTTTTTACGGGAGTGGCCGCGGTCGGCGCGCTGTATGTCTTCGGTCCGACGATCCAGGCGCCGCTGGCATTCATCGCGGTGTGTGCGCTGGTGGTGGTCTTTTTCATCGACCTCGATCACTACATCATCCCCGACGAGACGGTCGCGATCGTCGCGGGAGTCGGTGTGGTGCTCGATCTGCTCCAGCTCCTGCAGGGCGGCCGGGCGGGGATCGTGATCTTCGACGAGCGGCTATCAGCGGGGCTTCAGTACACGGTGATGCTGCCGCGATCGCTGGTCGGGGCGGCTGTCGGAGCCGGTCTCTTCATGGCGATTGCATTCATGGCTGAGCGCGTCTTCAAGCGGCCCGCACTGGGCTGGGGCGATGTGAAGCTCGCGGGTGCGATGGGCGCTGTGCTCGGACCGGGGTTTCAGTTTCTGACGTACTTCTTGCTGGCGGTCATAGTCGGCGCGCTCGTCGGCGTGATCTGCATGGCACTTGGCGCGGTCGGCAGGCGCGATTACATCCCCTTCGGCCCGATGATGGCGGCCGCGGGGGCGGCCATGATCTATTTTGGAGAAATTCTGACGCCGCTGGTCATGTCCCGGTTTCTTATTGGCTAAACTAACAACAGTTCCACGCTGGCGCCGATCCTGCCGCAGGTTTAGGGGCGCTTCACGCAGGGTAGAAAACTAGCGGATGGCGCGGGCGTCATCGTGGCGACCGCGCCCAATCCATGACCGACCCGAAAGCTACGCAGGGCGGTCCGCCAGCATCATCTGGGAGGCACCCGACAATGACGCGAAGTGACAGGCGGAGCGGATTCACGCTGGTGGAGATGCTCGTCGTCATATCGATAATTGTGGTCCTTGTGGCGATTCTCTTCCCCGTCTTCTCTTCGGCGCGCGAGAAGGCCCGGCAGAACAAATGCCGCACGAATCTCGCTGAACTGGTCGGCGCGCTGAAGGAGTACAAGCGCGAATACCATCGGTTCCCGCCGCAACCTGATTACAACGAAACCGCCCAGATCTACACGGGTGGCTTCTCGGCACTGTACCCGAAGTTCATCGACAACTACAGCTACCTCCTCTGTCCCGATGACAAGATAATCTACGGCAAGGAGGAGGACGCCAAGGATCGCCGCTACTGCAGCTACAACGGTCGCATCAGCCTCGCGGAGAATCCCGGGGCGTCCGAGCCGTGGGAATTTGCCGTGGACACTGCGACCGGCAACGAGATGATCACCTACAACTATAACGGGTATGATGAACTCGGATGGGATCGGCAGGACCCGCTGATGCCCCCCGATGATCCGAAACCCGCCTGGCTGGACCGCGGCTGGAAGTACTACCCGCGGCTTCGGAACATATACGCGCCGGAGTACACGGTGGTGACACATTGCACGTTCCATCGCGACTTCTACTCCGATGAGGGCAAGCAGCGGGATACGATGATCCAGTTGAGTATGGATCACAACACGATCCTGGTGCGGGATTGGCAGGCCGTTGACGGCGGCGCCAGCCTGTTCGAGAAGCAGGACTGACGGCGCACCTGTCGCACTCATTCGCCCGCGCGGGCATTTCTGATCACGGGAGTCAACTGATGCTGAAGGGCAGACAGCCAAAGACCGCTATGCGAGGGAAGAGCGTCAGACCGGGGCGATCCGGTATGACGCTGACCGAGCTGCTTGTGGCGATGTCAATCCTGCTGGTCGGCATCTACGCGGTTGCCCGGGGCTTCCCGGCGCTGTTCGGGAACCTCGAGAGCGAACGCATCCGCACCGAGATGGTCCGCCGCGTCGAGGCGCGGGTGGGGCAGCTGAAGAACCGGCCCTACCGTATTCCCGATGCCATCACCGGACACGATCCGATCGATGCCTCGGTGATCCCCCCGGCGCTGTACCCCGACGAGACCATGGACCCGATCCCGGGGAACCCGCGCGACGACCTGATCGAAGTCCGAAGCGAGAGCTTCGTGGTTCCGACTGTCCAGGAGGGGGAGACGGTGTCGGTCTACCCGCTCAACCTCGGGCTGGCAACGGTCCAGGACCTGAGCGCGGTCGGCAACTCATTGCAGGTCTACAGAGTGGACGCATTGCAGCCTGGATATCGCGACCAGGCCGACTGGGAGCAACATGGCCCGGCGCTGGGTGACGATCAGTTCTTCCTCGACGAGGACGGCTTCCTGTACGCACCATCGCAGTATCCCCAGGCGCGGGTTGACTACGTGTGGGTCGATGCGAACGGTCATCGGCACGGGGTCCAGGGCGAGGTTGTCGAGAACGTCAACTCCAACCCGGCCGCCGCTCCGGTGCGCGCAACTCTCATTACCGCTCCTGCTTTTCAGAATGTCATGCCCGCTCAGTCGGAGGCCGAGGGCCGCGTGCCCTACACGCCCGTGGTCGGTGGGGCCGCAGACGTCGCGCCCTTCACAGCGGTGCTTGAGAGCACGTTCGGAGCTGCGCTGCTGCTGCCGGGTGCCGACAGTGGCCAGTCCATGGAGGTCAACTACCAGCTCAAGACCGAGCCGGACACGAACGACAATCCGCGGCGGGTGCCGGTGATGATGGAGCAGACCGCTGCGCCCACCCAGCCACCCTACCAGATCGACCTTGCGTTCAGGGGTATCGACGAGCAGACCCCGTTGTTCTCGCAGGATCTGCTGGGCAATGCGTTCGACCCGCCCGTCTACGTGCTCGTTGTCGATCTGCTCAGCGGACAGGCATTCACCGACGCGGATGCCTGGGTGCACCTTGACTTCGTCGAGGGTCGGCTGAGGCTTGACTGGGAGGATGCCGCGGCGCCGCTGACGCCCGCCCAGGCCCGGGGGCGCAGCCTGCGCATCTTCTACCGCACCATCAACGCGCACACGATCGTGGTGCAGAAGACGCCCGAAGCGTTCGTCGAGGAGACGGTCGCCAACACCTATACCAATCAGCGTGACGTGGACTACCGCTATTATCGCATCGAGCCCGACCCGGACGCCGCGGCCTACACGCGCCTGCTCTTTCCGCAGTCGGTCGCCGACCAGATGGTCGTGGTCGATTACATGGCTGTCGATTACGTGCGCGGTGACGGGACCGAGATGCTCAAGAATGTCACAGGGGAACTGCACACCATTCCCGGCAACACACTGGCGATCACCCTCAACGAACCGGAGGTCAGGGGTGTACTCTCGGTCCAGGGCGTGTCGATGATCGTGCAGGGCTGGTGGCGCGGTGACGGCGGCCGCGTGCAGATGGTCGATATTGCGACATTCCTCAAGCCGGAGCCATTGATGTGATGACCGCTGCCAGACAGCGAGAGGAGAGGCGGTCTGTAATGGGCGCACCGAGACAACACGCGCGATACAGATGCAGCGGTTTTGCGCGAAAAGGATTCACGCTCACCGAACTGATGGTCGTCATCGGCATCGCGGTGCTGCTTGTGGGGCTCTTAGTCCCGATCGGACAGACGCTGCACACAAGCAACCGCGCGATGACCTGTAAGGCGCAACTGAAGCAGATCGGCACCGCCATCAAGGCATATCATATGGATGAGGGCGGCGTCCCGCCATTCTATATCACTCAGGCTGACGATCCGAACGATCCGGAAGCGAATCCGCCGGAGGGGCCCGGGCTGATGGGCCTGTATGAGACGGGCTATATCCCGCGACGCCGCTCACTGCACTGCCCCAGTGACGCTGAATCGCAGGTGCAGAAGCAGTACTTCTACGAAAGCTATCAGCGGCTTGACCAGGATGCGGCCGTGCTGGTGCCGCTCAACGCGTATTCGTATCTGCAAACGCGCGGCATCACCGATGACACCGACGACTACTATCGCCGCCAGCTTCAGCCCGCGGCTGATATTGACGGGAATACGTCCACGCCGGCCATGCCCGTGACGCCGCTCAACTGGCAGCCTGACGATGATGCGGTCATCACGTGGTGCCCGTTCCATGCCGACGCCGTCGAGGTCGGCGACGAAGGCGCCTATCAGGTCCTTTTCTGGGACGGCAGCGTTGAGCGGATACGTGAATCGTTCATGACGGATGGGGCTTCCGGCCCCGACGCAGCGTGGAAAGTCGGGCATGAAGACGCCGGGTAACAGACCGGTTGGTCGGGTATACTGAGAGAGCCAAACAACCGTCTGCGTGATGTCTCAACAGGACGACACTCCGACGGTCGCCAGCGACTTCAAAGGCGAGAGCCAGCGGACGATGCGCGGCTGAGGACAGGAGATATGATGCGACGAAGTGTCGGACGGAAAATGAATAGGATCGACAAACTCAATGGCGGCCGCGAAGGCTTCACCCTTATAGAGGTCCTCGTGGTTTTGGCCATTCTGGTGATCCTGTTCGGGATGCTCTTCGCGCCAATGATTGCCAGTCTGGACATGGTCACGGTCGGCCAGTCGCGAGTGACCATGCAGAACGCGGGGCGCACTGCCATGAAGCAGATGCGCCGCGAGATATCCAATGCCATGTACATCTATCCCGTGCCCGGCATCACGCTCAAAGGCCCCGACCAGATCCTCGGGACCGCAGATGACGAGCGCATCCCCAACCCGTCCGAGATCGTCTTCGTGGGTCCGGCGCGAACCGCGACCGGCGACCTGATCGAGCCGCTGGCGCCACGAACGGACTCGAGCGGGCAGATCGTCGCGACCCGCCTGCGGGCGGCACTGCGGAGTAACACTGCCTCGTACGGGCGGACCAACCCCTTCGTGCTCGTGCGCGAAGAGGGCTACTACACCCGCTATGAAAACGCGGATGCGGTCTGGTGGCAGTTCACCAACATCAATACCGGCAATCCCGTCCGCAACGTTCTGTCGCCGCGCGGGGACTTCGATATCCCGGTCAGCCAGTCGGTGTGCACTGCTCCCGGTTGCACCACCCGCGTTCACGAGGGCTATATCACCGAGTGCCCTGAGTGCGGCTCCACGGACATCTTCTACATACACCAGAACCTAAAGTTCTATCCGGACCGCGTAGCCGGCGAGACGCTCGCGCCGACTGCCAACCACACGCTGTATCAGGCGCGGCACGGTGCCTGGGCCGGGTTCCAGAACACGGGGAATATCGAGGTCAACGACGTGAATCCCTGGAGCGCCTCCAATCCGCTCATGCAGCTGGGCGCCTCGGAGTTGGATCCGCGGATCTCGATACTGGACCCGACCGACTGGAGTGTCGTGCGCAGCACGTGGGAGTCCGCCACGAGCGTGGATCCGACCTCGCGCCGTGCGAATATCATCGCGACCTGGAACTCCGATCGTGGAGTCGTGCAGGTCGGCGCAACCACCGCGCGGTGGGTGGAAGTGGATAATCCGAACGAGTCAAACGCGACCGGTGACGGCGATACGCTCGACCCGGGCGAATACTACTCGATCGGCGTGCAGAACGAACGGCCCGACATGGCGCCCACAACTCGTGATGAGTACGATGAGGCCGGCACTATCTCGACGGCGCGACAGTGGGATATCGTTCCGATCTATCCCAGCCTCGGGATGCTGCTGTGCCCGCTGTGCGGCACCACTCACGATCCCAACCAGTACAATGTCGGCGATCCCTGTCCGGATTGTGGATCGGGGAACCTGATCTCCACCGCGCAGCCGGGCGACCCTGCCATGCCCATCGCGTATCGGATCGATCCGACGCTCAACGGGACGCTGCCACAGGCGAAGGTCGTGCCCGGCAGCGTACACGTGGTCGTGTGGGCGACGGATACATCGGGCCGAACGTATCAGACGGCGTACTCCCAGACATCGAACGTGAACCAGTCCGAGATCGGGCTCGAGCAGTTCGCGGTGGTCCTCAGCGACCACGACCAGCGGGCCGAGGTCCGGTTCAACGAGTTGAATCCGCCGAGTCCGCGGCGGCTGCTCGACGCGAACATCGACATCCAGGATTTCGGCGTCTACATCCAGTACTACTACCGGCGCAACTACAACCCGGCGTCACCGGAGAACGATTACGTCGTCAAAGCTGATTACTCGACGCAGGAGATCATCAACCTGCGGCTTGCGCTCCAGCGTTTCATCGATCTCGAGGCGGATGAGGCCAATCCCGAAGCACTCATCATACCGCCGGACGCCTCGCCTGATCGGGTGACGCTGGAAGACCAGGTGACGGTCAGGAACCTGGGTCATTGAGAGCGATACACAGCACTACAGCCGGCAGGCGGAGGCCGAACGGAATGCGGCGAACACATCCGACAACTCGTGCAGCTTCGCGCCGCGGCCAGGCGCTGATGGTGGCCGTCCTGCTGATGATGGCCATACTGCTCGTGGGCATCCTCTTCGTGGCGCTGGTGAGCTACAACCAGAGCCAGTCCACCAGGCATGAGGACACGCTCGCGGCACAGGCCATGGCCGAGGCGGGTATCCGCTACGCAACCTACATGCTCGAAAACTCTCCGGAGGGCGCCGACTGGCGACCGCCGGTACCTCCTCCGGTTGACAGCACCGGCGCCGTCGATCCCGCCGTATATGGTCCGGACCAGACGCCCGGGACCGAAGACGATTACTACACCGAAGAGGAGATCGCGCGCGGCTGGGCACCGATGGTCAGCGATCTGACGGTGCGCGATAATTACGTGCGGCGCGGGTTCAGTCGCTTCCCCGATCCGCGACATCCCGCCGGTCTCTCCACCGTGGCCGCGATTGAGACCGTCGGCAGCGGATACTTCCTGCTGCGGGTCACCTACGACCCGTGGGAGCCGGGTGAGGGCGCCACCCCCGAGTCGCTCAACTGGCACATCAAGATCGAGTCAATCGGCCGCGTCAAGGGCTCGCAGGTGCATCGCACGCTCGTAGCATACAAGCCCCTGCCGATGCTTAACTATGCGCGCTACGTACACAATGCAACCGATCATGGCAAGCCTGCTTTCCTGGGGATCCCGGCGTGGACCGATATGAATGCCGACGGGGCGATCAACACAACGGCCGCCGGCGACCCGCCCCGGCCCCCCGAGTGGATATCAACGACCATCGACGGGCCCGTGCGAGTCAATGGCGAACTTCTCGTCGCCGGAGCGCCGTACGATACGGGCACAGAGATTGTCGGCAGCACACAGTTCCAGCTCCACAAGCGCCTCGATCCTGGTCAGATTGACGCCGGGGAGTACCCCCGCGACGATCGGATCGAGGTCACCGAAGGCATCGATATGTTCAACAATGTTGATGGGGCGGGGCAGGTCACCATCACCGACGACACCGGAGTCGTGCGATCCGACCTGCTGGTTACCAGCGACGATGCGGGCTTCGACGCCTTCGGCGGGGATGTCCGGGACGGCAGGTCGTCGTTGACCGCCGCCGGAGAGCCGCGCTTCGCCGAGCGACTGGCGCCGCCGTCACTGACGCTCGGTGAGGGTGTGACGAACTTCGATCGCTTCAAGCGCCTCGCGCGCGAGACCGGGCAACTCGTTCAGCCCGGCGGCGCCGGTTCGTACGTCAACAACGGGCAGTGGGGCTTCGGCAACGGGATCTACATCGACAATTTCAGCGAGATCCAGTTCGATCATGACATCGATCATCTGATCGATGACTGGCAGCGGCCCACGGGCAGCGGCACGCCCATGCCCGACAGTGGCTGGAACGCGCTGTTCACGACGTATTCGCCACCCGCCGTCGAGATCGAGTTTCTGCCCAGCGAGGACGCGGCCGGTAACTTCGCGACGGGGACCGATCCCGGCGCGGTGGGCGCCGACGAGGTCTGGTGGCCCTATCATGAGGCCGGCCAGCCGGGCATCAGAATCACGCGGCATGACAAGACATGGCGGATCCCCGAGGGCCCGAACGCCGGGAGCAACTCCGGGCTCAACACGATCGTGCTGGACTACCCGACACCGTGGCTGACCGGCCCGAACACCGAGGTCCGCTATCCGCTGATCGTGGCCGAGGGTAACGTGCGAGTCTCAGGGCGCCTGCCCGCGGGCACGCAGTCCGGCGACCTGCGGCTGTATGACATGACGATCGTTTCGGGCGGCACCATCTACATCGACGGACAGCTTCTCGCGCCGAACGATCACGAGGCGCATCCGGCGACCGTCACCACGCCCGTAGCGGATTCGCTGAACACCAAGGTAGCGCTGCTCGCGCGCGATTGCGTCTGCCTCAACGCGACGCAGATCGTCGCGCAGGACACCTTCGGCGCCGCGCCGGCGGTGCCTGATGACCCGCTGAATCCCGCCGATGCGGAGAAGCACTGGGAGCTTGCGCCGGGAAGCGACGGGCGCGGCTACTCGCTCTTCTACTGGGGCGACACGCCTCTCGGCAGCTCAGTGGGGCTCGTGACGAAGCAGACGGCCGCCGACCCCGGTCCGTCCGGCGTCTCCCTGATGACCTGGGTCGATGGCACAGGGTACACGGCCTATGACTTCGGTAATCCGCCTGCGCCGATGACCGACCAGACATTCGCGCTGGTGCCCGAGGGCACGGTCTTCCCGGACGGTACCTCGACACCCCCGCAGCCCTACGGCGTCGCCGCTATCGCGCCGGACTGGGCGCCCTACCGGGAGGGGGCGGCGAACCTGCCGTGGGACCTTGCGACCTACGTCGATCCCACGCCGGGTGTGGCCAACGCGCTGGTGCTGCGCCACTCCGATCCGAATATCGGGGCCGGCTCCACCAGCTACTGGCTCAAAAGGTGGAAGGTCGTCGAGTACAACGGCGACGGCCTGCCGGTCGGTGCCATCAACGCTCGGG
>CAZAHB010000118.1:16694-16976 GCA_964484945.1 uncultured Armatimonadia bacterium | reverse complement strand
CTACATTGGTGACAGGAAAAGCGAACGGAATTGTGGCACCACCCGCATGACCGCCTACGGCGCGGGCCCAACCCCCGATGCCCCCATTCTGTCCTGGTGCACCGTCGTTCCCATCCGACGCGAACACGCGGCAGTCACCGCCGCGGCCCGGCCGGATTGTCTCGTTTATCACGTAGCCTGTCACACCGTTGACATCGACCTCTCGCGGCCACGTCTGGCCTCCATTCCCGCCCCACAATTGAGCCCCCTCTCCATTGGCACCGGGCAGTCGAGGTGGGCGAC
>CAZAHB010000118.1:0-16684 GCA_964484945.1 uncultured Armatimonadia bacterium | reverse complement strand
GACATCGCCTAATCCGATCACCGCCATTGCCTCCTCGAAGCTCACCATCTCCCCCATCGGCTCCAATGGCATCATTATAGCCGTTAACACCACTCCTCTGAGGCTCGTCCGTCTGCGATGTGCGGGCCTGGGGTGAAGGCGAAGTGCTTTCGTACTCCGCCGCATCCATGGGCCATGTAGAGTCCCCGGTGTCGGGGTCCACGCCGAAGTAGTAGTCTCCGGCATCTCCGCCGATCCCGCCGGTAACGACGCCGGTATCCCAGACGCAGAAGAAGCTCCCTTCGCCATCGCCCGCAGCCGGGGAGTCCTGCATCGCGATGCCGACCAACTCCGCACAACTGAACGTAAAGAAGCCCGAATCGCCACCATGGTTGGCAAGCTGCTCGGGCGCCTCTGTAGTCAGCAGGTCCTCGCCCTGCACCGAGCCGAGGCCCCCATTGCCACCCAGCCCGAGATGCAGCAGACCGGGATGCTGATCGATGCTGAGAGTTCCAGCGGCGCACTGCAGCGATATGGAGCCACCCTCTCCTCCGGCCCCGCCCGTCAGCGAAGCGCCACCGTCACCGGCGTCGCCCGCGGTCAGGCTTGCATCGGGGCCGAGGGTGATACCGGGGCCGTCCGCCTGCTCAGTGGTACTCTCGGAGGCCTGCGCCTCTCCCGCGATGATCGTGATCGATCCGCCATCACCACCGTCGGCGCTGCCACCGGCCTCTGTGACCGTGTGCGGCCGATCGGTGCCCGCCCCGCCGCTGCCGGCCCGCACCGTCCCGTTGATCTCGACGTCGCCAGCAGAGCGGATGGTGATCGAGACGCCGGCTTCGCCGGCGCCGGAGCCATCCGCACCGATGACCTCCCCGTCGATGCGCGCGGAATCACATTCGACGTGGGCCCTGTTGTCGAACCTCCCCTTGTCCCCCCCCCCGCCGTTGATGTCTACGGTCTCTATGACATCGCCGCCACCATCATCGCCACCACCGCCGGGTCCGTCCGGTGATGGGAGTGTGGGGCCGTGATCGCCGGAGCAGCCAATGAAAATCAAACCAGCACTGACAAGCACGATCGTCAGGAGCGCGAGCGACTTCGCGGGGCGATGCATCGGAGGACCCTCCCGGGACGCGGACCGTCTGGTTAGCGCACATTCAACTGAATTACGACACTATTCTCGACATCAGCCTCTACACCTTCACGAAGAAACCAACTCTTACGAGAGGGTCAATCAATTACGTCTCAGCGGAGCATGGGGGTGGTGAGGTGGTGCGCATTGCAGGCCTGTGTGGAGGGACCCCTCCTGACGATTTCACCCCACGAAGTCCTCCTCGTTCAGCCCGAAGCACAGAGCGGGGCGGGGGCGGAAGCCCGAGGTGATCCACAACTCGCCGGGGCGCCGCTCCCAGACGTTCGGGTAGGCGACGGCGCCGTCCATGACCCGGGCGATGACCACCGGCTCGGTCCACGTCTCACACTCGTCCTCGCTGAAGGCGATCGAAAGCTCCTGGCGCTGGCTGGAGGCCGGGCGCTCGGACCACTGCGCATCCCCACCCCACATCGGCGGGACCGTCCCATCCTCATACGCGTACCGATTCCACACCAGCGCGATGCGGCCGCTGTCGAGGCGCAGCAGGTAGCCCGGCGCGGCGGAGGCGTCGATGCCGCTGGGGCCAAGCTCGCGGAAATAGCGCCCATCGTCGGAGTGCGCGGCCCAGAATTCGTCGAGGTTCGTGCGCAGCAACATCAGCACGCGCCCGTCCTTCAACTCCACGATCGCGGCCTCGATCGCGCCATCATGATTCCCGTGGCCGCCAAGGTCGATAATGTTGCCGAGCCGCCACGATGCCCCCTCGTCATCGGTGACCGCCGCCTGGGTGACCCAGCGCCAGGGATCGCGGATGTACGGCTGGCATGGCACCACGACCTCGCCGGACACGCGCTGGATGATCCCGGTGACACACACGATGCCCGTGTTGATCTGCTGGCGGTGGTCCCAGCTCCAGCCGTCATCGATGGAGCGGATGGTCCAGATCTCCGAGTGCGTGCCGGGCGTGGGCTCCCGCGTCTCTTCGTCCCACTCCCAGACGCGCGTCGCCATGTCGGTGTAGACCATGATGAGCGTCCCGGCGCGGGTGCGGATCAGCGGTGAGCGGTTCTTCGGGCTCTCGCCGCCGTCAGGGACGCCCGGCCCTTCGCCATCGTAGAGCGTATTGCGCGCGGTCCAGGTCGCCCCGTCATCGACGGAGATCATGACCTTGTTGCCCTCGACGGCCAGCAGCGTCCCGTCGTCGAGGGTCACGAACGGGCCGGACATCTGATGTGGCAAAAGCTCGCACTTCGGATGTATCCAGCGGCCATCACTGGCCATAGTCGCGCCCTCCCGCCGTTGCCTGCCGTTCGTCGTTGCTTGCGACTTGTGACTTGCGACTACCCTGTCTTATGCGCCCGGTGCACCGGAATCCGTATCCCATGCTCGTACGAGTCCCAGATCGCGTGCAGGAACTCACTGGTGGTGATCGCGTCCTCCAGCGGCGCGATCAGCCGAGCGTCCTCCCGGATGGCGGCCAGGATGTTCTCGGTGCGGGTCACGTCTCCGTGACCGGTATCCGAGCCCGCCTCGATCGGCCGCTCACCGTCCTCATCGGCGATGATTCCGGTGTATTCATTGTCCCTGTTCATGTGCGTAGCAATGGTCCCGCGCGTTCCCTGCACGAGCACGACATTCGGGTTCCGCAGCCCCTGCATCGGCGAGGAGCCGCCGACGATGGTGCACGTCGCGCCGCCCTCGAAGGTCGCCACGCAGGTGATGCCGTAGCGCTTCCGATACGCGAAGACCTCCTCGGCGGGCAGGCCCATCATGTGGCGCGCGAGGTCGAAGGGATGGGTGGGGCCGCTGGCCTCCGAGGACGGGATGTACTTCCCACCGAGGTCCGCGAGCAGTCCGTAACCGGGCGCGGAGCGATCGGGATAGCGCGGCTCGTGGTCCTCGAAGTCATGCGGGTGGTTCCAGGTGAACTGTCCGGCGATGACGTCACCGATCGCGCCCTCGTTCAGCAGCCGCTTCGCCTCGACATTGACGGGGTAGTAGCGCAGCGAGTAGGCGACCGCGACCTTTGGCTCGGGGTGTTGCATCCGCGCGTAGCGGAGCCTGCGGCACTCTTCGAGCGAATAGCCGGTGGGCTTCTCGACCACCATGTGCTTGTCGGCCTGTAACGCGGCGATGATCTGGTCGGTGTGCAGGTGGCTGGGGGTGCAGACATCGAGAATATCGATCTCATCGGAATCCAGCGCGTCCTCGTAGCGAGTAGAGATCGCGATGTCATCGGGCAGATCGTGTTTTTCGCGGGAATCTCGCGCGAGGTCCTCCGCGACATCCACGAGCATGGTGACCTGCGCGTCATCGCGGTCGAGCCACGCCTTGATATGACCTCGCGAGACTTTGCCACAGCCGATGATAGCGACGTTCATGGAGCAATCGCCCTTCCCGCTGTCGGAGTCCAGGCGCCAGGAGTTCGCGTGCGAACTCACCTGGACGTCGTTCACTCAGGCTGCGGCCACAACCACGGCCAGTCCTCGGGATCATCCACGAGTCCCGCCCGAACCGGATTCCGCCGAATGTACCACCACTTGCTGTGGTACTCCGCCTTGTTGCGCACGCTGCGGTCGAACGACTCCTCGAGCCAGACCGAGCCGCGGCGACCGAAGAGCTTGTTGATGCGATGCGCACTGACGCTCTTGATCGTCTGCATGATCTCGGACAGAGGCACGAAGCCATTTCCCCGCGGCATCGGCAGCAGGATCACGTGGAAGTGATTTGGCATGACCACGAACGTGCTGAGTGCATAGCGCTTGCCGTCGTCGTGCAGCAGACAGTCATAGACGAACCTGGCCGCGTTGCGCAAGCACAGGCGCGAGCCGAATGCGGGATCGGTTGACGTCGTGACGAAATACAGTTTCCCCGGGTGTGTCCCAATGCGGGAGCTTGCGGCGGCGCTTCCGGAACTCGCGGATGACTTCATCATCGTTAGGCATGTGTGCGCCCCCCTGACGGCGTCCAGGCGAGGGCGCCTGGACTCCGCGTTCTTGTAGTTAGGACGGACTTGAGCATCCACGCGAGGGCGCCTGGACTCCGGGTTCTGTCACTAACGCCTGGCTTGCGCGTCAAGGCGCGGTCCAGTGCTCCGGACAACGCGTCCCCCGGCTCTACAGATACCGCTGGATCAGGTCCCGGGTCTTGATGACGCCCTCCTTCTGGTCGATGGGACCCTCGAACTCGATGGACAGCACGCCGTCCACACCCGCCGCCTTGTAGATGTTGATGACCCGCTCCATGGAGTACTCCGCATCCTCGCCGTTCTCGTCGAACTCGTGGGTCTTCGCGTGCGAGTGATACGCGAACGGGATGACCTTCGCCAGTTCGATGTAGCGGTACTCCATCGGCTTGAAGTTGCCGAAGTCCGGGCAGGAGCCGATCCACTCGGGGTCCGTGCCGAGGATTACCTCGAGGATCGGGTTCGCCCACTTGCTCACGCCGCCGTGGTTCTCGATGGTGATCTTCACGTCAAGCTCCCGGGCCATGGGCAGAAGCTGGTTGAACCCGTTGATGACGCGCTCGACGCCGACGGTCAGGTCCCGCTCCTCGTCGCCGGTGGAGCCGATGTTGAAGCGCACCGCGCCTGCGCCGAGGTCATGAGCGTTCTGCAGGCGCTCCTTGAAGACCTCGACCTGCTCGGCATTCTCCTCGGGATCATCCGAGGCGAGGTTGCCGCCACAGGTGAGGCAGACGATCGAGCATCCGGCATCCTCCGCGGACTGGCGCACCTCCGCGATCGTCTCGTCGCTGAAGTCCTCGAAGAACATGTCATTGTACTCCAGCGCGGTGATGCCGATATCCGCGTTGTAGGCGGCGAACTCCAGCAGATCCATCTCGCCCGAGCGCAGGTAGTCGCGCACGCTGTAGGTGCAATTGCCGATGATCATTGGTCTCTCTCCCTGTCAACTGTGTGATGGGCCGGACGGCCTGTTCGCCACCGCCGGCCCGGGTCCTTTGCGTGACGTTCAGTAGTTCTCGCGTTCGTACCCGGCGAGGCCGATGCGCTCGATCGGTATGCGCTCGAAGCCGAGGTCGAATGCCGGCGATTCGTCCTGCAGGCGGTAGTCATCTGCCTGTGGATCGACGAAGAGCGGATCCGCGACAACCGAGTTGCGGTCATAGCCCTTCTCGCGCCACGCCTCCAGAGAGTTGCCGACAAACTCAAGCTCCTCGGGCGGTGCACCCTCGCTCCAGTAGAGGTTGTAATCACACTCGGCAAGGACGTCTTCGGTGAAGCCGTTGGAGCGGAGCATCAGCGTCTCCCCATCGGGGCGGTAGCAGATGTTGCGGCGCAAGACGTTCTGCACCATCGCGGTGCCGATATTGTTGAACTCCGCCTGCGCGAGGTGCGAGTCCACGAAGATGTTGTTCTCGATAACGTTCTTTCGGCCGCCGTGTACGACCGTGCCGCCGCGCCAGTTGCGCACGCAGATGTTGCCGTAGACCAGCGCGTTCGAAGAATGGTCATCGAGGTAGATGCCCCACGTGTAGTAGGGCGTGATCACGCCGCCCTCCGGCTTGTGCTTAAGCCCCACCGAATCGACCACGAGGTTGTGGCGGAAGGTATTGCCGGCCGCGTCCTCGTTGCGGACACAGCTTTCGATGCCGCCGGTGTCGTTGGTCTCGAGGTTCGTGCGGCGGATCTCGTTGTACTCGACCACCGTGTTCCCCTGGCTCATCTTGATACCGACCGCGTAGCGGGGCACGTCGTGGATGTGGTTGTGCGCGATCAGGTTCCCCGGTTCCTGTGCAAGCGACGGGTCGCGGGAGCCAATGTAGACGCCCGCCACGTGCTTGTAGACGAGCCCTATGTGGTGCATATGACAGCCCGCAACCGTATTCTCCATCGGCGCGGTGTGCAGGTCGCCATCATCCACGCGGTCCATGTACACTCCGTTCTGCCCCACGTGCTCCACGGTGTTGCCGAGGAAACGGTTCTCACGCGCGTCGCCGAGCAGCTTCAGCGCGCTGCCACCGGTCCGCGTGAAGCGGCAGTCCTCTATCAGGCAGCCGCGCGCGTGCTCCAGCCAGATCGCGGCATCCGGGGGTGAGTAGGGGCTGCCGATGCGCGGGGTGTAGCGCGTGTCCTTGAAGGTGAGCCCGAGGAAGCGGACGTGCCCGGCATCGCCCCCCGGCTCACCGCGCAGGTGGATGATGCGGTCATGGACGGGAGCTACGACCTCGGCGGTCTCGTGCTCGCCATCGCGCGGCCAGTAGTAAAGCCGCCCGCTCTCGCGGTCGAGGTGCCATTCGCCGGGCTGATCGAGCAGTTCGTACGCGCCAGAGAGGTAGAAGCGGTTGCCCACGCGGATTTCCTGGTTGGCCTCGCGACCGGCGATGACTCCGAGGCCCTCCTCGTAGTCGAGGGTCTCGATGGGCTCGATGGAACTTACCCAGCCCCACGCGGGGAACACGTGCATCTGCACGTCCGAGAAGTCATCGATGCGCGGCACGTCTTCCGGCTCGAAGCCGAAGTAGCGCTTGCTGGCGGGGAGGTTGACGGACAGTTCCTTCCCGCGACATTCCTCGAACGTCTCAGCGTGCACGATCACCATGGAGCCATCCTCGGGCGGCTCGGGTGGTGTGCCCTCGGGGCGCCAGTCCAGGTCGTTGGAGAGGACGAAGGCATCGTAGTTGAGCCCGCCGCCCTTCTGGTTCACCCACCGGATGGTGTGCTCGCCCTCTTCGAGGTGAACGGTCGCGTTGACGTCAGACCACCGCATTGTGCCGAAGCTGCCGGTGTCCTGCAGGTTCTGCAGCACGACCGGCTCTCCGCCGTCGATGATGAACGCCACGCGTCCGCCCATGTCCGTGCGACCCCAGGGTTCGTTCTCGGCGGCGTAGTAGTGGAAGACGTTGTACTCGCCGGTCTCGGGGACTTCGACGGTCCACTGCATCATATCGCCGGCGTTGTGGATATTGCCGACCGCAGCGCCGAAGGCTCCTTCAGCCCGATTGCTGCGCTTCGCGAACAGCCAGCCACCCGTGTAGGGATTCTCCGGGTCGAAGTTGGGGTAGCGCGCGCGGAGCGCCCAGTCGTCATCGATCCGCAGCAGCCGGAAGTACCAGTCGTCCTCGGCGACGTCCGGCAGCGTTGTGGCCACGATCTCCCCTTCATGTGGCTCCCACTCAGTATCAATGGGACGCCCTCCGGAGAGCACGACCTCTTCGCCGCTCATCGCCTGCCAGGTGACGGGCGCGTCGGCGGTCCCGGAATCCTCGGGGCCAAGCTCAAGCGGCTCGTCGAGGTAGTATGTGCCCTCGCGAATAGTCACGGTCACGGGCGTGTCGCCGGTGCGTATCGCCTCGCGAGCGGCGTCGCGGGCGCGGTGGAGGGTCGCGAAGGGACCGTCCTGACCGTCGGGCTCAGCGATGGTCCCGGACCACTCGTCATTCCCGTCAGTAGAGACAAAGAACTCCGCGGCGCAGACGGTGCTCGCAGCGGACAGCATGAGCGCGGCAAAGGCAAAAACGACGATGTCTGACAGTTGCACGGGCGCGTCCCCCTTCGGACGGAGATGTCAGTCGTCAGGCTGGTCGCCCCTTTCGCCCTCGAGGGCGCGTCTCCTCCCCTCGATCTTGCGGCGGGCCATCCGACCGACCAGGCGGGCGCCGAGATCATAGAAAGGGTTCACCGGCGCGTTTACGTACCAGCGCTGCGATCTGTCGAACCACCCGCGCTCGGAGAAGTACTCGTAGTCGGCCGGCTGCTCGTCGCGGTTGACCTCGTAGGTCGCCTGCTGGATGCGGAAATAGGCCACGTCCATGAATGAGGGTGCGGAGCGCCCCTGGCGATCCAGTGCGTCAAAGAAGCGCCGCCCGGCGCGCTGCGTCTCGACGTGGATGTTCCGCTTCTCCGCGCGCGTTCGTGGCTTTGGGAGCATCTGCAGCCCAAGCCGACCGCCGGCCATGTCGAAGCCCATGTACCGCACGGCTGCGACGGCGCTTTGTGTCTCTTTGATACCGGCGGCGCCGGCGGAGACGATTATCAGTGCGGTCTGGTCGAAGAATCGCGGGCGGTGCATGGTGTAGGCGAGTCGGTCGAGGAGGTTCTTCATATGGGCGGTCATGCTCATGGCGTAGACCGGTGAGGCGAAGATGACGCCGTCGGCAGCGAGTATACGCTGCTCGATCTCGGCGTGGTCGTCATCGAGCGGACAGTTCTCCTCTCCATGCCACAGGCAGGCGTAGCACCCGCGACACATCTGCAGATCAGCCTCGTGCAGCCACATGTAGTCGAACTCGACGTCTCCGAGGCCGGTCATGGTGGCCTCGACCTGCCGGGAGAGGTGGTAGCTGTCGCCTTTACGCGGACTGCCCATGATGGCGAGGACGCGATGCATATGGGGCCTCCCTTCGGGTGATAGCAGGCTGGTGTCGAGAGTTCCCCCCGGGTGCTGATGATGTCCAGAGCGTTTGCGGCAGGTCGTCAATCCGCCAGATGAACCGACGACGGGCTGGCAGCCCGTCCTACAAACGACATACATGCGGCTCTTTGTTAGCTGTTAGCTCTTAGCTGTTAGCTGTTAGCTGTCTGCTGTCTGCTGTCTGCTGTCTGCTGGCGACTGGCGACTGGCGACTGGCGACTGCCCTCACACATGATCCAGATAGCCGATGTGGATATCCAGCGGAAGGGGTTCGACTGACGGCTCGCGGGTGGGCTGTCCGAAGATGCGGGCCATCAGCACCTCGTCACTGGCCTCCGGACCGATGCCGAGATCCTCCGCTCCACGCTCAGTTTCATCGACGATCTTCCGCACGAGGGTCTCGCGCGTGGCGATGAGGAACATTCCCAGTGGCTTGCGCTTGAGCTTGACGGGCACCAGGTCCCTGACGGCGTCGATGCGCGGATCATTGAGCGGGAAGGGGCAGCACCGCGCGCCGTGCGAGGCGGCGTGATCCAGCAGCGACGCGCAGGCCTGCGCGTCGCCCTCAAGCTCGCGTATCATCTCGCCCAGGAAGGTGGCGTAGCCTGACAGCCGCCCGCCTTCGAGCGCGATCCACGTGCCGCGCCGGGGCGCGGTCATCAGAATCCGCGTCTCCTCCTGCGAGCGGATGACCTCGTGGCGCAGCGTCTTCTCGTGAAGGCTATGGCAATCTTCGGGGCCGAACGGGCTATCGGACAGTTGCATGACCTCGCGGAAGGGCTCTGACTGGCCCGCGGCCTCCTGGATTCCCATGACGGTCACGCCACCTGCAGTGCGCCAGCCCAGGCGCTCATAGAAGCCGTGGCTGCCGGTCCAGAGCACACCGAAGTCAAGGCCGAGAGCCGCCATGCGCTCGGCGGCGTCCTCCATCGCGACGGTGCCGATACCCTCGCCGCGGCGGTCCTCGCGCGCGCAGACCCCGCCGATCAGCCCCGCCTCGAGGTCCTGGCCCCGCCACCGGATCGGCCGCGGCAGGATGCCGGCGTGGCCGACGATAGTGCGGCCCTCGCGCACCACCCGCAGGTTCTCGACGTTCTGTTCGTTGTAGAGCAGAGGCGCGTAATCGAACAGGTCCCCCTCCGCATCCCGCTCGGAGATGAAGACGTCGTTCAGCAGATTGCGCAGTTGCGGAAGTTCATCGATTGTGCACGGCCCGACGTTGAGGTGATCACTCATCGGTCTCTGCACCTCCGATTGATACAGCGGGCTGAGAAGTTCTGGACGGTGGACGCCTCTTACCCCTCGTTCGCGCAGACCCCGCTCATTCCCTGCCCGGGCGCCGATTCCCGCGAGGCATGGTACGACCGACAGGTGAGCCTCCGTCGTGACTGGCCCTGTGAGGCATCAGTCGCTCGCTCTTTCGCTCTTTCGCGCCACCGCCACCAGCGAGGCGCCGATGGGCAGCGAGATGTACCGCATAAGCCACGTCTCGACATCGAGCATCCAGATCAGCGCGCGGTTCAGAGGGGTGGGAAGTTCAAACAAAGCGGTCTGGTCCGCCTTCTCGCCCCGCCCGCTGAACAGGCGGCGAAGGCGCCTGTATGCGACCGAAGCGAGGATCGCGGGCATGGAGATGGCGACCGCCTTGGAGTAAAGCTCAATTTCGAGACCCGCGCCCTCGATCAGCCGGCGAAGACCGGCAGTCTCGTAGCGGCGCAGGTGGTCGAGCGCCTCATCGTGGGCGCTCCACAGCCAGCGGTGCGCGGGGACCGTCAGCACCAGGATCCCGCCCGGGCGGAGGACGCGCGCCATCTCCGCCATCGCCCGGTCATCGGCTTCCATGTGTTCGAGCACGTCACAACTGATGACCACGTCGAAGCGTTCGTCAGGGAAATCGAGGCTCTGGACCGAGCAGCACTCGATGTGCTCGAAACCGCGAGCCCGACAGGCCTCCAGTGCCTCCGTAGCGATGTCGCAGCCCCATAGCTCCCCCATGCCGCGAAGGTGCTCGAGGGTGCCGCCGGTGCCACAGCCGGCGTCGAGGATCGTCAGAGGGTCGCGATCCGGTGCGAAGCGTTCGATAAGGTCTCGGACGAGGTGCCGACGTCCCACGAACCACCAGTAGGTGTCCTCGAGCTTCCGCATTTTGCGCAACTCGGACGCGCGCATGGGGCCTACCTCAGTTCGATGACGGGGCAGTCGGCCGCGAGTATGGGCCCCGCGCATAAGACACGCGGGGCGCCGGTGGATTCAACGACGACACTGTCGGACCCGGTTCCCGGTTACTCCTCACTCGGGGCTCCGCCGCCCGGAACCGCGCAGTAGCGCGCGTCAGGCTGTGTCTCGGGAAGGACATCCTCGATGAACTGAGGCAGCGGCCGCGGGCCGAGATCGCCCTCGCCGCGCTTGCGCACGGCCACCTCGCCGGACTCTTCTTCGTTATCGCCGACGATCAGCATGTAGGGGACCTTCTCCTGCTCCGCCTTGCGGATCTTGTTGCCCAGCGTTCCGCTCTCGGTGTCCACCTCCACGCGAAGGTCCTCGCAGCGAAGCTGGTAGGCGACCTCCTCCGCGTAGTCGAAGTTGCGGTCGTTGATGGGCAGGATCTTCACCTGCACCGGCGCGATCCACATGGGGAACTCGCCCGCGCACTGCTCGATGAACACGCCCATGAACCGCTCGATCCCGGCCAGCACCACGCGGTGGACCATCGCCGGGCGATGCTCCTCGCCATCCTCGCCCACGTAAGTCATATCGAAGCGCTCGGGGAGGTTGAAGTCGCACTGAATCGTTGGTCCCTGCCAGAGCCGCCCGAGGGCGTCCTTCATCTTGATATCGATCTTCGGCCCGTAGAACGCCCCGCCGCCCTCATCGACCTCCCACGTGAGGTCATTTGCTTCAAGCGCGCCCTTCAGCGCCTCGGTGGCCTCCTCCCAGACCGAATCGGAGCCGATCGACTTTTCGGGCCGGGTGCTGAGGAAGACCTCGTACTCGTCGAAGCCGAACACGTGCAGCATGTCGTCGGCGAACTCCAGCACACCGGTGATCTCTTCGGTTAGCTGGTCCATGCGACAGAAGATATGCGCGTCATCCTGTGTAAATCCGCGCACGCGCATGAGCCCGTGCAGCACACCGGACTTCTCGTGGCGGTAGACGGTCCCGAGTTCGAAGTAGCGCATGGGCAGGTCGCGGTAGGAGCGGGTGTGCTGGTTGTAAACCAGGATGTGCCCCGGGCAGTTCATGGGCTTGATACCGTAGCTCTGGCCCTCGATCTCGGTGTAATACATCGGGTAGGCCTGCTGCGCGTGGCCGGAGGTCTCCCACATGTCGGACTTGACCAGGTGCGGGGTTCGCACGATTTCGTAGCCCCGTCGGATGTGCTCGTTGGTGGCAAACTCGGTGATCAGGTGGCGCAGCATCGCGCCCTTCGGGTGGTAGTAGACCAGGCCGGCACCGGCCTGCTCGTGGAAGCTGAACAGATCAAGCTCGCGTCCGAGCCGCCGATGGTCGCGCCGCTCGGCTTCCTCGATGAGTTCGATATGCTCGTCAAGTTGCTCCTTCTTCGGATACGCGGTGCCGTAGATGCGCGAGAGCATCACGTTCGACTCGCTGCCGCGCCAGTATGCGCCGGCGACTGACAGAAGCTTGATATGCTTGATGCGGCCGGTTGAAGGGACGTGTGGCCCGCGGCAGAGGTCGGTGAAGTCGCCGTGCTCGTACAGGGTCACCGGGTCATCGGGGATCTCCTCGATCAACTCAAGCTTATACCGGTTCTGGCGCTCTTCGAAGAACTCCTCTGCATCCTGCTTCGGGATCGCGATACAGGAGAAGTCCTGATCGGCGTCGATGATCTCCTGCATCTTCTCCTCGATCGCGCGCAGGTCATCCTCGGTGAAAGGTTCCGGTACCGCGAAGTCGTAGTAGAACCCGTCCTCGATGGCCGGACCGATGGTCGGCTTCGCCTCAGGGAAAAGCTGCATGACCGCATCGGCCATGATATGCGCGGCCGAGTGCCAGTAGACGTGCTTCCCCTCCTCCGAATCGAAGGTGAACACCTCGAAGTCCGCGTCTTCCTCGACGGGCGTGGTGAGGTCCACGACCTCACCGTCGAGGCCGGCCGCCACTGCGGCCTTCGCGAGTCTCGGACCGATCTGCTCCGCCGCGTCGAGAGCCGTGGCGCCTTTCTCGACCTCGAGAGGGCTGCCGTCGGGAAGTGTAAGTGTGACCTGTTCGCTCATGGTAGAGAACTCCTTGTTCGTCGCCGGTCTCCAGTCGCCAGTTGCCAGCAACGACCTGCGTCACTGACCGGTTAAGGCAAAACCCCCATCCATGATTGGATGCGGGCTACTGGTATCTTCATGGATGTTGCCGGCCAGACTGAGGCCGCGATAAAGTGACGTACCGATTGTGCTTTGATGCGAGGCTCTGGAGGGACTCCTCAACGCGTCACCGTGGCGTCCGTCGGGTGATGCGCTGTAGAGGAACGCCTCCAGGCCCACACAGGTTGCTGAACTGATGTGCGCCGGATGAACGCCTCCGGACTGCACTCACTGCCGTCAAACAGATGGCGGACACTCGGAGAACAATCTCGTCGCGCCCTGCCTTACGCCGTCGAACAAATGCTGACCGCCGGCCAACCGTCACCGGCTCCGATCTAACACGTCGAACAGATACAGACGCCGGAGGCGAGGCCTCCGACCTTGTGTCATACCGCAAACCGTAGCCCGCGCCGGGAGTCGCCTCCGCACCCCACCACAATCATTCGGTGGCGATGGGGGCTGAAGAAAAGTTTCAGCCCAATCCACCATTCCGTTGAAGGAAGGTGGGGGGCGCTGAAGAAAACTTTCAGCCCAATCCACCATTCCGTTGGAGGTGGTGGGTGCTGGAGGAACGCCTCCAGGCCGATCCACAGTTCCGTTGAAGGTGGTGGGCGCTGGAGGACTTGAACCTCCGACCTCCACCGTGTCAAGGTGGCGTTCTTCCCCTGAACTAAGCGCCCACCGACAACCTGCAGTCACGTACTATACCAATGTTGCGGGCTGATGTAAAGGCCCAATTCAGCGGAAGCCGAACGTGCACGGCGTGGGGGCCGCCCCCCCCTGACAGCCGGCCCATGCTTCATCCGTTCACGCCTGCGACAGGATGATCGCCGCTGCGAAGAGTCCGCTGGACAGGCAGATAGCCGCCCATCCGATCCACTGGCTTACCTTCGCCCACGAAAGCGACTTCGGATCTCGCGTCTCCATTCCCTGCGACCTCCCCGGTTGATGGTCGCTTCAACCTCACCAGTACTATACCCTACCGCCGCAGTGATGTTACATCCTGAATCTCCCCCATTCCCGCACCGGGCGATCCCCCAATATGTCTTCGATGGACATGAGCGATCGGCACTGCACGGTGAGCCGACCGGGAGCTGCTATCCAGAGTCGAGGCATCGGCAGCGAATCTCACCCGGCTGAACCAGAACACGATCGATGAGCATTCGAACAACGTGATGAGACGTCCGATTAGCCGAAGAAGCCGACATTCGGATCCGCTTTGCCTGTTGATTCCAAAAATCCCCCTTGACACTACGTTGTCGGCCTGTATAATAGCGCCAGTATCGGCAGTCGGCAGCCGGTTGCCGCCTGCCATCAAACAGCTCCGCCCTGGAGGAGATCGGCCGTGTATCAGGAGATGACCCCTGAAGACGTCATGCGTACCGTCACAGAGCGGAACATCAAGTTCATTCGACTGTGGTTCACCGACATTCTCGGGTTCCTTAAGTCCTTCGCCATCACCGACACGCAGCTTGAGTCGGCGTTCGAGGAAGGCATGGGGTTCGACGGCTCCTCTATCCAGGGTTACGCGCGCATCGATGAATCTGACATGATCGCCATGCCCGATCCGAGCACGTTCTCAGTGCTGCCGTGGAGGCCCAATGAGGGCGCCGGGGTCGCGCGCATGTTCTGCGACATCGTCACGCCCGAGGGGGAGCCCTACGAGGGCGACCCGCGGTGGGTCCTCAAGCGCAACCTCAAGCGCGCGGCCGAGATGGACTTCAGCATGTATGTCGGCCCGGAGCTTGAGTACTTCTACTTCGGGGACTCTGAGACGCCGCTGAAGAGCCTCGATGCAGGCGGCTACTTCGACCTCACACCGCTGGATGTCGCGTCGGATTTGCGCCGCGACACGATACTCACGCTCGAGGAGATGGACATCGACGTCGAGTACTCCCATCACGAGGTCGCGCCCAGCCAGCACGAGATCGACCTGTGCTACACGGAGGCCCTGCGGATGGCGGACATCGCGATGACCTACCGCCTTGCGGTCAAGGAGATCGCGATGAAACATGACGTCTACGCGACCTTCATGCCCAAGCCGATCGCCGGCGAGAATGGGTCCGGGATGCATACCCACATGTCGCTGTTCAGGGACGGTCACAACGCGTTCTTCGACGCGGACGGGGAGTACAATCTCTCCGAGGAGGCACGCGGCTACATCGCCGGGGTGTTGCGGCACGCCCGCGAGATCACCCTCGTGACGAACCAGTGGGTGAACTCCTACAAGCGCCTCGTGCCCGGCTATGAGGCACCCGTGTACATTGCCTGGGCGCGGCGCAATCGCTCTTCGCTGGTGCGCATCCCGATGTACAAGCCCGGCAAGGAGCAGGCGACGCGGATGGAGTTCCGCTGCCCGGATCCGGCCTGCAACCCCTACCTGGCCTTCGCGGTGATGCTCGCAGCCGGACTGAAGGGCATCGAGGAGGGCTACGAGCTGCCCGATCCGGTCGAAGAGGATATCTTCGACATGTCCGCCGCTCAGCGCCAGCAGCGCGGCATAGAGGCCCTGCCCGGGAGCCTGGGCGAGGCAATCGCGGCCACGCGCCAGAGCGATCTTGTCCGCGATGCGCTTGGCGATCACGTCTTCGAGAAGTTGATCACTAACAAGGTAATCGAGTGGGACCAGTACCGTTCTCACGTGTCCCAGTTCGAACTTGACAAGTACCTGGCCATACTGTAGGATACCAGGCCACTTTACCGGGGGCGGCAACCGACTTCCGTTGCCGCTCCCACCTTCTGACGAATGCAGCCTCGTCGCGCCGACTTCAGGCTTACGCGCATCACGTGGTCAGTCGGCTTCAGAGGTAGACCAGCTATCGGGTGAAACGTACATGGCGACCAATCGGGTCCTCCCTTTCAAGGATATGGGCGGATGCTCCATCTCGGGTGTTATGGATGAGAGCGGACGCCTCTTCAGTGGCGATGAAGTCATACGGTCGATCGAGAATATGCACGAGCGCTCCAACGGGCTTGGGGGTGGCTTCGCGGCCTACGGGATCTACCCCGACCGGGCAGATCAGTACGCGATGCACCTGATGTTCGACAGCCCCGAAGCGAAGTCCGCGGCCGAAGCGCTGTTGGAAGAGCGCTGCGTAGTCCACCTCGCCGAGCCCATCCCGACGCGGCCGCATCCGAACATCTCCGACGAGCCGCTGGTCCACCGCTACTTCATCAACATGGAACTCGACGAGGATCGTCCACACATGGATGAGAACGACCTCGTCGTGGAGTTGCACATGGAGATCAACACCACCATCCAGGACGCCTTCGTCTTCTCGGCCGGCAAGAACATGGGCTGCTTCAAGGGCGTCGGGTACCCCGAAGACCTGGGGAAATACTTCCGGCTGGACGAATACGAGGCCTACATCTGGATCGCCCACGGGCGCTTCCCGACCAACACCAGCGGCTGGTGGGGTGGCGCGCACCCGTTCTCGATCCTGGACTGGGCGATCGTACATAACGGCGAGATCTCGTCCTACGGAATCAACAAGCGTTACCTGCGCAATTTTGGATATGAATGTACGCTGCAGACGGACACGGAGGTCATCGCGTATCTGTTCGACCTTCTGATCCGCAAGCATGATCTTCCGCTCGACGCCGCGTTCAAGGCCATGGCGCCACCGTTCTGGGAGGACATTGAGCGCATGGATCCGGAGGAGCAGGCCGAGGCGCGCGCGATCCGCGCGGTCTACGGTGGCGCGCTGCTCAACGGTCCTTTCGCGGTCGTCGTGGGCGCCACCGGCCGCATGATCGGCTTTTCGGACCGCACGAAGCTGCGCCCGCAGGTCTGCGCGCGCGGCGGCGACCGGCTCTACATCGCCTCCGAGGGGGGCGCGATCCGCACGATCTGCCCGGGCCCGGACCGCGGCTGGGACCCCCCCGGCGGGGCGCCGGGGGTGGGAGGGGTGCAGGGG
>CAZAHB010000117.1:0-17023 GCA_964484945.1 uncultured Armatimonadia bacterium | reverse complement strand
AAAAGCAGCCCCTCCGTACGACTTCCGTTGATGCCCTCGCAGTTTCTGGAATATGTGTTCCAGCCTGCCACAGTTTGCCGTTCCTGCGAGGCAGGGCTGCCCGGCCCGCTTACCACCGCACCCCCACAACGCGCCCGTCCTCCAGCGCCGCTACGAGCAGCGGTCCGTTGCCGCTGGCAGGGGCGCTCACCCAGTTCACCTGTAAGCCCAGCGGGTAGCGGCCGACCTCGTTCAGGGTGGCGTCCAGCAAACGCACCACCCCTGACAGCGTCCCGGCCGCGATCATCGGGCCGTCGTCGGTCTGCACGACCGCGAGGTTGAGCACCGCGGAATTGAGATTGCGCGTGGCCACCGTCTCGCCGCTCGCGTCGATGGCGTAGACGTAGCCGGTATCCGAGCACGCGATGACCTCCAGGTTCCCGTCGCCCGTCAGGTCCGCGGTGGTGATATCCCGCCACGGGTAGCCGAAGTTCGGATACTGCCAGATCGTCGCGCGCGAGCCCACCTGGCCGACCTTGAAGGCCCCCGTCGCCGATCCGTTGACCATCTCGACCGTCCCGTCGCGGTCGAGATCCGCCACCGCCATCTGCACGTCACCAAGCTCCGAGCCCCGGTAGGCCATCCGCTTGCCCTCATCGGTGCTGAGCACGAAGAGCTTCCCGTAGCGGTTCGCGACCGCGATTTCCTCGACGCCGTCATCGTTCACATCGATGGCCGCGACCTCGGTCGTTCCGTGGTTCACCTCGCCGAAGATCCAGCGCTGTGAGTAGTCGGAGTTGATGACCTGAATGAAACCATCGACCGTCCCCAGGGCCGCCTCCCACTCGCCATCGCCATTGAAATCGCGCACCAGCACGTCATCGAGGCGTGGCTCGTGGATCGTCGTGCGCGAGACGCGCCAGTATGTCTCGATCGGGTGCTCCTTGATCAGCGTCCCATCGGTGTCCAGCACGTAGAGGATCTTGCTCTTCCCGCCGGTGAAGACTTCGAGGCCGCCGTCACCGTCGATGTCATACGCGCCGACCGCGTAAAGTTCATCGGTCCCGTCGAATTGCCAGCGCACGGAACCGTCGGCGTTGACAGCCGTGAGGTAGCGCCCGCGGATGGCAAGCGTCTCCTCCGACCCGTCCGCATCGATGTCATGCGTCTCCATCTCGATCGCCGGCTGCGGCGTGTCCTCGAATGTCGCTGGCTCGATGCCCCAGGCTTTCTGCAGTCCCTGCGGCTCGGCCGAGACGCCCTCCGCGCTCTGTCCCATTTCCGCATGTGCTGCGAGTCGCTGCAGCGCAGACCTCCCCGCGCGCCTCAGCGCGGCGGCATCGCCCTCATCCAGCGCGCCCTGCTCATCGCGCTCCGCGAAGGCAAGCTCACCGGAGTACAGGTCGATCTGCACGTCCGTCGGCTCATCGAAGCTGAGTTTTCTGCCAACCCGCGTAGCGTCACACACCAGCATCTCCCGCCGGCCCAGCCAGACAAGCGCGGCATCGGTGGCAAGCTCCGCCGGAAGCTCGAGTCCGTCCGCACCCACCGCCAGCACCGCGACGGGCTCATCGCCGTCAGTGAGCAGCATCGAAGCCTCGCTCAGTCGCGCGATGTCCCAGTCCTCGGCTCGGTCGCTGAATGTGCTAAAGAAGAGGGCCTGGTTGGCGATCGCCTCGCCCTGGGCCAGGTCGGCGCCGAACTTGTGATGCAGGTAGCGGATCGGGATGCGCCGATGGTTGATGCGGGTGCTCTGCACCATCCGCGAGTGGCCGGTGTTGCGGATGTGGAAGACCCTGTCGGGCAGGTCCGGGATCGGCTGCTCGGCGTCCGGCGCATCCTCCGCCTCAATCGCCGCCACGACCTCCTCGTCCTCCACGCTCACGAACTCCACCCGATCCAGATAGACGCCCGGCTTTTCGCGCAGAGTAACTTTCACCAGGTGTGTGCCGCCGCGCTCGATCTCAATCCGCGGCATACTGCCGCTCTTGGGGTTCACCCCACTGTCGTAGGGGCGGTCGAATTTGTCCAGCGGCAGGTGGATGGCGACCGGATCCTGGTCGTCGATGGACAGCCAGAAGCTGTCGGTGCCGCCGTCGAAGCCCATGCCAATGACGTTCGCGTAGTACTCGCCTGCGGGGATCTCCAGCGGGAAGCTCAGCGCCGAGTTCGGCCCCTCGAAGCGCACCGCCGCCTCAACGGCCTCGCGTGGCTGTTCCACCACGGTCAGACCCTCCGTCACCGCCGCCTCGCGGGTGAGCGAGAAGTCGCGTCCATCGGATGCAACTTCGCCCTGGTCGATCATCTTGAAGATGCATTCCAGCGCGTACTCGCCCGCTTCCTCAGCTGTGCAGTGATCGAGCAGCACGACAGGGCCGCCCTTCAGCCAGAAGATATTGCGCCGCCAGTCCACACCGTTCCAACCGTACACCGCGGTCTGCGTCATGCCCGCCGAGGGCAGGTCCGCCACGTGCTCCAGCGCCGCGCAGGGCGGTTCGATCTCGTCCGCGCGGCCGTCGCGCACCACCGAGAGCATGTTGTGATCGGTGGTGTTGCGCACCAGGTAGTCGCCGTCCATCAGCCAGTCTTCGCCATCGGCGAAATAGCGGGTGATGGCATTGCCGTCGTAGTGCAGGTGGCCGCCCCGCGAGTAGCCGTCAAGCAGGAAGTGTTGCCCGTCCTCGTCAAGGTTCTCGCGGAAAGCAATCTTGTCGAAGCACTTCTCCTGCGGCACATTCGGCGGCATCAGCGATGGGCCGTAGGCGCGGGTGTCGGTCGTCCACTCGTAGATGGACTCGGTCAGCGGGGAGACTCGGACGCCCGGAAGGTCATCCCAGCGTTCGGACTGCAGGTCCGGGTTGTATGGATTGTTCCATCCCCCGCGCGCGATGCGATCAAGCCACCACTGCAGTTTCGGGTCCTCGTAGTACCACACCGCCCAGTCCAGCAGGCTGGTGCGGACGCCCCTTCCGTAGCTGCTGTCGCCGAAGCTCGCCGGGTCCCCGGTGTTGTCGCAGATGTTTACCGTGTAGTCGGCGAACTTGCGGACCTGGTCCGTCTCGAAGTAGGAGTAGTCCCCCTCGCTCAGCGACCAGTTGATCGTGTGCCGCGGGACGATCGTGTAATACCCGTTCGCATCTTCCGTCGGCTTCCACGACTTGATCTGGTTGCTGAAGCCGTTGTGGATGCGCAGCATGTACTCGTCTATGCGCCCGCTGTCAACGTTCGGATAGAAGCGGTCGAAGTGGCGCCCGAGGTAGTACATTCCGATCAGCGGGAATGTAGAGTGGTTGAAGAGCACCGGCCAGGTCTTCTCCGCATCCGCGAACATCTGGTACGCTGACACGTGGCGAGGCAGGTCATGCAGCGCGTTGAGCATCGAGTTCGCGCCCCGCCAGCGGTCGTCCTCGGTCAGCACCGGCGCCTCCTCGAAGAAGTCCCACATCGTCCCGATCCAGTCCGCGGAGGTCTCCTCCGGCCAGTAGATGCGGTGTGTGCTGCCCGCGGTCGGCTCCGGCCAGTATTTCAGCACATTCGGGTCATGCGCGAACTGGAGGTACCGCTCGTTGATCTTCCGCAGGACGAACCGCGCCCGCTCCGCCCACGCCGGGTCGGCGGTATCGCGGTAGCGCCGGACGGCAGTGTGGAAGTCCTTCAGCCAGAACTTGCTCAGGTCGCGATTCACCAGCGCCTCGCGCTGCTCATCGCCCATGTGCTCCGCACCCGAGATCTCCAGCAGCCACTGATCGAGCGCAAGCGTGTCGCCCTCCGGCTCGCCCAGGACTTCCAGCAGCCGCTGCATGCCTCGCTCGGCGCCCTCCAGATCCGAGGCGCCCACGAGAAGGACGTTCTTGCCGACGGGGCAGTCATATGGCTCCGGAATCGTCTGCAGGATGTACTCGCCCGGGCCGGGGTGATGCGCGTTGACCTCCTGGTAGCGCTGCAGCCACATGCGCTCGACCACGAAGTTGTTGCCGACGTGCCCGATCGCGATCGTGGTTTCGTCCGATCTCAGCGGCTCCCAGTCGCGTTCTCCGCTGGTGATGACCTCAAGCTGCGCGCCCGTGCGGGCCTCGATCGCCTCGCGCAGGCGCATCCCTACATCGTGCCACTGCTTGTCATCGGGCACCACAATATGCCCCGCGGGCTTTCCTGCCTCTACCAGCGGTGTACGCAGGTTCGGCTCGTGGACCTGTTCCGGCGCGATTCCCTCGCTGCCGAACGGGAACAGCGCCAGTCGCTGATCCTCGGGGCCGAGGGCGGCAACCTCAAGCTTGAAGTCATCCACCACGTACCGCGATGACGCCATGTGGAGGGTCTTAATGTAGACCAGCGCGTGGGTGGTGCCCTCGGGGGCCTTCTTGATTGCGGTGAACTGCTTCCACTGACCGACCTCGGCGTTCAGGTGCGTATTCACCTGCTCGCGCGAGGGCAAAAAGCGAAGCTGCAGCCACGTGGCGTTGCGCCTGTCGCGTGAGAGGCACTTCGCCCAGCAGGTGAGCTTGTAGTACGTGCCCGGCTGAATGCCATCGACGCGCTGCACGATGCCGGAGGTCGCCACGTCATAGCCGACGCGTTCCTCGCTGGTAAAGTCGTCGATAATGAGCAGCGCGCGCTCGCCCGAGCGGGCATCGTCCGTAAGATGGCGCGCAAGCTGCTCGGTGTGACCGCCGTGGGCGTTCCATCCGGCCGGCATCGACTCATCATCCGGATCGACCTGCTCGAAGCCGGGGTTGGTGATGGCAACGTCCTGTGCGGCGACACAGCAGACGCCGAGAAGCAACGTCAGGGCGATGGCGTGGTAGCGCATCGCGACACCTCCAGAGCAGCGCCGAGCTACGCAGCAGTCTGACCGTTGTAGAAGTTGCGGAAGTAATTGGCGCCGGAGAAGACGGTCAGCGCCAGCGCGACATACAGCAGCACCAGCCCCAGAGGGTTGAGGTCGATGCCGAAAAGCGGCACATGCCAGATCAGAATCCCGATTGCAAATGCCTGCGTGAGGGTCTTGAGCTTGCCGAAACGGTCGGCGGAGATGACGATGCCCTCGTCGGCGGCCACCGCGCGCATGCCCGTTACGGCCAACTCCCGCGCGGCGATAATGATGACTACCCACGCCGGCGCCCAGCCCAGGCGAACCAGCATGATCAGCGCGGACAGGATCAGCAGCTTGTCCGCGAGCGGGTCCAGGAACTTGCCCATGTTGGTGATCGTGTCATACGATCGCGCGAGGTATCCGTCCACCAGGTCGGTGATGCACGCCAGCGCGAATAGCCCGCACGCGACCTGGCTGGCCCACGCCACCTCGTGCCACATGGCGTAGTACATCAGCCAGATGATCGCGGGGACGGCCGCAATTCGCGTCAGGGTCAGGATGTTCGGTACAGTGAGATTTCGTCGCATACGCTCTCGCGGCCCTTCAGTATCGATCTGTTTCGCCTCGACGGTCAAGTCGATTCCTCAATTCTCAGTGCGGCATGGTATTTCCTGTAATCTTGCGCATTGTATGGCATTCTGGAGCGCAGTCGCCTCTTATCTCGCGCACTCACTCAGCTCCACAGCGTTGTTCCCCTCGTAGATCTCCTCCACCGTCTCCGCGTGGTCGATGACGACTCGCCAGCCCGCGGCGTTCTCCGGGACGCCGGTCAGTTCGTACGCGACGCGCACCGGCTCCAGGTCCTCGCCAATGCCCGGGATGTCCGTGAGCGTCTCGCTGGCGACGACCTCGCCGTCCGCGCTCACCAGCGCCAAAATCGCGCTGTCTGTGCCCCGAGGGCCGATGTTATGCACGACGCCCCGCACCGCGCCGTCCTCCACCACCGTGTCCAGCGGCGACAGCGCCAGGTCAGGCCGATCACGGATCGGATCCAGCGTTTCCACCTGCTCGATCTCGATGATCGTGACCTGCCCCGGCTGAAGCGTTATCGGGACCCGGGAGTGGCGACGCAACTGCAGCTCACGCGTTTCGACGGGCCGATCGAGCGCGTCATCACCGTCGGCGTCCGGGCCGACGGCGATCCGGTAGCGCCCGTGATCGAGCCGCCAGACACGCAGGCCACCGTCCATCGGTTCATTCGCGAAGGAGTAGACCGCGGCCTTCAGACGATCGTCGCCCGCATCCAGAATCAGCGCCGCGAAGTCCGTCCCGAAGCCGTCCCAGCTTGCGGAGAGAGCGTGCGTGTACTTGTTGCGCGTGGTGCAGGCGCCACAGTAGGCCTTCGCGGCATTCCTGATCGAGTGCAGGAAGATGCGGTCGGTGAACTGTTCCGCCTCCGTATACATATACTCGAAGCGCTGCATATGCGCAATGTCTTTCTTCAACGCCTCCATGAGCGGCCCGCGATCACCACGGTGCAGCACCGCAAGATAGGGCTCACCCTTCTCCAGCGAGCGCAGGGCCTCCTCATTAAGCTCACTGAGCAGGCCACCCTGGTACAATTCCGCGATGTGGTCCGCGACGCGGAAGGTGGCGGTCCCCTCCGATAGCTGATCCATGAACGGCCGCGCGTATTTCTGCCCGCCCCCGTAGAGGATCATGCCCGCGAAGGCCGACGCCTGTCCTCCGTAGCCGCCGTAGACCGGGCGATTCTCATACTCCTTCGTGGCCTCCTCGGTCGCCACATCGACACTGGTGGCGTACGCTCCGGGCTGCTGGTGCTCCAGCCAGCCATCAGCCCATTCGCGCAGGAACTGCTCCACCTCCGGATGTCGATTGTACCACAGCACCTCGAACACCGGGTGCAGCATAAGCGGATGGGCGTGACCGTCCACGCCCGGTTCGCGGTCGATGCGCAGGTCCTCGGCCCCGACTTCCTGATTCTTGAAGTGCCGGTGCCCGAGGTCGGTCATCACCGTCAGCGCCGGCATCGACCGTGACGCCGCCAGCGAGCGCTCGAAGTAGACCGGGTCGCCGTAGCCCCACCAGGTCATCAGCGCCTCGTGATTGACGCCCTCTTCGTAGGCGTGGAGCGGGTCGGTGGTACGCTGGTTCAGGCCCTGCTCCATTGTGTTGGCTTCCGCGTGCTCGGCGAGGTCCGCCGCGCCCTCGAAGGCCAGTTGCGCCACGCGATCGTCGCTGATCATCGGGAACATCGCGTAGTTTTGATACATGTCCGTGTCATCGCCCACGCGGCCGCCAAGCTCGCCCGTGGGTACCAGGCGGTTCTCCATCCACCACTGCGGCACATCCCGCGCCTCCAGCCACGCCTGTCGGAGGACCACCGCCCACTCCGGCGCGCCCGGCACATCATCGATCCGCGGCTCAACCGGCTCCAGCCCCGCGCGCTGCCACAGCCACTGATCGTACTGCTGCACGATCGGGTGGTCCGGCATAAGCTCCTTCGCGAAGGCCGTCTCTTGCAGTAGCTGCACGACCTTCTCCCCCGCGTAGGCGTCCTTCGCCCACTCGTCGAGGTCCACGTCGCGGCTGCGCAGATGCATCCACGGCCGCGGCTCGCTGAGAGCGGCGAACATCGTGCGCACGATCCACAGCCGGTACTCCGTGGCTTCGAAGCGCACGTCATCGACCGCGGCGTAATACAGTTCTACCTGGGGCGTGTTGAGCGTCACGTTCGCGCCGGTCTTCAGCGCCACCCACACCCGCCGGCCCTCCGGCACCACCTGGTCGAGATGGTCGAGAACGATATGCGCTTCGCCTCCGCCCTCGATCGTCAACTCCGCATTAATGACGCGGTGTGCGGGGCTGAATGGGTCCATCACTGCCACTTCCAGCGGCAGACCGGTCGGCGCATCCGGTATGTCAAGCCGCAGCCCCACCGCGGCCAGGCCCGTGTCCTCCGCAACCGGCTGGGTCATCAGGTGCAGCCACTCGTCCTCGGCCTGCTCGATGCGCACCGCGGCCTCTGTTGGAGCCAGAGCGCGCACCACACCCGACTCGGAGCCGAACTGCTCGGCGGCCTCCACCGAGTCCGATGGCAACTCGATCTCCTGCCGAACGTTCAGCACCGTCGGTTCGGGCAGCGCCTCCTCCTCGCCGAGGCGCAAGAAGTAGAGGTCGGAGATGAAGCCGTCCCTCAGGTCGAAAAAGCTGAAGCGGTCGGCCATCACGCGCTCGCCGAAGAGTGCGCGCGAAGACTCCGCGTTCGCGGTCCAGTCCCAAACCTTCTGTCCACCGCCCGGCTGATAGTAGGAGGTTGCGTCCCGGTAGAGCTTCACCTTCGCCCCGCCGCGGATTTGCACCGCGTCCACGCCCTCGCTGTCGGCCAGGCGAACGTTCAGTCCATCGCCATCCGCGAAGTCGTAGTAGACGCCCGCACCCGCGTGTGGCGCTCCGTATTCCCAGGTGGAGCCATTCCACGCGAATGAATCGAGGCGCCCATCCACCGGACCGCCCACAAAGCCGCGCAGCGAGCGGCACTCGTCAACGTCGATGTCGGTGATCCGCAGTGTCTCGCCGGGCGTGACGGGGATCGCGGGGCCGGCGGTCTCGGTGGCCGCTTCCCGCGACACAGCCAGACCGGAAAGATAGACCGTCCCCGCGCCATGATTCTCTGTGTTGCCGATGATGATCAGCGCGCGGCCGCTCTCACCGGTGGGGAATGTGACCGAATTATAGACGTACTCCTCGCTCGGCTCCGTGTTCACTGTGTACGCATCCGATTGCTCCTGGTCGGCGGTCTTCTTCGTGCGCGAGCGCAGGTACACGCCTGCATCTCCGCGCGTCCAGCCCTCGAGGCGATACAGACAGTTCGGTTCAAGCTGCATGCTCCGCTGCAGGACGGCGTACGCCCCGGGCGTCTCCCAGCGCAAAGCGGTGCGCCCCTGATCCTGCACCACGGAGATATGGCCCTCCGTGCGCTCGTGCAATCCCCATCCGGAGGGGTTCCCCTCGTCGTCGGTCTCGCTGAAGTCCGCGTTCGGCAGCAGGTTGCTGGTGACGAAGTACGCGCGCCCGTAGCCCTCGCCGGCGCCGTATGGCGCGCGCGGCGGCCAGTGCATCAACGTGGTCTCATTGCCCGACGGGTCCTCGCGCCCGAACTTGATCTGGACCATCGCTCCGGGATCGGGGGCGCCGATCATCCCGATCTGCTCATACGCGATGAAAAGCTCCACGCTCCAGTGATCATCGCCGACCCGCACGGCCGCCGGGAAATCCGGTTGGGGCGTCTCGTGGGCGCCAAGCCGACCGCGAACCCTCTGGCGCGCGCCGGCGGCGTTGACGATGAACTGGTCGAAGGTGCGCATCTCGCCGGTGACGCGGGCCCACACCTCGAGGCAATCGTCCTTCCAGACGCCGCTGCCCCCATCGGGCGCGTCCGTCTGCAGCGAAGCCGGATCCGGCTCCCCGAAGAGCACGGCCACGTAGAGGCCGGTATCATCGAAGCCCACCTGCGCCGCACAGGCCTTCGGCGGCTGCTGCGTGGTGAGCGGGATCGTCCAGTCATCGAGCACCGGCGCCGCCTCCCAGGCGGCATCAGCCAGGTCCCCGTCGATCTCCGGTGCGGCATCAAAACGGGGCATGACGACCTCATCGGCCGGCGCCTCCCCCTGGGCCGGCGCGGGGATGCAGCAAAGCACGATCAGCAGAGCGAAACTCAGCGGTCGGCATAGCCTGATCATCGGGCGCACCTCGCAGGCGACGGATGACGTGCGGAATCCAATTTCTCAGAATGATGACAGATATCCTCGCTTAAGAAAAGATTACCGACGGGGAGGTTTTGCCCAACCTCTGTGTAACCTGTGCCACATATTGGCACAACGGACGTATGAGTCGCGGCTGCTAAGACCCATCCGGCGCGGAGGGGCATGTTATGAAGTGCTTTCGGCACGTGATCGTGCTCGCGTGGTTGATCGTATGCGCTGCCCCATTGCTGGCGCAGGGCCAGGCGACCGTTCTGGACCCCATCTCCCCCATCGAGATCGAGCCGCAGAACCACCGTCCGGTCGTCGCCGCCGATGCGCAGGGAAACGTGATGGTCGTGTTCACGGCGAAGAACGAGGACGGCGAACGCGTGATCTGGTCTTTGTATAACTCCGCCGGCGCGTGGTCGGACGCGGAGGTCCCGCTGCCCGCCGGAGAGGACAAATGGTTCAGCTTCGACCTGTACGACCTCGCCGGACGAAACGGGCAGTTCACGCTATTGCTTAAGGAAAAGGGTCACGAGCACTACTCTTTATGGTCGAGTGGCTCGTGGTCCACGCCGGTGGAGTTCCCGGATGAGATGGAGCACCCGCGCGAGCTTGGGTTCGACGCTTCCGGCAATCTGATCGCCTGGGATCCGGGCCCATCTGCGTACTTCTCGCGCCTGACGGGCGGTGCCTGGCAGACGATCAAGCTCTCACAGCGCCATGAGACCCACTACGACTCCTGTCCGCCGAACCGAATGGTATTGGGCCGTACGGGAGCGCTGCACCTGCTCGGCGAGACCATGCGCGATGTGCTGCTGGTCGGCTCCTGCCCGGCGGGCGCCGACCCGATGCAGCCAGCCTCGTGGGTCTACCAGCCACCCGGTTACGATCCCGAGCACACCGGCGGCGCGACGCACGACAAACACTCGCCCGGCTATGCGCTCGACTGGCCGCGCCAGACGCTGTGGATGGTCTGGGAGGGAACAGGGCGCGAGGACGGGGATAAAATCTTCGTCGCTCACTCGCCGATTGGCACCACCACCGAGGCGGGATGGGTCCCGTGGGAGATCGCGCTTCCTGAAGGGACCATCCACGAGCACTACATCGTCTCCAGCGGTGCAGGCGCTGTGGGCGTGGCATACGAGGCCCGCGTGGACGCGGAGGACGCCGTGTACTTCCGCTGGCTGCCGCCGACGGGGCTGGGGCAGGAGCTGGCGATCGTCCGCCCCGGGTCGCAGACCGAGGCCGCTACCTTCAGCACGCTCTACAACGGAACGATGGCGGTCGCGGCCGCGCCGGACGGCACCGCTCACCTCGTCATCAAGGGCCGCAAGCGCGGGGAATACCCTGAGAACGCCGAGCGCATCTACTACTCCCGCATCACCGGCGGCGCGGTGCTGCAGAGTGAGCCCGGCGTGCAGGGCGGCGGCACCCAGATCGCCACGGATGGGGACGATGACGATCAGCAGCCCGACCAGCCCGACGAAGACTGGCAGCAGCAGGGCGGCAAGCCCGACCTGCAGCCCACCGTGACCCTCGATGATCGCTACGCATATCAGCGTGATGGCGAGACCGTTTATCGCTTCCGGCAGTCCTGGGGCCAGGTCCGGCCTGAGATCTCCATCTGCAACCTCGCTTCCCAGTACTTCGGCGACGTCCAGGTGGAGGTGACGATCGACGGGGTCGCCGTGCACTACGTTGACCACGACGAGTCCGAGCACATGCGGCCGATGATCGAGCGCGACGACGAGCTTGACATCTCGCACCGCATGCCACGGCTGAAGTATGACGACGACCCGGAGGAGGGCTGGGAGCCCCCGACGCTGGAGCTTGCCGACACCGACTCCGGCAGGACGATCGAGATGCACGCGCCACTGGGCCGGAAGACGATCGGCGTGGTCGTGGATCCTGACGATAAGATCGACGAGGTCAACGAGGACAACAACGTGGCCGAGCTTAAGTACGAGGTTTCCGGCGCGCACGAGGACGAGGACCGGCTGCGTGTGCAATCGCTGCAGGGCGGGCCATTGATCGTCGGCTACAACGACCTGGCGATCCGCAACTGCACGCTCTTCGCGAACACTCCGATCGCCGCCCCGGGGCTTATCCAGGCCCCGGCGATGCTGCGCATGATCGTGGGCAATCCGCGCGGTGCGAGCTTCTTCGAGGATGTCCCGGTCGCGGTACGCATCGATGGCAAGGAGCTGATCCGCGGGACCATCCCGCTGATCGATGGCGAGTATCGGCTGCACAACAGGGAGGTCGAGGCCTTCGGCTGGCAGGCCGAGGAGGAGCGGCGGGGCCCGGACATCCGCGGGGGCTTCCTCGAGGTCCCGGTGGACCTCGCGAATGTGGACATCGGCGCCCACACGGTCACGGTGGTCATCGACCCGGAGGATACGCTCGCCGACCTCCAGCGCGAAAACAACTCGGTGAGCATACCGCTCCGAGTGCGCGAGCGCGGAGGGCAGGTCCAGGTGACCGTGAAGGACGCCGACACCGGTCAGCCCGTCTCCCTGGCGCATGTGATGCTCAAGGACCTTTACTTCGCCCGAACCGACCGCCAGGGGCGACTGACCATCCCCGACGTGCCCGCGGGGACGTACGATCCACGTGACCTGTGGGTTGATCGCCCCTACCTCGATCCGCGCTACGCCGGGCGTCCTGCCGACAGCGACTTCACCGTGCGCAATGATCAGATCACGCTCGTAACCGCATCACTGGAGCAGCCCGTGGACGTCTTCCTGCAGGTCACGGACGCGGAGACCGGGGATTCGCTTGATGCGCCTCCCTCCGCGCAGCTTACCTGGGCGGGCACCACACCGTGGGGCACCAGTGATTCGGGCGAGATCGTCGGCTGGCGGCAGGGCCGCGACCTGGTCTTCCCCGACTGCCGCCCGGGCGCGTGCGCCATCGAGGCCGATGCGTATGCCTGCGAACCGGGAACGCTTCAGGCGGACGTGCACCGCGACGCGCAGGGCGAGTGCCACCTGAAGATGAGCCTGCAGCGCTCCCCGCGCGGATCGGTGCAGGTGACGGTCACCGATCAGGACGGGGACGAGGTACGCGGCGCGTACGTCTCGCTGCAGAACGCGCCGCGCGGTGCGACGACGGACAACGATGGCGTCGCGACGATCGAGAGGATCGAGGCCGGGCGCTCGTACACCGCGGTCGTCTCGGCTGAAGATTACACGTCCGGCAGCACCTCCACGGGCACGATCGGCGCCGAGCAGACGAGCCAGTGCGCCATCCAGGTTGCGGAGATCAACCAGCGCGAGAAGACCGTTGACTTCGACGGCATCGCGTGGGCGCAATGCGAAAGCTGGCCGGGCTTCAGCTTCGGGCCTGTCACCAGCGACGGCTACGAAGTCTCCGCCGAACACGGGCGCTTCCACGCGACGCTTGCGGTGAAGTATCACGAGATCGCGGGAACGGATCGGACCATCGTCGATGAGGTAATCGCGGGTATTCAGGGGAAGCATTTCTGGCAGGAGAACGTGACGTACGAGTACTCGCTCTCGGACATCATCGGCGCAGGGCTCAAGAAGATCGGGGCGAAGAAGATCGCACAGCTTATCAAGCTTGCGGGGCCGGTCAACGAGGTCTACGACTGGCTCAATGGCGAGGTGAACCCCAACAGTGCGAACGATGGCGAAATTGTGGGGACGTACACAAGCTGGACGGGCACCGAGTATCAGTCGGAGACGCTGATCCCAATCCCCTCGATCCCGTTCTCACCGGGCGCGCGCGGCGGGCAGACGGTGGTGCGCACGGACATGCTGCAGGTGACCGACGGCTCGCAGACACACACGGTCCGTCGCCAGTGGTACTCACCATCGATGATGGTCTACCGCATCGGCGAGGAGATGGACATCGAGAACCTGGAGGTCAAGTTCTTCGTGCGGGTGCTGAATGAGCGCCTCAAGCCCGGGCCACTGTATGCGAACTCGCGGAACCTGATCCACTGGAAGCCCGCCGAGGGCGATGGCGAGGACGCGTGGGTGCGCTTCCACCCGGAGGCGTACGATGAGCTTGGGATTCAGTGACGCAGTGACGGCGGCGGCCGGGATGACCGCGGCCGTCGTCTTCTCTCGCCGGGCAAGGCTGCCCGGCCTCCGAAAGACACACGACAATGGCCGACTTCGGTTGCCTTTGCCGTCCGGAGGTCGGCGTGCCCACGCCGACGCCGTTTGCTCGCGCCGTTTCACTCGCTTCCCGTCACTGCCGTTCAGAAGTTCGCTATGTTCTCCGGCAGGTCCAGGCCGTGCTCGTCAAGCTCCGCCTCCCAGTCCTCCTTCGACTGGCCCGGTTCGGGGAAGTAGAGCGTGTGCTCGTGGGCCTCGTCGATGATCTCCTCGATCCGGGCCACAAGCTCGGGCCTGTCCGGCGCCACATTGACCTCCTGCAGCGGGTCCTCCTCCGCGTGGTAGATCTCCAGCGGCTCGTCCGGATGCGGCCGGGTGGCGTACCAGTCATCCAGCCGGACCGCCTGCGCGTTGCCGTGCTCCCAGTAGAGGTACTCGTGGCCCTGCCAGTTCTCGGTGTCTCCGCTGAAGAGCGGCACCAGCGAACTCCCGTCGGTCTCCGGGCAGTCCACACCCGCGATCTCCGCGGCGGTGGGCATCAGGTCCCAGTAGGCCCACGGCTCATTGGACTCGCGCCCCGGTTCGATGACGCCCGGCCAGCGCGCAACCGTCGGCACGCGCACGCCGCCCTGATCCAGGTTGCCCTTGCGGCCCTTGAAGGGTCCGCTGTGGTTGAAGAACTCGTCGAAGCCCGGTTCGGCGTCCACACCGGCGTGGGAGTAGCCGTTGTCGGAGGTCCAGATCACGAGCGTATTCTCCGCCTCGCCGGTCTCGTCGAGGATGTCCAGGATCCGCCCGATCGCGCTGTCCATATAGGTGACCATCGCGGCGTAGATGCGGTGCTCGATCGGCCAGTCCCTGTCGGCGTACTGCCCGAGATTCGGGACCTCCAGGACCATGTGCGGGAGGGTGTAGGCCAGGTAGCCGAAGAACGGGCCCTCACCGGCGACCTCGCGCAGCCACTGTTCGGACGCCTCGGAGTAGACATCGAACGAGTAGACGGCCTCCTCGGGATCCTCGACTCCGTTGGGGATGATGTTCCCGTCCTCATCATACTCATCAGGGGCCCTGTGATCGTGATCCTTCTGCTGCGGATAGTGTGTCCGATCCTGATTGTGATACAGGAACGCGGGGTAGTAGTTGTGCGCATGGCGCTGATTGAGGTAGCCGCGAAACTCGTCGAAGCCCCTGTCGTTCGGGATGCCCGGCTGGTCCCACAGCGCCAGCCCCCACTTGCCGAACAGCCCGGTCGAATAGCCGGCATCCTGCAGCACCTCGGCGACGGTGGTATCGTCGGGTTGCAGCGAGTGGCGGTAGCCGTAGGCGGAGTTATTGCGCACGGTCGCGTGGCCCTGGTGGAGGCCCTGCATCAGCGACGATCGCGCGGGCGCGCAGACGGTTGAGCCCGAGTAGCTGCAGGTGAAGCGGCAGCCCTCATCGGCGATGCGGTCGATGTTCGGCGTATCGATCAGTTCGGACCCGAAGCAGCCGATATCTCCCCAGCTTGCGTCATCGGCCATGATCCAGAGTATATTTGGACGCGTGTCATTCTGATTGTCCTGCGGCATCAGTGACATCTCCTTCGCGTATGTGCTCGGGTGCGTCCCGTGATGAGGAATGCGCTGAACTCGCGCTGTCATGTTGTCGTTGGTCTGCTGTTACGTGGGCCACCGCCGAGGCAAGCACGGTGCCTTTTCGTTTCGCGAGTCCCTGCGCGGCATCCTTCAGTTATCCGCTGCCTAAGAGTGCAGCCCTTTACTGAAGTCTCGCGGCAGCTCATCCTCCAGCGCCGGGCGGTACAGGCGCATCTGTCCGTCGCCGAGGCGCTCGGCCTCGGCGAACAGGGTCTCCAGGTAGCGGTCGCGGACATCGCGCACCTGCGGGTCGTAGAAGCGGTTGTTCAGCTCACCCGGGTCGGCCTGGAGGTCATACAGTTCGCAGTAGTCCGCCAGGTTGAAGACGAGCTTCCAGCGCCCGTCGGTGACCATCCGCGCGGAGTAATGGCCGTACCAGTCGCCATGGTACTCGCCGTAGTGTACCTCGCGCGGCCAGTCGGCCCCATCGATCAGTGGCAGCAGCGACTGTCCGTGCAACTCGTGGGTCTGCATCGCCTCCACCGGCTCGCCCGCTATCGTGTGCAGGATCGTGGCGGTCAGGTCCATCAGGTGAACCGGGGCGTCGATGCGCTGCGGGTCGCTCCCGCCCGCCGGTCGCATGATCATCGGGATTCGCGTGGTCTCGTCATACATGTACCCGCCCTTGCTCAGGAATCCATGCGCGCCGGCCATGTCGCCGTGGTCGGCCGTGAAGACGACCGTCGTCTCCTCTGCCAGCCCCGCCTCGTCCAGCGCCTCCAGCACGCGCCCCACCTGCTCGTCGATCAACTCCATGTACGAGAACAGCCCCGCGAGCAACTCGCGAAGCTGATCGTCACCTCCCGGCAGGTGACTGTGGCCCTCCGGGGAGACCTGGTGCAGGCGCAGCTTCTTCTGATAGACGGGCTTGCCCGCGAAGTCATCATGGTGATTGGGCCACAGTTCGATCTCGGCCGGATCGTACCGGATTCCGAACTCGTCAGGGACGAACCAGCCGCTGTGCGGCCCGGGGAAGGCGCAGAAGCCGACGAAAGGAGCGCCGCGAGTTCCCTGCGAGCGGACGAAATCGCGCATGAGATCCGCCGCGTAGACGTCCGGGAACTCGGCCATGGGCATCAGCAGCGTGCCGGCGCGCCCCCCGCCAAGGCTCTCGCCCACCTCCGCCAGCGATGCCGACGGGTGCCAGTGCGAACTCGACAGGTAGGGCGGCCCGCCCTCGTACGGTCGGGGATGGGTGTGATCGAAAGTCGAGTCAAAGAGATCGTCAGCCGGGCCGATATGCCACTTGCCGAAGTACGCGGTCTCGTGGCCGGAGTGCTCCTGCGCCCAGTCAGCGAGCGTCTGAAGATCGGGCCGGACGTGCTCGCAGTACGAGTAGCCGGGGGTGGAGTTATTGAACATGTGGTGCGCGTGCGGGTAAAGCCCGGTCATCAGACTCGCGCGAGCCGGCGAGCACAGCGGGCAAGGGGTATACGCGCGCTCGAAGACGACGCCCTGCTCCGCGAGCGCGTCCAGATTCGGCGTGCGGACGAAATCCCCGCCGTACGCGCCCAGCAGGACGATGCGAAGCTGATCGCAAAAGAACACCAACACGTTGGAACTGCCTGGCAATGATTGCGACATTTGAGGGGCCCTCCCTCGCTGCCTGCCACCTGTCATCCGAAGCGCCTCGGCGCCCGCGCAGCGGGGAACGCCGGGGCCGGCGTGCGGGCGGGCGCCGGGGGGACGCGGTGGCCGAGGCCGCGGGGGGTGTCGCCCGAGGCGGAGGGGGGGGCGCGA
>CAZAHB010000116.1:0-17027 GCA_964484945.1 uncultured Armatimonadia bacterium | reverse complement strand
TGGGGAGCCAGAGGTGCCGTCTACCTCCCCCCTCCGTCGCGCAAAGCGCGACAGGCCGTTTGCGGTTATCCTCAGTTCTTGATACAAGCCCCGCAAAGGTGAGAGCGCGGGCCGACGCGAATATGGCGGAGGAGTTACGCGATCATTATTCATTTGCGAACGGAGTTGGAAGATGGCACTAAGCGACGTGCGCGTGGGACTTGTGGGCTGCGGGGTTCATGCCCGGGAGGTGCTTTTGCCGGCGGCGCAGCGCGCGGGGATGGAACTGGCGGCCGTCTGTGACCTCGACAAACGGCTGGCCCAGCGTACAAAGCGGCGTTTCGGCGCATTTCGCGCCTATCAGGACATGGGGAAGATGATCGACGAGATGGACCTCGACGCGGCGATTATCTGCGGTCCGCCGGAGATGCATGCTGAGGCCGCGGAGATCGCGCTGCGCGAGGGATGCCACGTATTCACCGAGATGCCGGCGGCGCCGACCGCCGATGAGGCGGCGGCCCTCGCGTCGCTCGCCGAGGAGCGAAACCTGATCGCGCAGCCGGGCCTGATGATGCGTTCGTCACCGGCCTGCCGTCGCCTGCGGGACATCATCGCTCGCGATGACTTCGGCGAGATCCGCAGCATCGAAGTCGCGTGGTGGCCGCCTCAGATGCACGGGCACGATGACCCGCTGGTCTTCGATCTGCCCCACGCGCTTGACCTCGTGCGGCTGATCGGCGGCGACGTGTCGCAGATCGCTGCCGTGGAGGCCGAGGGCGGCGGGCTCATGGCCGCGGGCCCCGGCGGCGGCACGCTGATTGCCACGATGCAACTGCGCGCCGGGGCGGTCGCGACAGTCAGCTTCGGCGGCCCGACGGGCTGTCCGCGCGAGCGCGCCGCGGTGGCGAGTATGAAGGCCGTCGCGACGGTCGAGGACCGCCAGACGGTGACACTTCGCCACAGTGACCGCGAGGAGATCAGTGTGTGGCGAGCGCGGGCGTGTGAGAGCACCATGTCCGATGGGCGTGGTGGCGCCGAGCGGATGCGTGGGTTTCTGCCTCAGATGGAGAGCTTCGCGGCCGCGGTCGCCGGTGAGCAGGAGCCTGTCGCGCTCATGACCGACGCGGCCGGAGCATTGCGTCTCGCCGAACATATCTGCGCGAATGCAGGGGAGATGATGGACGTGGGGTGACATCCGCCAACAACGATCAGCAACAGGATGAAGCAGGCACCGGTGATACGCTGACCTGGAGCGCACGGCGGGCTGCCGAGCAACCGGGGCTGTGCGTGCTTGTGGTCATCTTCAATCTCCTGCTGGCTGTTGGGGTGTACATGTACTGGGGCCTGTATTTCGCCCTGCTGACCTTCGGGGTCATTACGCTGGCGCTGATCCCCTTCTACGCCTCGTACAGGTACGTTTTGACACGCGAAGGCTTCGAAGTCCACGGGCCGTTCTACTACACCCCGTATCAGTGGAACCAGTTCGAAGGCTGGCGGTTGAGTGAGGACGAGTTGCGCCTCGTCTTCAAGGAGGGCAAGCGCTCGGTGCTGGTGTTGTTCGCGCCGCAAAACATGGACGAGGTGGTGCCCTACGTCCAGGGCTCACTGCCGCGCATGACCGAGGAGGACAGGCGACTCTGAGCACCGAAGATGATCGGCGCGCCCGCGAGCGCGAGGTTCTGGAGGCATTCGCGCAGGAGATCGCCAGGCGCGGGATGTGCGCTCCGGCGATCTTCCTGTTTGAGTCGATACAGCCGCTCGCTTTCGTGGCGGGACAGGCCCTCGCGTTCATCGAGCCGCTCCTGAAGGTCATGTTTGAAGCCCCCGAGTATGCCGTCTTCCGCGAGGCCATCGAAGACCGGGAGAATGTGCGCTGGCTGGTGGACCGACTGGAGGAGCTTGAGACGACCGACAGCCAGGAGAGCGACGGCACCGATGACTCCGGCGACAGCGCCGGCTGACGAGCCCCCGCCGGCGCGTTGCCCGCTAATGAAGGTCTCTCCCGCCCCCGCCGCGAATCATCTGTCAGTGTCGAACACTTCCGTTGGAAGGACCACGTTCGCAGTTGTCTGAGCACCAGCTCCGCTCGATTCTGGCGACCGACTGTGGCTCCACTACGACCAAGGCCATCCTCATCGAGTTGGTTGATGGGGAGTACCGCCTGCGGGTGCGTGGTGAGGCGCCCACGACCGTCGAGGCCCCCTACGAGGATGTCACCGTCGGGGTGCTCAACGCCGTCCGCGAGGTCGAGGAACTCTCCGATCGCACCCTCGTGCGCGACGGCGCGATCATCCGCCCCCAGGACGGAGAGACCGGCGTGGACGCCTACGTTTCTACCTCCTCGGCAGGCGGAGGGCTGCAGGTGATGGTCGTGGGGCTGGTGCGGTCGATGACCGCCGAAAGCGCCCAGCGCGCCGCACTCGGCGCGGGCGCGATCGTGATGGATGTGCTCGCGCTCGATGACGGCCGGCGCGATTACGAGCGCATCGAGCGCATGCGCGAGCTTCGCCCGGATATGATCCTGGTCTCAGGCGGCACCGACGGCGGCGAGGTGCGGAAGGTCGTGGAGATGGCCGAACTGGTCGCCGCCGCCAATCCGCAGGCGCGCCTCGGCGCCAGCTACGAGCTTCCCGTCATCTTCGCGGGCAACGAGGACGCGCGCGAACCCGTCCGGCAGGCGCTGGAGGCGAACACCGAACTGACCGTGGTCGCGAACCTCCGACCGAGCATGGAGGCCGAGCGGCTCGGCCCGGCGCGGGGCGAGATCCAGGAGCTTTTCCTCCAGCATGTGATGGCCCAGGCCCCCGGCTACCCCAAGCTGATCGACTGGACCGACGCCGACATCATGCCCACGCCCGCCGCGGTCGGCACGCTCATCGAAGCGGTTGCCGCCCGCGAGGGCATCAACGTCGTGGGCGTGGACATCGGCGGGGCCACAACCGACATGTTCTCCGTCTTCGAGGAGACCTTCAACCGCACCGTCTCCGCCAACCTGGGGATGAGCTACTCAATCTCCAACGTGCTGGCCGAGGCCGGACTGGACAACATCCTGCGCTGGGTCGCCGCTCACCCGGACCCCCGCCGACTGGGCAACGACATCCGCAACAAGATGATCCGGCCGACCACGATCCCCCAGCAGATGATCGGCCTGATGGTCGAGCAGGGCGTGGCGCGCGAGGCCCTGCGGCTGGCCTTCGAGCAGCACAAGATGCTCGCGAGTGAACTCAAGGGCGTCCAGCGCCAGCGCGATATCGCCGACGCGTTCGGCGCCGCGGGCGCGGAGACGCTCGTGGACATGATGGCCCTGGACTTGATCGTCGGCTCCGGCGGCGTCCTGTCACACGCCCCCCGGCGCAGCCAGGCCGCGATGATGATGATCGACGCCTTCGAGCCGGAGGGGATCACGCGACTGGCCGTTGACAGCATCTTCATGATGCCCCAGCTTGGCGTGCTCTCGCGCATCTCCGAGCAGGCGGCGACCGAAGTCTTCTACCGAGACTGCCTCATCCCGCTGGGCACCTGCATCGCCCCGGCCGGCTCCGCCCGCCCCGGGAGCCGTTGCGCTACCGTGGACCTGAACTGGCCCGACGGCCGCGAGCGGATCGAACTGGACGTCGGCCAGATGCACCTGATCGACCTCGGCGAGGATGAAACGGTGCGCGTGACAGTGGAACCGACGCGGCGCTTCGACGCCGGCGACGGCCCCGGGCGGACCGTCAAGGCTACTGTCTCCGGAGGCGTCGTCGGGCTGGTGCTCGATGGCCGCGGCCGGCCGCTGGAGCTGCCCGAAGATGACGATGAGCGCGTGGACGCCCTCCGCCGCTGGGAGCGGGCCCTCGGCGTCTATCCGGACGACCGCGAGGCCCCGCCCGGAGAGGAGGCGGCCACCTCGTGAGCACCCAGGATGCTACCACTCACGGCTACACCCCGGGTCTTCGCATCACCGACAGGGCGCTTATCCGCCGCCTGCGACGGCTGCCGCTGCCGGGCGAGATCCACGTGGCCGAGGGTGACCGGGTGAGCGCCGAAGAGCTTGTGGGCTCAACCGCGCTGCCGGGGAATGTCGTCAACGTGAACGTCGCACATGAGCTTTCGATGACCCCCGACGATGTGCCGGACTACCTGGTCGTTGAGGAGGGCGACGAGGTCGATGCCCGGGATATCATCGCCGAGAGCAAGAGCTTCTGGGGGCTCTTCCACGCGGTCGCGCGGTCGCCAATCCCGGGGACCGTGGAGACGATCAGCGACGTCACCGGCCAGGTGCTGATCCGCGGTGAGCCGATCCAGGTGCAGATCGACGCATATATTGACGGGACGGTCGTGGACGTGCAGGGGCAGGAGGCCGTCGTGGTCGAGGCCCGAGGCGCCCTTGCACAGGGCATCCTCGGCGTCGGCGGCGAAGCGCACGGGACGCTTCGGGTGCTGTGCGATGCGCCGGATCAGGCCTGCAGCGAGGACCTCATCGCCGGCGATTGCCCCGGCTGCACCCTCGTCGGCGGCGGTCGTGTGACCCACGACGCCCTGCGCAGAGCGCAAAAGGCTGGCGCGGTGGCGGTGGTCACCGGCGCTATCGACAACAGGGACCTCGACGCGTTCATCGGCAATCCCCTCGGAGTCGCCATCACCGGGCAGGAGGACCTCGGGCTGAGCCTGGTGCTCACCGAGGGCTTCGGCGATACGCCGATGCGCAGCCGCACCTTCGAGCTTCTGGCCGAGCGCGATGGCGAGCGCGCCTCCGTCAACGGCACGACGCAGATCCGCGCAGGGGTGATCCGCCCGGAGGTCGTGGTTCCAGAGCCGGGCGCGGCGTGGGAGGCGACCGAGGAGTCGACCACCCGGGGGCTGGCCGCCGGCAGTCCGGTGCGGCTGATACGCCCGCCCACGTTCGGCGACCTGGCCGAGATCGTGGAGCTTCCGGAGGAACTGACGGAGATCCCCACCGAGGCGAAGGTGCGCGTGGCGCGGGTGAAGCTCGAGCGCACCGGCGAGGTCATTACCGTGCCGCGGGCGAACATGGAGATCATAGAAGAGTGAGTGCTCCGAGGCTGTGGGCAATCGGCCTGTGCGCGCTTGTGGCGGCGTCCGCCTTCGCGGCGGATCCCGGCGCGCCCGCCAACGTGCAGGCGCTTGATGACCCCGAGGAGAATCGGGGGACCCGCGTGATCGTGCAGTGGCAGCCGCCCGAGGAGCCCGCGCGCGATGCCGGGCGCCTGGCGGGCTACTACATCCAGTACGCGGGCGGCGATGCCGATGCGGGCGGCGATGCCGATGCGGGCTGGCAGCCGGGTGCGGCCGTCGATGCCGAGGCGAAGAAGGTGCCCGTCTCGGGGCTCAAGCCCTGGCCGTGGCCGGATTACCGGGTGCGCGTCGCTGCGGTTTACACCGAAGCGGATGTCCCCATCACCGATCTGCAGCACCCGCAGACCGGCGCCATCGACGCGGAGCGCGCGACTCTTATGTTCAGCGACGTCCACGAGGCTGTCCGCCCGAAGGGCGCGTGGTTCAAGGGCAAGTACACGAACATCCTGGTCATGTCGGTGCTGGTCTGCGCGATCGTGATCATTACGATCTACACCACCCGCGGTCGGGCCGAGGATGTCTACATCCGCCCCATCGCGGGCCTTGAGGCCGTCAACGACGCCATCGGCCGCGCCACGGAGATGGGCAAGCCGATCGTCTACGTCTCCGGCCTGTCGGGCATCGGGAGCATCTCGACGATCGCGTCGATGCTGATCCTCGGGCATCTCTCGCGCCGCTCGGCGGCGTACGAGACGGAGATCCTGGTCCCGTGCAACGATCCGCTGGTGATGAGCACCGAGCGGGAGATCGTGCGCCAGGCGTATACCGAAGCGGGCAAGCCCGACGCGTACCGGCCGGACAATATCTTCTTTTTGACATCCAGCCAGTTCGGCTATGTGGCCGCGGTGGACGGGATCATGATGCGCGAGGAGCCCGCCGCGTGCTTTTACATGGGCTACTTCTATGCGGAAGCGCTGATCCTGGCCGAGACCGGGAACGAGACCGGTGCGATCCAGATCGCGGGCACGGATGCCGACACACAGCTTCCGTTCTTCATCACCGCGTGCGACTACACGCTGATGGGCGAGGAGTTGTACGCGGCGAGTGCTTACCTGTCGCGCCAGCCGCTGCTGGTGGCCCAGCTTCGTGGCCAGGATATCGCCAAGTCGATTATCGCGGCGCTGCTGGTCGCGGGTGTGGCCGCCGCGACGTGGACGGCGGTCGCCACCGGTGCCGTCGCCGAGATGGCGACGAAGTTCGTTGAGTGGTTCGCGGCGGGGTGAGGTTTTACAGCCGTCCTGCAAACAACCTGACAACAGCGCGCCGTTCGTCCGCCGTCCGCCGTCCGCCGTCCGCCGTTCGCCGTTCGCAGCTCGTAGCTCGTAGCTCGTAGCTCGTAGCTCGTAGCTCGTAGCTCGCCGTTGTCGTTAGCTGGCGACTGGCGACTGGCAACTGAAAGCTAATCATGCGTCTACAAGTCCCGCTCCTCATAACTTTTCTCGCCGGCGTCTTCATGGCGGTACAGTTCTTTGTACCCCATGAACTGGGGCAGACTGCCTTCGCCGAGCTTCTGAACTGGGGCCGCATCGTGGCCGCGTTCGCGCTCGTCCTGGGCATCCAGAGTCTGCTGCGCACGCATGTGGAGAAGATCCGCCGCCAGCGCCGCGACTGGCCCTATTCGGTGGTCGCGATCGTCTCATTCGTGCTCATGGTCTTCGTGGGCATCTTCTTCGGCCACAATCCCGGCACGGCCTTTGACTGGATCTTCCGCCACGTGCAGGTCCCGCTGGACGCGACCATGTTCTCGCTGCTGGCATTCTTCATCGCGTCCGCGGCGTTCCGCACCTTCCGCGCGCGCTCCGTTGAGGCCACGCTGCTGCTGGTGGCGGCCGTTGTCGTGATGCTCGGGCGCGTCCCGGGCTCGATTCTGGTTGTGATGGGCGAGAGCGCCGCCGGCCAGTGGCTGCACGGGATGATGCCGGACGTGTCCGAGTGGATCATGGACTTCCCCACGGTCGCGGGCAAGCGCGGGATCATCTTCGGCGTGGCGCTGGGCGCGATTGCCACGGCGCTGCGCGTCATCCTGGGTATTGAGCGCTCGCACCTCGGCGGCGGCGGGGCCGGGGGAGGTGCGCCCGGGCCATGAATCTGTGGGAGCGACTGCTGGATCTGGATCGCCGCTGGATCTTCATCGGCATGGCTCTGGCCGTGGCGATACCGATTATCACCAGGTATGCCCTGCCGCAGGGCAAGCCCGCGCCGCCGACCGTGGCGGTCTACGACTACGTGGATGAGCTTGAGGCCGGCGATGTGGTGATGGTCTCGTTCGATTACTCGCCATCGAGCATGCCGGAGCTTCATCCGCAGGCGATGGCCGTGGTGCGGCATTTGATGCAGCGCGACCTGAGGGTGCTCAGTGTGGCGCTGAATCCGCAGGGGACAGCGCTGGGGCGCGAGGTGATGATGACGATCGGCGACGAACTGGGAGCCGAGGACGGCGTGGACTACGTGCACCTGGGCTTCAAGCCGGGCGGGTCGCAGGTGATCCTGGGGATGGGTGAGAGCATCCGACAGGTGTACCCGACCACCGCCGACGGCCGCACGACCGCCGACCTGGAGGTCATGCAGGGCGTTGACTCGTACGAAGACATCTCACTGGTGATCGATTTCGCGGCGGGGAACATCCCGTTCACGTGGATCGCGTATGCCGGTGAGCGCTACAACCAGGCCCTCGCCACGGGCATCACGGCCGTGATGGCGACGGACCTGTATCCGTATCTGCAGTCCGATCAGCTTGTGGGCCTGATCAACGGCCTCAAGGGCGCCGCGGAGTATGAGCGTTTGATGGAGCTTGATCCGGCGGAGGCGCCGGGAATGCTGGGCATGTCCGCACAGTCAATCGCGCACTTGCTCATTATCTTCCTGGTAATCGCGGGCAACATCGCCTACTTCGCCTCCGGCCGGCACCGGAGGCGCTGAACGGCCGGGGCGAGTGGGCAGGGGGAGTGGGGATTGGGAACGGCGCGCGGCCCGCGCTGTTCGGCGGAGGCAAAGCTGCCCATTGGGCCTGATGAGCATGTGACGTGGGCTTCCAGCCTGCGCTCGTAGCTCGTAGCTCGTCGCGCCGTTAGTCGTAGTTGCCGTTTGTGGGACGGGCTTCCACCCCGTCGCCGCCAATTCGATGATTGAGAGTTGAGATGTGTCGCAGGCATCCTGCCTGCGGTCGTCAGCCGTTCGCTCGTAGCTCGTAGCTCGTAACTCGTCGCGCCGTTAGCCGTACTTGCCGTTTGTAGGACGGGCTTCCAGCCCGTCGCCGTGTCGTTACGACGTCCGCCGTTGTTGTTGGCCGCCGTTAGCTGGCAACTGGCGACTGGAGACTGGCGACTGACCAATGCCTGAAGCAGCAGCACCTGAAATCTGGGGCATATCGACCGAGATCATCGGCGTGTGGGTCGCCGCATTCCTGACGCTGGCGATCTTCAGCTTCCTGTACGAGGACAACCCCGTGTACAAGCTCGCGGAGCACATTTTCGTGGGGATCTCCGCCGGCTACGGGGTGGTCATCACGTATCACGAGGCGGTCATCCCGCTGCTGATCGACCCGCTCTTCCGCCCCGAGCGCGTCAACATGACCGACCCGAGCTACATCGTCATCATCCCGGGTGTCCTCGGCCTGCTGATGTTCAGCCGCTTCTTCCCGAAGTATGACTGGCTCTCGCGCTGGCCGATCGCGTTCGTGATGGGCCTGTACTCGGGCCTGACGATTCCCGCGACGGTCCAGGCGCAGCTTCTGCCGCAGCTTCACGCGACGATGCTGCCGATCTGGCCGGGGGTGGAGATCAGCGCGTGGACGGCCGTGAGCAACTTCCTGCTGATCGTCGGGGTGCTGTGCACGCTGGCCTACTTCTACTTCTCCCGCGAGCACTCCGGAGCGTTCGGCGTCGCCTCGAAGGTGGGCATATTCTTCTTGATGGTGGCATTCGGCGCGAGCTTTGGCAACACGGTCATGGCCCGCGTGTCGCTGCTGATCGGCCGCGTGCAGTTCCTCTACAATGAATGGTGGGACCCGCTGGTCGCCGAACCCATCATGCGCTGGTGGGGCGGCTGATCCGGGCCGGTTACCCCGCGGCCACAAGGCGTGCCGCGAATCCCGCTCCGTCGTGGCAGGTCACGCCGAGGATGGTCAGGTTGTCGGCGGTCTCGATGACCGTTATCTCTTCTGCCGAGTCCTCGAGCCGCCATCTCCCCCGCAGCGTTAGTCGCAGTTCGCGCGGAACGCTGGCGTGCTCATCGTTCAGGTTCAGGTCAGCGTCCGAGACGCTCAGCCCCCAGCCGTCTCCCTCCGGTGCGGCCATCACCAGGCACCGGCGATCGGCGGCCGCGAGTGGGAGATCGCCCGCGATCTCTCCCGCCTGCAGCACCGCCATCGCCAGCGTCCCCGTCTCCGTATCGCGCACGATATGCGCCCGCTCATCCCGCTGCAGCACCTCCCACGTCGCCTCGTCGGCCAGTGCCGCCATCCGCGTCGGCGTCGCGTTCATGACCACCGCGTATTCGTAGCCCGCATTCGCGGGCGTCTCACCGTGGTCGATCCATGCGCTCGCGAAGTCGCCCTCGGTGTCCTTTTTGTCGTCCTTGTCTCGCGATAACTGATGCGCGCGCTCGATGTGCACGGCCGTCCCGCGGCGCGTCACGAACCCGGTCCCCACGGTGTCGATGAGCCAGTGCGCCTCGTCCGCGGACAGATCCCGCTCCACGTCCAGCCCCGTGATCTTTTCGCCATCGACGGTCACAGCAGTATCGGCTGTGAGCAGGTGGCGCTGGAAGAGGTTCGTGATGACCGGGTGCTCGGCCTCACATGCGATGCCTGAGCCGAGGCAGATGATGCGGTCGTCGAAGAAGACGTAGCTCTTTGTCGCGCGCAGGCCCGGCGCGGCCCACTCGGGGCCCTCGACGTAGCTCACGAGCATGCCGTCGCGCCCGCGGTGGGTCACGCCTCCGCCGAAGCTCTCGCTGATGCGCGTGTGGCGCGTCCCGTTCTTCTTGCTCCTGAGCACCTCCAGCGGCAGGTGTGGCGCGGTCGTGCCGTCGAAGCGGCTCCAGTCCCAGCCCTCCGGGACATAGCCGCTGCCCTGAAGCGAGACCGGCTCGCCGCCCGCGAGCAGCACCAGGTCCGCCCAGCCCACGAACGCCCCGTATGCGTTGGTCTTCCCGTAGATCTCGGTGCTCCAGAACCAGCGGCTGTTCGCGTGCGCCACCGCGAGCCAGTCACCGCGCCGATGGGCGGTGATCCCCGCGTAGGGCATCGTCAGGTTGCCGGTCGGATGCGGCTCGGCGCTCACCTGATGGTCGGGAAACGGGTCCTCCTGCGGCTCCTCGGACAGCAGCCGCAGGTGCGCTGCCGCAAGCTCCGGGTCGGAATCCTCCGCGCCCGTCCCCGGCCCGGCCAGTGCCATGGTCCGGTAGACCGATGCGCGATTCCTCCCGCCGCTAAACGGATGCCGACCGTGCATCGCGAAGGGCACATCGAGCAGGTTCGAGTAGAACCGCAGGTTCATCAGGTAGAGCTTGATACGTTCCAGCGCGTCGGGCGCGGCCTCCCACGGCGTGTCATCCAGCGCGCTCACCACGCGGATGAGCACCGGGATGTTGTAGCTCGCGTAGGCCATGTAATGCGAGCCGTGATGGTAGGCCGAGCCGTCCGGCTTGAAGCCGTCTCGTGCTCGAGCGACGATCATCCGCGAGAGTCGGTCGGCGAAGCACCCGATCCACTGCGCCCGATCCAGCGGATCCGGCTGCATCACGCAGCCGCGCAACTGCCTCGGGGAGATGACGCCGAACTGGTCGAGGTTCACATGCAGCGGCCGATCGGCGTCGAGGACGCGCGAGACGCCCCAGTTGTAGTCGAAGTATGCGGCCTCGCGCTCGCCCCGCCCCGCCTCTCGCATCGGCTCGCGCATCCACAGCATCGCATCCGCGAGCCGCCGCCCCTCATAACCGCCCCAGCGATTGCCCGAGCCTGCCACAAAGCCCTGGTCGGCGAGGTGATCGGCCATCAGCACGTACCATTCAGCCATCTGCTCGCGCTGGGCGGGGTCGGTCGTGTAGTGCCACGAGGCCGCCATCCCGCGCATGAAGGAGGCCATCTCCGAGGGCGTCGGGGGCGGGTCAGGCACACCCGCGCTCTCATACAATCCGGTGTTGCGCACCACCGGCGCCCCGCGGATCCCGCGGTCATCGCGCGCGATCCCCAGCGCCTCGAAGCGCTCGCGGTATTCGGCTATCTTCTCATCCGGCAGCGGACCCTCATCCCGACTCCACGGGTCCAGCGCATCCGCGACCGTCGTCAGCCCCGTCTCAAGCTCGGGAGTAAGCTCGTCGGGACGCGACACGGGCGTGTTCACCGTGTCGGGATCGACAGGCTCCCACGCGAACTCCCGTTCAGGAATGCAGGCTCGGCGGTAATCGATGAGCCCGTTGTAAACCACCAGGTCGATAAAGAGCGTCCCCTCCCCCGCCTCCGGTGCCAGGATGCGGATGGTGTCGGTATCGGCGGGGGGTTTCCACTCGTGCACCCGCGTCCAGCGGTAGTGCAGCACCGCGCGGCGCCATCCGGTGAAGCCCAGCGGAAAGCGGAAGCTGTCGGCCGCATCCCCGGCCTCGAATCGGACCTGCACCTCGCCCTCCAGCGGTTCCTCGCAGTACAGCCAGATTCCGAACGCGGCCTTGTGGTAGCCGCCGTAGCCGCCCTTGCGGCTCGCGTCGCCGATGCCGTGGGAGACCGCGATCTCATCGCCACCGCGCCAGTCCCAGCGCAGCGCCTGCGCGCCATGCTTGTAGTGGGCATCGCTCAGGCTCAGCGAGTCGGCCCGGCCGACCGACCACTCTCCCGGCACCCCCGCTTCGAAGGACTCGTACATGGGCTCATGCGCAGAGGCGGTGGCGGCAATAAGTGTGATGGCGAGGACGATCGCTCGTCGGGTCATTGAGTGCCTCCTTGAACGTGTGCGCACCGTTCCCACTCCCCTATCCCCGCTCCCCACTGCCCCGCCGCAAATCCGGCACGTCCACCGGTTCCCCGCCATTTTCCGCCGAGATGTGCGCGCAGATCCCCGGCAGCGTATAGTCCAGACCCCGGTACACGTCGATCGCGGGTTCGGTGTCGTCGAGGATGCAGCGGACGAAATCGTTGCACATGAAATACTCGCTTGTCCCATGTCCGCCTGCCGTCGCCTCGGGCGGGGCGTCGGTGTGCGATGGGCTCAGCGGCAGCTTCATCGGTCCCTGAAGGTTATCGGTCTGTTCGGTGTAGAGCATGTGGTCGCCGGTGCGAGCGCGCGGGCCCTCCAGGTAGCCCTCGGTCCCGTACATCACCATCCAGTGCATCGATGGCTCGCGCGCGATCGAGAAGCCCACGAGGATCTTGATGACCGCGCCCGACTCGGCCCTGAAGATCCCCACCTCCATATCGATCGTGCCCCACTGCGGCTCCACGTTGCTGCCGGTATGCATCCCCGTGGCGGAGACCACGCGCGTGTCCATGATCTCCAGGATCGGACCGAGGTCATGGGTGCAGTAGTGGATCGGCGGCAGCGACGCCCGCCATGTTTTCCCCGTCTGCGAACCCGGCGTCATGCCGTCAAAGCGCGCCTCCATCATCCGTCGGCAGTCGTGGATGTACTCGCCCTCGGCGTAGATGGGTTTGCCGATGTCCCCGCGCTGGACCATCTGCTCGTAGGTCTCTATGTAGGCGTAATAGCACATGTTCTCGGCGAACATGTATTTCAGGCCCGATGCTTCGACACCGCGGGCAAGCTCCTCCGCTTCGTCCAGGTCGTACGCCGCCGGGACCTCGCTGAGCACATGCTTGCCCTCGGACATCGCCTCCAGCGTGTGTTTCACGTGCAGCGGAGCGGGCGTGGCGACGACCACCGCGTCGATGTCCGCGCGGCACATCTCGGAGTAGTCCTCGAAGTGCATCGGCGCATCGTATTCGTCGGCGATGCTCGCCGCTCGTCCCTCCTGCAGATCGCAGACCGCCGCCAGTTCGCACTCATCGTGTGCGCTGAACACGCGCACGAAGCCCATCCCGCGCCGCAATCCCGCGACGCCCATTCGAAGTCCCATCATCGTCCTCCTGTCTTCAACCCGTCCGTGGTGCCCTGCAAAGCCCGCCCGTTCGTTCTTCATCCTGTGCATCCTGTAGACCCCGCCGTTCACCGCTCCGTCAGCAATCCGACCTCGCTCGTATCGATCGCCTCGAAGCCCACATCGAAGGCCGGCGAGTCGGCCTGCAGCGTGTAGTTGTCATCGTCCGGCGCCACAAACAGTGGGTCCGCGATCACTGAGTTCGCGTCATAACCCGCCTCCCGCCAGTCTGCGAAGCTGCCGAACTGCCGGGACTGGACGCGGAACTCGTCTGCCCCCGGGCACCAGTAGAGGTTGTGGTCCACGCGGATGGTCTCCTCCTCCAGCGTCCCCAGACGCAGTGCCGCCGCGTCCGGCTTCGTCCAGTAGATCACGTTCCGCTCAAGCACCTGGCCGGTCGAATTGTTGCGGAAGTTGTTGATCTGCATCTGCGACACGCTGGACTCGACGAAGATATTGTTCGTGACGATGTTCTCGTCACCGCCCTGCAGCATGATCCCACCGTGCGTGGTCCGGATCGTGATATTGTCGGTGACCGTGTAGCCGCCTGCGTAGCTGTCGAGGTAGATCCCCCAGGCGTTGAAGACCGACCCGTCGGGCCCCCTCGAGTACCAGCCCACGCTGTCGGCGACGATGTTGTTGCGAATCACGCTTTCCGAGCGCAACTCCCTGTCGTGCTGGGTGACCTCGATCCCGCCGGTGTCATACGTCTCGAGGTTCGTGTGATGCACATGGTTGTACTCGATGACGTTGCGCAGCCCACCGTTCTTGATCGTGATTCCGTAGCGCGACATGTGGTGGATGAGGTTGTGCGCCACCGTGTTTTCATCGCTTCCCTCACCGGTGAGTACGACCCCGCCAATGTGCTTGTAGATCCTCCCGCAGTCGTGGATATGGTTGTCCACGATCCGGTTACGCGCGGAGCCGATCACCAGCACCCCGCCCTGCGCGCTTTCGGCGATGTCGCAACCGGTGATCGCGTTACTTTCGCCATCGTTCAGGCAGACCGCGTAGCGTCCGCACTCCGTGAACGTGCACTCGTCCACCGCACAGTTTTCCGCGTTCGTGAAGTGCAGCACCCCCTCGGTCCCCATGCCGTAGCCGCCGCAGCCATCATCGTGGGTGAAGTCCGTGTGACGGATCGTGAGCGCCTCAAGCCTGATGTGCTCGATCGGCTGCTCCTCGGTGCCCGCGAATTCCATGAGCCGCCCCACCGCCGGCGCGATGACCTCCGAATCCTCGCCGAAGCCCTCCGGCGGGATCAGCGACAGCACACCCGTCTCCCGGTCGAGGTACCACTCGCCCGGCGCGTCCAGCTCCGAGCGGATCATCTCAACGAAGTAGCGGTCACCGGTGCCGATCCCCGCGCGACATTGCGGCCCGGAGATAGTCACCATCCGCCTGCGCTCATCAACGCTCTCGATCGAGACGATCTCCTTGAACGCTCGGCATGAGCCCGACTGGAAGATGTGCACCTCCGCCTCGGGCACATCGGCCCACGCCGGATCGAAGTCGCCCGGCGCATAGCAGAACTCTGTCTTCGACCCGCCGCTGTTAACCCTGATCTGCGGCCCCTCACATTCGGCGTACGCCTCGGCATGCATGACCACCAGGTGCCTGCCCTCCGCGGGTTCGGCCAGGTCCGTGCCGGTCGGCTCCCAGTCCGGGTCATCGCTCAGCACGAACCCATCCAGGTTCAGGCCCCCGCCCTTATCGTTCCGCCATCGGATAAGATGCTCCCCCGCGGAAAGCTGCAGCGTGGCCGCGCGGCTCCAGGTATCGGCGGTCCAGCCGCCGGTGTCCGGCAGGTTCATCAACGCAACCGGCTCGCCACCATCGACGCTCAGGGACGTGCGCCCGTCCATCTCCGTGCGCCCATGCGGCTCGTTCAGTGCCCCGTACCGCACCCAGACGGCGTACTCGCCGTCGGCGGGCACGTCCACGATGTAGTCGAGGCGGTCGCCGGGGTTGTGGATATTCCCGACGCCTGCTCCCCACCCGCCTGCCGAGCGGCCCACGTACAGAAAGCCGCCGCGGATGGGATTCTCCGGATCGAAGTTCGGGTACCGCGCCCGGTGCTGCCGCTCGCCGTCGATGAAAAGCTGGCGGAAGTACCAGTCGCCTTCCCGCACGGCTGGGAGTGTAGCCTGCAGGACACCCTCTTCCCCCTCCGTCAGTCCCGCCACGGGACGCCCGCCGACAAGCTCCGGCCGCTCGCCGGGATACGCCGCGTATGTGACCGGCGCCTCCTCGGTGCCCGAGTGCTCAGGGCCGAAGGTGATCGTCTCGTCGATATGGTAGACCCCGCCGCGCAGTTGGACGGTGACCGGACCGTCGGCCTCCAGTTCGCGGACCGCGTCCCGCGCCCGCTCTATCGTTGCGAACGGGCCGTCGTCACCGGCGGCGTTCGGCTCGGCCAGTTCCCCCGACCACGCATCATTGCCGCCGGGAGCGACGTAGAGTACATTCCTGCCCTCCGGGGCGGCGGTCGCGAGGCATGTGGCTGCCATAAACAGGGCGATCATCGCAAGCGCAACCGGACGAATGCCGAGAACTGACATAGTGTCTGTCCCCTCCTGCGGTCTGGATGACGGAAGTACGTAATGATTGAGCGCGATGGCGCCCGATACCTCCGCCGCGACGCCGCTGGATGGGCAATACTGCTCGAGATCCATGGAGTTTGCGTACCGCTGTCGTTTCGCGCCATACGCCCCCGCCCCGAACGAAGTGACAGGGCCGCGAAGCGAGTGCGGTGTCGTTCGAAGGTCGGGCGCGCCTTCGCTCGACGCGGGCGTCATAGCCGCATCTGCTGATCCGTACGCGAACGGGCCCGCCTCGATCGAGGCGGGCCCTCGCGTATGTCTCCAGTCATCTGGAGGCTTGCAGTCTACCAGCCCTCGCGACCGTAGCCCCAGCCGAAGTAGTGGCTGTCATGGTTGGCCGGATTCGACCCGTAGCGCAGTCGGTGCCAGTAGTTGTACCAGTTCTGCTCCATGTACTGGAGGAAGTGGTTGTGCTTGCGGTGCCACGAGTGTGAGCCATCGTAGGGATGGTTGATCAGCCATGCCCGGTAACGCTTCACATGCTTCTGCCACTTGCGATCCGGGGTCTCCATATTCCGCGCATGCTTTGCGGCGGGCGGATGGCCGTGCCGCTCGATGTGGCGCATCCACTCGTCTTGCGGCCGCCACTTCGCGCCCCAACTCGCCGGGACCGGCACCCCGCGCACCGTCGGGCAGGGCCGCTGTGCGCGATGGTCCGGAGGGTCTATGACCCCCAGATCCTCCTGCAAGTGCCACATGAAGCGTTCGCTGCCGAAGTCCGGGTTCGCCCATGCAGTGTGCCCTGCCACCATGACAGGGGCAGGTATTACCATCATCGTAGCCACTGTCAGGGCCGTCAACATCACATGTGAACTGTGTCGCCGGATCATCGAACTCACCTGCCTTTTTGCGCCTGTGCGCGGCCAATATGCCCCGGTATGGCGCAGCTTTATTACTACAGTAGATAGTAGAAGCGGCCGAAAAAGAGGCTCCGACGCCGATCGGAGCCAGGTGGGGCAATCGCTCAGTAGCTCCAGCCGCCCCAGCAGCCGCCTCCGCCGTAACGTCCCGTCTCGTACCCATCGCCCCATCCATTGTCATAGCCATGGTCGTAACCGCGATCGTAGCCAACCCGGTGTCCGTCGCCGAAACCGTCGTCGTACCCGTCGTTGTAGATCCGCCGCGGTGAGGTGCGATGGCGCGACTGCTGCCGGTAGCGCTCATGGCGCTCGAACTGGTGGTTGCTGCGCCGCCGGCGGTCGTTATCGTACTTCCAGCTTCGCCGGTTCCCGTCGTAGAACCCTCGCCGGTCATGGTCGCGGCGATCATGATCGTAGC
>CAZAHB010000115.1:0-17445 GCA_964484945.1 uncultured Armatimonadia bacterium | reverse complement strand
CACCTCGGCGCGGCACAGCTGCTCCATCCGGACGAGCAATTCGCGCTCCTCATCGCCGTCATCCGCCTCGTAGAACGCATCGCGCGCGAGCAGGAACTCGACCACGTTGCCGGAGCTTATCAGTTGTGTGAGGCAGAATGCGACCATGTCGATCTCGCGCTGCAGGTCATCCCGCGCCCGGCCCTCTGCTTTCGGGAGGCCCTCGCGCATGATCTCAAGGCCCTCCGCCCACTGGTCGGCGACTGCCCGGTAGCACTCAAGCACCTTCTCCTCCCCGAAGGGGCCGACCCAGTCGAGGCGATCGCCGCCGAGGTTCGTGTCCAAAAGCCACGAGCGCGGGAACTTCTGATCCTGCTGGTCAAACATGAAGTGGAATGCAGGCCCCCGTGACATCGGCCCGTAGTACATCACCGGGATGGAGGTCGGGAAGTCATCCTGGGCGGTGCACAACTGCTGCCATCCCGCGACCATGTCTTCGGCCGCGTCGGCGCCGAAGTGCCGCGTGGCAATCGCCATCAACGCATCGTCCACCGAGGGCTGTGGCGCGAATGTCATCTCTCCGGCGACCTCGGTTGCCAGCGACGGCATGTTCCCGAAGTTCCAGCAGGTCATCATGCCCGTGACCCCGGCCTCCACCAGCGTCTGCCACTTGCGGGCGATCTTCTGCAGTGTGGGCAGATACGGCACATCCGGGTTCTCGTGGGTGGTGCCGATCTGTACTTTCGCGTAGACGGGAAGGCCACGCTCGCTCTGGAACTCGGCCACGCCCTCGAAGCGCGGCGATGGCCCGATGACCTTGATCGAGTACTCGTCATTCGTATACTCGAAGCCGCAGGCCTCGGTCATCTCCCCGCGCTCGTAATCGCCCATCACGATCACGTCATCGGGCAGCGCCTCCAGCACCCCACGCTGCGGATCGGGCTCGTACATATTCCACGACCAGTTCCAGGCGACGATCTCCGCCTCGGGCTTCGCGGACCTGATCCCCTCGCGCAGGAGGCCGACGATCTCGCCGATGACGTCCTGGGGCGTACGCTCGGCGCAACGCGGGCACATCGAGCCCTCTTCGACCATCTCCTCAAGCTGATCGGCGTTGCCCGGCACGCGCGTATGACACCAGCAGTGGCTGGGGTACTCGGACGCGGTGATCAGCAGCACGCCGGCAAGCTCGGGCACGTTCTCGAATACATAGCGCGAGGACTCGCGCAGGTAGTCCTTGACCTCCTGCGTGCTCGAGCACAGGTAGTTGACCGGCTTGAGGTGGCACAGCGGCCCCTGCACATGGGGGTACTTCTCCCAGAACGGGTCATCCTCGTCGAGGCCCATCGGCTCATTGAGGTACAGGTAGACCTTCATTCCGAAGCGCGCCGCGCGCCGGCAGAGCTTGCGCAACTCGGCACAGATGGCCTCGGCGTTCTCGCCGAACTCCGGGAACACCGAGCATTTCGCGAACTTGCGCAACGCCCCGCGGATCCAGATGCCGTTGAAGCCGTGCATCGCCAGTCGCAGCAGCACGTTCTCGTGGTAGAACTCATCCGGCCCCGCGTCCTCTTCGATGTACGCGGGGTAGGCGCACTCAACGGTCTTCCAGTTGCTCTCGAACGGAGGCCCTTCGTAGCCGGTTAGTTCCTCGACATAGAAGGGCGACAGCGCCGAGCGATGGATCCGGTGCTCGAAAAGCGGCGAGCGGGATTCGGTGACCGGCGGCACATATGGCCCGCCCCGCTCCCGCATCAGGGCGATCAATCGGAAAACCCCGTGCAGCACGCCCACCGGCGACGCGCCAGCGACCTCGATGCCGTCCTCGGAGACTGACAGGCGATGGGCCTCCGGATGATCACCGGCGCTCTCATCGACGGTAAGAACGATCTCGCGCTCGCCCTCGGAGCGAATCGGCACACAGTAGGAGAGGCGCAGCACGTCCATGAGCACGTCTGATGCGGAGACCGCGGCCGGTTCGTCGGAATCGCGGACAACCGCCCACGAGCCATCGATGGTCACGTCACCGGGCTCGGCAGTCGCGCCCGGGCGGTGAGCGATCTCCGTCCAGATCGGCGAGCGCAGGTCGGTTGAGAATGGCATTGTATCTGCAAGACGCATCACATTCACCTCAGGGCCAGAGCCCCACCAGTCGCAAGTCGTTCTCCGTTCGTAGTTAGCCGTTAGCTGATAGCTGGCAGCTGATAGCTGGCAACTGATAGCTGGCAGCTGCCGTTACTGCCCGTAGCCGATGGTCGTGTAATACGCGAGCTTCTCCTGCCGGACGTCGGCCCGGCCGATCTGCGCGATGACCGGCGCACTGGAGCGCAGCCGCAGCGCGTACTGGCCGAACGGGACCTCGAATCCACGGTCGCCGAGCGGCTGGTCGATCCGGAAGCACTTCACGCGCCGGGCGGGAACCTCGACCTTCAACCCGATCTCCGGCTCGCGGTCCTCGAAGTACACGTCGATCTCGATCTGAGCGTTTACATCGCCGGTATTGAGCACGATCAGCGACTCATGCCCCTCCAGCGGCAGGTCTTCATCGCCCTTCGGCGGCAGGTCGCCGTCAGGGAATATCCATGTGCGCTTTCCGTCTGGCATGTGAATTGGCTCCTTATGTCTCGTTGGAAAGGCTGGCCCCCGCGCCAGCCTGTGCTGTTTGTTGTTTGTCGTGCGATGGGTTTCACCCGAACAGCGCACGGGCGAGACGCCCGTGCCACGCTTTTGCCGTCCGGAGTCCGGGCGCCCTCGCCCGGACGTTTTTCTCCGCTTACTCCCAACTCTCCGCCAGCCCCGCCGCGGTCATGTACTCCGCGCCACGATCGCTGAGCATCTGCATCAGCACGCCAAGCTGCTCCAGCGCGTACTCGCCGCAGTTCTCCACGAGGAAGTAGTCCGGGACGACCGAGCCCTCGCCGTAGTGCATCTCGGTGGGCATCTCCACGAACTCCCACGGATGGAAGTAGAAACACAGCACCACCGGCTCGTCGCGCTCCTCGACGTAGCCGATGTATGCGTCGATGTGCTCCATGAGCGCCTCAGCGCTCTCGGTGCGGAACAGCGGCCATTGATCGCGATCCCGGCCGTATTCGTCCTGCGAATCGATGCTCATATCAGCGAAGATCGGGATCTCGAGAATCGACAGGTCGCCCTCTTCGGTCCAGTCATCCTCCGACGGATGATACGGCGTCAGCCGATCCTCGTAGAAGTAGAGCGGGTACGTCGCGTCGGCGACGTAGCCGAGATCATCAAGCGCGTTCACCATGGCCGTCGAGCCCCAGAGCCTCGGCGCCCGGAAGGACACCGGCTGGCGGCCCAGCGCCTCGCTCACCCACTCGGTGGCCGTCTCCAGTCGCAGCGGCACTTCCTCGGGAAGCAGCGGCTTGACGCCCGGGATCTCGAACAGCGGGTCGCCGACGGTCTCGTGATACAGCGAGTGGCAGCCGACCTCGTGGCCGGCCCCATCGACGTTTTGCACGATCTCCGGAAAGTTGCTCGCGGCGTCCCCGGTGAAGAAGAAAGTCGCAGTCGCATCGCGGTCATCGAGCAGTTCCAGCAGCCTCGGAGTGCCCTTCTGGATACCCTCATACCACGGCGACCAGCTTCCGACGTCAGTTTCCATGTCGAACCCGAATACAACGCGTATATCGGGCATATCGGTGTCGCCTCCGTTATCGTTCGCAGAGGCGGGGCCCCCGTTCCCGCCTGTGTCGTTGTCGTTCTACGCAACCGGCACCAGGTGCACCTCCACCAGCGGGCACTCGGGGGCCTCGTCGAGAGCCTCCAGCGTGAGGGCCACCGTCTGCCGGCCGGCCTCATCGAAGGTGAGGGTGCCAATCGTGGTCACGTACTCCGGGAAGTACTGCGCCCGCGGTGACGTCACGCGCTCGTCGGTATCCAGCACACCGGTTACCCCGGCGCCATCGATCGAGAGCGTCACGGTCTGGCCCGCCTGCGGATCCCGCCTGTGCCCGCTTGCGCCAAGCACAACGCGCACCTCGTATTCCACCGCTTCGGGCACCACGCAGGTCCAGCTCATGAGGCTGTTGGGCTCATCCCAGCCGCTGACGGCACCGGCTCTGTCAATCCGCGCGCCCTCGGCCCGAGACAGGTCCGCAAGGTAGCCGGGGAGCACGATCGTCCCCGACGTCTGTGGCGCGGGCGTGGTATCCACGTCGAGGTCGCCCTCGAACTGCACCTCTACGACCGTGATCGGCTCGTCAGGGCGCTCCTCGGGCAGGTCGATTGAGAGCATGTGCAGATCGGCCGCGGAGTCATAGTGCTGCGCCACATCAAGTTCATCATCGGATGCTGCCAGCAACGCGGCGCGCGTCACCTCATTCTCCAATCCCGCGATGCTCACCCGGCCCGGCCACTGATACATGTGCAGGAAGAGCTTTCCGGGCTTCGCGGTCACGCGCCCCCACTCAAACTCCCACGGCCACGGGTTCGGATCCGTGGCGTAGATGGCCTCGGAGTTATCGTCCATCCACGCGCCGATTTCCTCCAGCCGCTCCACGCTCTCGGGCGGGATCAGACCCTCGGCGGTCGGGCCAACGTTCAGGAGGTAGTTCACGCCCTTGCTGGCCAGGTCCACCAGCAGGTGCAGGAGGTCCTCGGTGGACTTCCAGTTGTCATCATCGACCTTAAACGCCCACGTGTCATTCATCGTCGCGGGCGTCTCCCAGTCACCCTCCACCGGCCCGCGGGGGATCTGGTTGTCACCAAGTGACGCGTAATCGCCCTTCTCATTTCCCACGCGACCGTTGACCAGGCAGTCGGGCTGAAGCTCGTGGACCAGGTCCACAAGCTCCTGGCTCTGCTCGGCATTGATCGCGACGGGGGTGTCGAACCATATGAGCCCGATCGGACCGTACTGCGTGAGCAGTTCGCGCACCTGCGGCCTGGCCTTCTCCTCGAGGTAGGCCGCGAACTGATCCTCCGCGACGGTCTTCGTGTGCCAGTTGTCCGCGCGGTCCCAGTGGCCCTCACCGCCGGGGTGGTGCCAGTCCTGCGCCTGGGAGTAGTAAAAGCACAGCTTGATCCCGTGGCGCTGACAGGCCTCGGCCAGGTCGGCCATGATGTCATGGCCGTAGGGCGTGGCGTCCACGATATCGTACTCGCTGGAGGGCGAGTCGAACATCGCGAAGCCATCGTGGTGCTTGGCGGTGATGACGAGGTACTTCATCCCCGCCTGCTCGGCCAGCGAAACCCACTCTTCGGCGTCAAACTTGACCGGATTGAACTGATCGGCGAGCTTCTCGTATTCCTCGACGGGGATCTGCGCATTGTACATGACCCATTCGCCGAGGCCGGGGACGTGCTCACCGTCCCACCGGCCCTCGGCCACCGCGTAGATGCCCCAGTGAATGAACATTCCGAACCGCGCGTCACGCCACCATTGCATGCCAGGCATAGCAGAAGCCCCCAGCCCCCAGCCACCAGTCCCCAGCTAACGGCAAAACGGCGGTCGCCAGTCTCCGGTCCCCAGTCGCCAGCGAACGGCTGGAAGGCGTCGTTGCCGTGCTGGCGACTGGCGACTGGTAGCCGGCGACTTCCCTTACAGCTCAATCACTTCCAGGTGCTCGTCGGAGAGCAGTTCGACGCCGTCCTCGGTGACGACCACGCCGTCCTCCCAGCGCAGGCCGTACTGGCCCTCCTGGTAGAAGAACGTGTCCACCTGGTAGGTCATGTTCTCGGCCAGGTCGTAGTCGGAGCTTGACTCCATCCACGGCCGCTCGACTTCCATCAGGCCGATCGAGTGGCAGGGGCCGTAGAGCATGTAATCGGAGTAGCCGCGCTCCTCGACGAACTGTTCGTACTCATTGACAACCTGTGCGGCGGGCTTGCCGGCCTCCATCAGGTCCATGGTCTTGTGGTGTGCTTCGAGGCCGAACTCGACCAGTTCGCGCATATCCGCGGGCATCTCGCCGATGCAGATCGGGCGCCCGACCGATGACGAGTAGCCGCTGACCAGCGCGCCGACGTTAAGCTGGATCATCTCGCCCTTCTCGAGGACCTTCGGGCTGGGCCGACCGATCGCGTGGGTGCTTGCGTCGGCGGAGAGCACGTAGGTCGGATGGCCCTCGTACTCGGCGCCTGCCGCGTACATCGCGCCCTGCGCGATGCCGACCACCTGCTGCTCGGTCATGCCCGGCTCGATGTCATCCAGCACGGCCTGTGTCGCGATCTCGCTGATTCGGAAGGCCTCGCGCATGCACGCAAGCTCGTTCTCGGACTTGACCATCCGCATCTCGGTCAGCAGATCGTCGGCCTTGACGACCTCGGCGTCGCCAGCGGCATCAACGATCGACTGGTAGATCGGCACCGGCAGGATGGACATGCCGGCAATTCCGATGCGGTTGACATCCCCGCCACCAACTGCGGCGAAGACGTCCTCGAAGCTGTCAAGCTCCATCCCGGGGTAGTCTGGCTCAGCCGACTCCCGGTACAGCAGAAGCTGCATGATCTCGGGAATGCGGCTGCGTCCCTGGGCGAAGGTCAATGACTCGGGCCCGATCAGCAGGACGGGATCGCCCTCGCGTCCGATAGCCACGCCGCCGGTTTCGAACAGCGGCCAGTAATCGGAGAGATAGCGCACGTTGGCCGGATCGGCCTCGTGCCCGTGAGTGATGACCACATCGAGGTCTTGCTCATCCATCTTCTGCTGCAGAGCGCGCCACCGCTGCTCGAACTCCGCGTCGGGAATCGTGGGTGTGTCAGGCATAAGCTGTCTCCTCCTCAGGTCAATGTCAGGCTCAGTGTGAGCTTGGTCACATAGCCGGTGTGGATGTGTATTTCGCGAGTGGCCGCAACGAATCCTGCGCGTGCCGTATCACCTGATCGGGAACATTCGCAGGAAAAATGGGAGAGGCTCCTCAGCGAACCGCTGGAGAGCGGGGCCCGCGAGGAGATTGCGAAATGGGTGAGGCACTACTCCTCTGACATGCCGACTCGACGCCTGCGGCACCTTCGCCTTCAGGTGAACCCGACGAGCATACTCCGTCCTGTGCGCTCGACGAAGCGAATGAGCCGCTCCGTTCCCGGGCTCTCTCCGTCCCAGAAGAGATGCGGGGGCGTTCAGTGCCCGGGTTGTGTCCCGGGGTCGTCGAGAGCCGCTGCCAGCCGATAGGGCTCGATACCCATCCGCTGCAACAGAATCGCGACCTTGCTCGTCGCCTGCGTAAGTGTCGCCACCAGAAGCTGGTCGGCCGTGATGGGCCCGGACCCAGCCTTGCTCTGGGCCCGAGCGAGGGCCTCGCTGAGGCTGGCCGAGGCCACGGGCTGACGCTCCACCCGGCCCTGCTCAAACGGATCGATTCCCGGCGGCACGCCCAACCAGTTCAGGATTTGCCACATCACATCATCCGGGTCCGCACCCTCGGCCACGACCGCATCCCGCAGGCGATCATGAATCCTCAGGCCACTGGCCACCAGGTGGGGGGTGCCCACCTGCGCGTGCCCGGCAGCCCCCATGCAAAAGGCCGCCAGCGCGAGCAGTTGTTCAGCCTCAGAGGAGAGTGCCAGCCCCGGAACGGGCTCCTCCTGCATCCCCGCCCCGGAGCCTGCGACGGTCGCTGCTGCGGTCGGTTCCCCGCCGGCTGCGGCCTCCGGGGAGACCGTCGCCGACATCTCTTCGCCATCATCGGCGCGGTATCCGATCTCTTCGAGGAATGCCCCGAACCGTCCGGCCTCCAGTCGCGCTGCGGCATCGACGATGTGAGACAGTAAAACGTGCTCGTGCCCTTCCTCGCGGGCCGCATTCTCCGCTGCAAGCAGTATGCGCGAGACATTCAGGGACCGCTGGATCTCGGTTACATTCGGGTCTGGCGACCCGTCCATGATCCCATCTGCAAGCGTGTCTCTTATTGCTTCGGGGTCCCGCCCCGCTCGGCGGAGATGCTCCGCCAGTCGGCCACCACCAGCCTCAAAAACCCCCAGCAGCAGATGAGTGCTGGACATCATGCCGTCATTCCACATCGCAGCCGTGTTTTCACCGCTTGCGACGGCTTCCTCGGCCTCTTCCGAGCGTGGCACTCGCACGCGGTCCTCCGGGTAATCCTCGAGTGGAACCATCAGCATCTCCAACAGCTTGCCCATGATGCCTCCACCCTCAGCGGCGTAGCGTTCGGTAAGCTGTGCGAGGGTCACCGGCCCCTCTTCATGCGCCTCCTCCGCCCACTGCATGATGCCCTCCAGGGTCGGACTGAGGGCGGGCCGGCCGACCGCGGCGGCGCCGCCGATCCCGGCGATCTCCTCGCCCTCGTCCTGCTTGAGGAGTACCTCGGCGAGCTTCTGGCTGGCTTTCAGCGGGTACTCGTTTCTGTTCATCCATTCGGCGAGCGGCGTGTCGTCGGCGAGCAGCGGTCGGGCCAGGTGCATCGACGTGAGTGTGCTGCCCGTGGCTCGAGCAGCGGCAGCCGCCACGTTCAGCGCCTCTTCCACATCGGGGGCAAACCAGCCCGCCGGCGGCCAGGTCGCCACGACCGTCTCCGCCTCACCTTCTGTGTCTTCATCTCCGATGTCAACGACACCATCGGCGACAGCGCCAGTTTCAACTGCACCGCGCGTCTCGGGCATCGAAAGCTGCAGTTGTGGATCGCCGTAGAGCACGAAGCCCGCGAGCGTGGCTCCCTCGAGATCCTTCTCGGTGTCCTTGGCGGTGCTCAAGCTCCGGGCCGCCAGCAGGCTCTCACCGAGAGTCGCGCCCTGCGCGAGCTTGCTGTAGAAGCTCTGGGCGAAAAAGCGGCTTGTACGATCGGACGCAGCCCACATGCTCCCGATTACGCCGCTCGCCCCCGCCTCCATGAACGCCTGTGCCAGGCCGGCGACGGGGGCCTCGATGCCCTGCTGCCCCCCCGCGCCTGACTGGCTCAGCGCAGAACTGCACGCGTTGATGTAGGCCACGCATCCGGTCAGATCCATTCGGCGGACAGTGCTCGCCGTCAACTGATCGTCGGCAGCCGCCACCGCCCCGCCCGTACCGTGCGGCACCACATCGCAGCAGAAGTGCACGAAATCGTATTCGCCCCCCTGCAGCGCCTCAAAAAGCGCGTCGTGTGTGGCATCATCCGTGGTGAGATACTCTACCTCCCACCCCATCTGGTTGAGGTAGTCCGTCAGCACCCGGCCTTCACGGCGAGCGTCCGGCAGGGCATCGAGAGGATCGACCACCAGCAGGGCCCGCGGAATCGTCTTCTCGTCGATGGCCTCGACGCCCTCATCCACTTCCAGCGTCGCACCTGCGATCGCCAGCGAACGCCCCACCGGTACGCGCTCGGCAAGATTCGTGGCATCATCCCCGTCTCCGTTCACGCCCGCCAGTTCCCACGGAATCCGCGCATCCCCGGTGATGATTACGACCGGGGCCTCATTCATCTCCTGCAACGCGCTGCGCGTTTCTTCGGGCAGAATGTAGGTGTCGATCCAGCGGCCCAACTCGAGCATCTTCGTCCGCGACACCGGCTCCTCCCGCTCGTCGAGTGCCTTCATCTTCCCGATCAGCATTTGCAGCACCCGCTCGGACACTTCCGCCTCCTCTGTTGCGGGCGCCATCGGTAGCATTCTCGGGACCAGGTGCTGCAGTACAAACTGGAAGGTCTCCCCGGTGCGGTGGATGCGTAACGAGGTTGTGACCATGACGACACCTGCCTTCCCGGAATTTGGGCCGGAGGACAATCGATCCGTATACTCTCACCCCCGGGTAGTGCTTCCCCCCGCCGGGCGTTCACGCCGGCAGTGTGTGAGCTTATTCTTTCCTGATGTACATTGTTCCTTCAGTACGTGCGAATCGAAAGGAAGGTGTTAAGAATAGTGATAGAGAATTGTCATCACGCACCTCGTCCAAGCGTGGCTTCTCAGTCTGAAAAGACGGGGGCCGGTGATCGAATATGGCAGATCCTGTGGCCGTTGGTATCGATATTGGCTTTGCGACTGTGAAGGTCGCAATGTGGCCTAAGGGCGCCGACAAACCGACCACGTGTACTCCTGTCCGACTGGAGAACCTTTCCGCAGTTCCCTCCATTGTCCGAGCGAGTATCGACACGATCCGCTCAGACGTCGGTGGTGGCGCCGCGATTTCGCTGGTCATGTCCACCGCGGTTTACGCCACACAGGACCGCCTGACCGACGTCGCCCGGAGCGCGGACCTCCCCGGTGTACAGAACAGTGTCATTCGGTGTTCACCGGTGCTGACCAGCCTCTATCACGCCTACAGGTCCGGAATGCGCGAAGGGAACTTCCTCGTCTACGACCTCGGCGCGGAATTCTCGGTGTCCGTAGTGCGTCTGACCGATGGTCATTTCAGCATTGCAGCCACGCAATACGACCGATCGGTGGGCGGTTCGCACTTTGACGACATGGTCGCTGAGGATCTTGAGGGGCAGCTTGACGAGCTTACCGTCCAGCAGACCGAGGAGGTCACACCCGAGCTGGCAAACGCTTCCGAGATCATTCGCGTGCGGCTGTCTGAAGAGTCGGAGGCGGCCACATGGCTGCCCGTAGATGGTGTTGCCTGCGGGGGCATTACCCTCTCCTACACGCGCGAGCGGTTCGAGCACCTCATCCGCACACCGATTATGAGAACGCTCCAGCAGTCTGGTCGCGTGCTGGACCATGCCCGCGAATCGGCGGGCATCGAGCGCCGGGACCTCGACGCGGTCATTCTGGTCGGCGGGGCCTCTCTGACGCCTCTGGTCCGCACACACGTTGCAGAATGGGTGGACGGTTGCGGAAGTCTGCCGCCCCCGCTGGTTGATGACGAGCCGATCTTTCACGCCGCGCTCGGCGGCGCTATCCTCGCTTCCGGATGCGCATTCGCCGAAAGCCGCATCAGGGGAGAGGCCACAGGCGACTGGTCCGCTCCCACGCGACGCGGCGAAGAGCCCGAAAGCGGATACCGCTTCTCGTTCGCCGGAGCACCCGCTCCCGACCGGAGTGAAAGCGATCGCTCCACCGGAGGCGACGGTGGCTCCGGCGGCACGAGTGCTTCGGCCAGGCGACCCGACGGTCCGGTCGCACAGATCGATCGGCTGGCCGCCCTCGCGCACGCGACCACTCGGGAGCATGTCACCGACAGCCGCCGGCAGCAGATGCTCGAAGAGTGGATCGACGGCAGGGCCGCTCAGGCCCGGTCCGCCGCCGCGTCGGGTGACGCTTCCTCAGTCCAATCCGTCCTCGCCGAGTTGCGGCAGTTCATCGCAAAGACACGCGGGGAGGCCGTGGGCGAAGACGATTCGCGCCGGGACCCGGCGGGCCGCCCGCGCGGCGACAGTGCCGATGACGCGAGCGCTGAGGCGGGCTCCGAGACGCTTGAGGTCGATGCGAAAGCTTCCTCCGCCGCGGAGGCCGAGCAGTCTCAGACACCGGACGGGCGCATGATCAACAATCTCGAGTTCTCCGCTTTCTATCCGCAGGAGGTCGTCCCCGAGGCTCCCAACAGGCTCAGGGCGTACGCTCACCTCGCCGAGGTGCAGGAGGCCGTGATCGACCAGGCCCGCGAGCAACTCGATCTGCCGGAGGACGTGAAGATGCGGGCCGATCACGAGGCGGCTGATCGCCCGGTCGCCCGAGAGGCGGAGCTGTCCGTTATCCCCGATGTGCCGGGGCTGACGTTCAAACCCCGCCAGCAGACACTGGGCCTGTGGGCCGACCACCAGCACGTGGAGTTCGTATTCCGCGCTTCCAGCGACTACGCCCGGGGCGCATGCAGCGGCGGGATCATGTTCCTGCTCGACGGCATCCTGCTCGCGGAGGTCTCGATGGCTGTGCTGGTCGGGAGCGATGAGAGGGACATCGGCTTCCAGAAGCTGTTCAAGATGAGCGAAGCGGCCCGCCCCTACCAGTCAGTCTTTATCTCGTACTCGCACGGGGACATGGAGATCGCAAAGCGCCATGAGCAGCACGTGGAGGCGCTGGGCAACGAATTCCTCCGTGATCAGAAGACACTCAGATCCGGTGAGAAGTGGTCGCGAAAACTGTTGGACCTGATTGACGCGGCGGACGTCTTCCAGCTTTTCTGGTCACCCAGTGCCGCGGCCTCGCCATATGTCAGAGAGGAATGGGAGCGGGCGCTGAAGTGGGAGGACGAGCGACCGCGCTTTATCCGACCCGTGTACTGGGACGATCCGGATGGCCCCACCCCGGACCCCCCGGCGGATCTGGGACACCTGCACTTCAAGTACGCAAAACTGTCCTGAGCCTCGCTCCGCCGATCCGCAATGCCGCCGCATGAGGCAGGCGGGCGGCACAATCTCTCAGCAGGAGGATTTGGACATGCTCTGGAGTGACGAGCACCTCGATCCGGGGCCGCTTGAAGACAGCGACCTTCAGCAGGTACTCATTGACGTCGTCGCCGAACGCGCCCGCGATCTGGTGCGCCCGGGGCATTTCTTCAGCTCACTGCTCGACCATGTTGACGATGAAAGCCGCATGGCCCTGTCCGGAGCTTTGCTCAACAACGCACGCATCGACGACCTCCTGAACGACCCGGCCGGGCTGATGGGTACCTGGTGTCCGCACAGAGACGATGATGACGATCCGCTGACGGGCGCGAAGAGCGACTTCTCTGCCGAAGCGCTCGCCATCATCGATGATCTGTCGGCGATGGCAGACGGCGGTGACGGCCAACTGCCTCAGACCGATGCGGCAAGCCTCGGTCTGCCCCATCTGTGGCTGGCGACCGTGCGCCATCCCGACGAGGAAGACCAGCGCCGACTCGGCCAACTGATTGACTTCGAGGAGGCCGAGAAGGCCTTCGCGCGCCTGTGCCGGCAAGGCGAGCCTCCGAAACTGCTGGACCCGACCACCGGAGAGGTCCTCCTCGACAATTTCTCCGACGGCGCCATAGCCGCTCTCGAGGAGGCCGCACAGAGCGCGGGGGCGATGGGCTTCCAGCGCATTATGCCTGTCCACGTCTTCTTTGGTCTCCTCGTACAGCCAGAGGGGCCCGTGGACTGGGCGGTGCGGCTCGAAGCACCGCCCGGGAAGGGGTCGGCGGGCGTAGCCGAAGAGATCAAACGTCACCTCCTCGCCGGACGCCGGGAGGGGGGCGCTGCCCTGAAGCTCGATGAGGATCACCTCGGAAGTTCCACCGAATACATCATCCTCGATGCGATGCGCAAAGCCATGCTCCGGGGCCGCGAGAAGGTGTCACCGTGGGGCCTGGCCATGGCCGTGGCGTCCTCAGGCGACCAGCGTCTGGCGGCCATCCTGGACTCGGCCGGCCTGGAAATCCAGCTTGACGGTGTGATCAAACGCCTGCAGGAGTACGAGGAGCAGGGCCTCACCGAGCATCGCGAGCCACCGCCCTTTACCATCCCCCCGCAGATCGGCGCCGGCGAGGATCTCACCCACCTTGCGCGTGGTGGGGAGTTCGCGGAAGCGCCATTCCTCGATGACATCATCGACCGGGTCTGTCGCGCTCTGTATCGCCGCCAGGCGAATCACGTCCTCATCGTCGGCGACCATGGCATCGGCAAGACCACCGTGGTGCGCGAGTTGGCCCGCCGGGCCGTCGAGGGCGAGATAGGCTTCCTGGAACGCAAGCGCATCGTGCGCGTTGACACGTCCAACGTCCCTCCCGAAGAGGCCAAGACTCGACTGAGCGAACTGCTGGCGCTCGTGCGGGGCCGCAATGACATCATCCTGTGCATCGACGGTCTCGGCGCGCTGCTTGCCGCAGACCAGCAGGGCAGCAGCGGACGCCCGATGCTGCGGGCGGCACTCAAGACCGGGAAGCTGCAGATGATCGGGATCATGGATCAGATCAGTTACACCCGACATCTCGCCGGTGATCCCAAGGAGTTGCAGTACTGTCACCTGGTGGAGATGGAGGAGCCCGACGAAAAGGAAGCCACCAGCATGCTGGCCACCGTCCGCCCTGGTCTTCAGGAGGAGTACGATCTCACGATAGACCGATCGGCCATGCAGCAGGCGGTGCGGCTGAGCGCATCCTACATTCTTTCGGAAAGACTGCCGGCGAAGGCCGTCCGGGTGCTGCGCATCGCCTGTGACAATATCGCCTACGAGCGCGAGCGCCGAAAGGATCGGGGAGAAGATCCCCAGCAGATGGATGCGCGGGTTACGGCCGGGTCGGTGGTGGCGGTGGTTTCGGAGGAGACAGACCTGCCGGCATCAACGCTGAGAGGTATGGCCGACGAGATGAATTACCGCGATATCCTCTCGGCCAGGGTCGTCGGGCAGGATGCGGCAATCGAGGCGGTTGCCCAGCAACTCGAACTCATCAAGAGCGGTTTCCGAAGCCCCTCGCGCCCTGCCAGCGTCATGCTCTTCGCCGGGCTGACGGGCACCGGGAAGACCGAACTTGCGAAGGCCATCGCCCAGGTGTACTCGGCCTCCAGGACCCTCCAGGTCTACACGATGGGCAATTTCACCGAGGAGAACACGGTGGCGAACCTCATCGGCTCCCCGCCCGGATACGTCGGATACGAGCAGGGCGGCCCGCTGATTAATGACCTTAACGGCGACCCCTACTCGGTGGTACTGCTCGACGAGGTGGACAAGGCCCATCCCCAGGTCTGGAAGCCGATGCTGAACCTCTTCGATGAAGGCTGGATCGTGGATCGCCGGAATGTGAAGGCCTACGGGACTCGCGCGGTCTTCATTCTCACCTCCAATGAGGCGGCGGAGGAAATCCCCAGGATGCTCGCGGCCGGCCACAGCATGGACGAGATCCAGCGGCGGATCAAGGACCATCTGTCCAGACTCAGGCACAGGGGGCAGAAGCGCTTTCCCCCGGAGTTTCTGGCGCGGATTGAGCGCGTCGTGATCTTCCGTCCACTCTCGCGCGAGGCGATGCGCGCTATCGCGCGGCTGCGCCTCGAGGCTGAAGCCCGCGAGTTCGATGACGTCAGGGGGAAGACGTTCACCTGGGATGACGAAGTCGTAGAACTGATCGGGGACCTCAGCCACGACGAGAATGAGCGCAGCGACGATCACGAAGGAGGCCGCATCGTAGGCAAGAACGTCGATGAGTTCATCCTCAGCCGCATCACCGGCCTGATGGGCGAGGACCCGGACGGGTTTATGCGCGCGTGCGGAGTACACGTCACGGTGCGCGACAATGACATCGCCCTGGAACTGGTGCAGCCGGAGCAGGTCGATGTCGGGGAACTCAGCCGGCAGTGTATCGAGTCCACCACCACGGCAGGTACGGCCGTCGGAGCGGCCTTCGAGGATCAACTGGAGGAGGTCCGCGATGCCGTGGATTACTGGGCAACGAGCGTCGAGCGCTGGGCTCGGGGTGCCCAACGGCCGGACGTGCTCGAGATGGTAGAAGATGTCCGCGAGAAGCTGGAACGTGACATCAGCGACGCCCGACGCTCCATCCCGGCGGGGACCGGGGAGCTGACCACACTCAGCGAGGGTATTGCGTCCCGGATCCGCGAGACGGTCGCCACGGCCGGCATCGAGGAGGGCGCGTGATGGAGCATGGGCGGGAGCTGGAGGGTATCGTCATAGCCGATCGCTACCTGCTTGAAAGCTGCATCGACGAGGGGAACTTCGGCTGGGTCTTCAAAGCACAGCATCAGCTCCTGGGGGAGCCGGTGCGCACCGTTGCGATCAAGGTCACCAAGGCCACCGATATCGGCCGGGCGGAAGCCCGCGAGGTCTTCCAGGAGGCGGTTATGCTCGCCCGCCTCAGCGATCAAACCGAAGATGAACAGATCAAGCGATACCTGGTGCAGGTGTATGATCTGGGGATCCTGCCCGACCACGATGCCCGCGGTTTCATCGTCATGGAGTTCATCAGCGGCGGGAACCTCGAGAAGATCCTGCACAGCACCCGGATGCCGCAGTGGGATATGATGGAGTACGCCCTGGAGATCTGTCGGGGCATGTCGGGAGTGCATGAACTGGGCGTGGTGCATCGCGATCTCAAGCCCGATAACATCCTCCTCACCAGTGCCCGACAGGTCAAAGTCGGCGACTTCGGCCTGGCGGCGCAGATGCTCGCCAGCCGTGGATACGTCCCCGGTGTGGCCGGCACCACCCTCTGGATGGCCCCGGAGACGATGGATCGATCCGACCCCCGCTCCGACCCGCGCTCGGACGTGTACTCCATCGGGCTGATCCTGTATCGAATGCTCACGGGCAAGCACCCGTTCTCGCACCTCATCCCTCCTCGCGGACTCTCGCCGGATGAGGAGGCCCGGTGGCTGCATGAGCAACGCAACACCCTCGTCATCCCGCCGCCATCGGATATCAATACCACGGTGGACGCCGGGATGGACGAGATCGTGATGGCCGCGATGGCTCCCACGCCCACGGCGCGCTATCCCAACGCAGGGGCCCTGCTCAAAGCACTGGAGGAATTCCTCGATACCGACGAGGACCCTCGCCGCGAGTTGATCGCCCGGGCGAATGCGGCCGCCCCCGACGAGCGATGGGAGGACGCCGCGCGCCTGTACCGGGAGTGCATCGGTACGGAACCTGAGGCCGAAGACGAAATCGCGTTCAGGGCCCACAGGGGGCTGGGGCGATCGCTGATCAGGCTGGAGCGGTGCAAAGAGGCCGTCCACAGCCTGCAGGAAGCCGAACAGATCAACGACAGGCGCCATATTCTCAAGGCCGGTGCGGACATCCGGGGCTTCTACAGCGAGATTGCAGATGCGTTGAGGGCCGCCAATAACCCGCTTGCGGCGACCGGCTATGACCTGAAGGTGAAGCAACGGGAGCGCGGCTGATGCCGCAACCGCCCGGATGGCCGCTCGAAGGATGCTGATAGGAATGCAGATGAACGATGAGTTGAAACAGCTTCTCGGCGATGTTTCATGGCTTTCGCCGCGGGAGACGGCCGCACGCGCTGATTCAGGCGGTGTAATCGATACGGTCGAGACCTGCGTTCGGGAGTGCGCCAGCGAACTGAACGACCTCCAGGCCACGGTCCGCGACACCCGGGAGGCCGCCGATGAAACGCTCGCCGAGATGGCACGGCTCATCTACTGCCTCCAGGTGGCGATCGCGGAGATGCACGAGGACCTTCAGGCCGCCGATCTGCAGCAGGAACACAGGCGTCTGAAATTGATCTGCGAGCAGATGCGCGACCGATTGGGCGAGGCTGAGGGCATCTTCGAGGACCTCACCCGACAGCCGTTCCGCGACGAGGTGGTCGAAACCGCCGATGTTGACGGGTGGCGGCGCAATGACAGCTTCGACACCGAGGTGGTCGCCGAGACCGTCACACCCGTGATCCGCATCCGGGACAGGCTCTACCGACGGGCGCGAATTGTCGCCGGAGGCCCGCCACTGTAGGTCGAAAGGTCCGACAGGCTCCACCACTGACCGCCAGAAGCAAGCCGCTCGGGGAGTGAGCAATGTGATACTGTCGAAGGGCGTCGGGATCGATCTGGGGACGACAAACAGCGCAGTTGCCGTCATGGATCCAACGGATACAGAGGTCGTCATGTACGAGCGTGAAAGCACGAAGTCGCCCCTGACCGC
>CAZAHB010000114.1:0-17887 GCA_964484945.1 uncultured Armatimonadia bacterium | reverse complement strand
ATCCTGCTCCGGTGGTGCGGAGGCCTCGCACGGGGGCCTCGGGTACAAGCATCAGATGTGCCACCTGGGCGTCGTAAACCGCTCTCCGGGCGGGGGAGGCACCGGCGGCAAGCAGGTTCAGGCGCGCCACAAGTGCGTGCCCGCGCGCCTTCACGCTCTGGCGCCTCGCGCGGTCAACCGCCTTCAGGGCCTCCGTGCCCACGCGCCGGGTGTGAGCCGCGGCGGATCTAAGCTGCTCGCCGCTCAGGTCATCGGGATCGTCAATCCGCACGACAAGCTCCATCAGCGAAGTGACGTTTTGCGCCGCGGACTGGGCATTCTCAACCTGGCTGAGCGTCTTCGGCGCCTCGGCCGTCGCCAGGTCTATCGTGGCAGTACCGCGCTTCAGTTCCCCCAGCGCGGTACGCAGCGCCGCGATGTCGTCGGGATGCCCCTCGCCGGCCTCGGCTCGCCGGAGGGCCGCTCGCGTCTCCGCAAGCAGGCCAGAGACTTCGTCGGCGGATTCATGCAGATCCTCGTTCACCCGCTCCAGCACATACACCGACTCGGTCGCCCGTGAGACAGCAGAGTTGCCCATGGTCACCAGATTCTGGGTGACCTCATGGACTTCTGATTTCGCGTCGCGCAGATCCAGCAACTGGTCATTTATGCTCTTGACGGTGTCGGCCAGCCCCGCGACGCGTCCGTCCGTTTGCGACTCATAGCGCCGGGCGTTTGCCGTCGCCTGCTGCACCATCTTCTCTGTCGTCTCCAGCTCAGCCAGCATTTCCTCGGCCTCGTCACGCCCGGAGGGCCCGATGCCCGGAAGTGTGTTCTCCCCGGCACTCGGCAGTGACGCGAGCCGCTTCTGTGCATAGCTGAGGTCCGATTCCAGCTCCAGCGCCGCGCGGTACTGCTCGCCGGCCTCGAGGACGTCACCGCGCATCGCAAGGGCGTCACCCAGCAGCGCATGTGCCTCCGCCAGATCCGGATTGAGTTCGAGGCCCTTCTCGAGCAGACGGGCGGCTCGCGACGGCTGACCGCGAAGAACATATCCACGGGCGATTCGGAGCAATGACTCGGGGCGGTTCTCATCAAGCTCGGCGCGTTTCAGCTGCCGGTTGATCCGGTCCTCGGTGGCCGGGTGGGTCCTGAAGTAGATCTCCCAGCGACTCGGGCGTCGGCCCTCGATCTCGTTCATCAGTCTGTGGAAGAAGTCCAGGCCCTCATGGGGATTGTAGCCCACTGCAAATGACACTTCGGTCCCGGCGTCATCCGCGTCGTACTCATCATCGCGCGAATACTGCAATGAAAGAAGGCCCAGGCCGATACCGGCTATCTCCCCGGCGGTCTCTGACTCTCCCCCGATAACCTGGGTCAGGATGCCGAAGAGAAGGTTGTTCTTGAACTGCTTGATCCCGTCACGGTGGACGACGTGACCCACCTCGTGCGCCAGGACCATGCCCACCTCATCCTCGGTCTCAACAAAATCCAGGAAGCCCTGTGTCACGTAGACATGTCCGTATGGCGCGGCGAAGGCGTTAACCAGATCCGTCTCGATCACACTGAAGCGATAGGGGATGTCTTGTCGCTGCGTGTGGCTGACAATGGTGTGACCGCGATTGTCCAGCCACCCGTCGATCAGTGGATCGCGATCCACCTCGTACGCGGACTCGATTGACGCCCGCGACATATCGCCGAGGACCTCTTCCACGTCCCCCTCATCACAGCCTGTCCCTGCCACCAGCAGTGAAGCCAGGGCGGCTCCGAGCACCAGCAGTTTCACACTCCGGGGCATCGGCATGGTCGGTCCACCTCCGTGCGCCTGTGCAATCAACTTCCGCACCCCTGCCCGTCGGCCTGGTCACTCCCGCCGTTCGGATACATAGCGATAAGCGCTGTCGGCGGCTATGGCCGCATCACCGACCGCTGTGGTGACCTGCCTCAGTGGCGTATCTCGCGCGTCTCCCGCTGCGAATATACCCGGTTGGGAGGTGCGCATTCGGTCATCTGTGACGATGAAGCCCTCGTCGAGTTCAATCAACTCGCCGAGAAACTCCGTGTTCGGCTCGTAGCCGATCGCGATAAAGAGGCCGTCGATATCGAGTTCAGAGTCTTCCTCTGTCTTCTTGTTATGTAAAGCGATCCCGGTTACACCATCATCATCGCCCAGCACTTCTGTGGCGACGCTGTTCCAGACAAACTCGAGATTCTCGACCTTGAACGCGCGCTCTGCGAGTATCTCCTCGGCCCGCAGTTCGTCCCTGCGGTGAACGACGTACACCGTCTCAACGATGTCCGAAAGATACAGCGCCTCCTCGATAGCCGAGTTGCCGCCACCGATCACGGCGACGGTCTTGCCCTTGTAGAAGTAGCCGTCACAGGTAGCGCAGTAGGAGACACCCCGGCCGAACAACTCGCGCTCACCGGGGATGTTCAGCCGCCGGGGGCTGGCGCCGACCGCGAGGATGATCGAGTCGGCGATCATCTCACAGTCCGAGCACATCATCCGCCAGCGCTCGCCTTCGGGCTCGATCGACTTGACCTCCGCGTTCTCAAAAGTCACCCCGAAGTTCTCTGCCTGCTGCGTGAGTCGCATGGTCAACTCGGCGCCGGTGATACCATCCGGGAATCCCGGAAAGTTCTCGATCGTCGTGGCGGTTGCGGTCTGTCCGCCGGGCGCTCCGATCGTCAGCAGCACAAGCTCAAGTCCGTATCGCATCGCGTAGATTCCGGCGGTGAGCCCTGCAGCCCCTCCGCCAATGATAACGAGTTCGTGTTCCTTCACTTCAGGCACGCGTTCGTCCCTCCCGCGACTTCGCTATTCCGCTCGGCTCAACTCTCCGGTATCCGAAGTGGGCGTATCCTGATTGCTGCATCCCTCAACAACTATGAAGTGCCCCTCTATCCTGTCCTCGACGGTGGGGAGGACATCCATCAATCTCCTGGCCTTCTTACGCGAATCGTTCGTGCTCAACCGCAGCAGTGCAATCCCGCATGCTGTCAGTCCGCGTCGGAAGACAAGCCCGCCGAAGTCTGCATCGTTCGTAATGAGCATCCGCTCGCGCATCGTTGCGTGCTGAAGGACATCCTCATCCCGGATTGCTCGGGGCTATCTCGGCCACCGCCACCACGTCGCGGCCTGCGGCACGCAGCGCGTCAACCACACGCCGCTCGACGCTCTCGTCTGCGTACCACTTCACGCGGTTTGCTCCGTCACAATGATCTCCTCGGCATTAACTGAATCCGCCGCATAGGCTATGGCTGCAAGAATGTCCTCGCGCGTAATACGTGGATAGTCATACAGGATGTCATCGATTGGGATGTCGGCCGCGAGCTTCTCGAGGATGTGCGCCACAGGGACACGTGTCCCCGTGATGCATGGCTTTCCGACCATCACCTCCGGATCGATGCTGATGTGCTCTCGCCAGTTCACCATCGACCTCACCTCACTCTCGCTTGTGCATACGCGAGCGCTGTCTGGACATCATCACTGGCTACATGAGGATACTGATCCAGAAACTCGTCCACGCTCATGCCCCGCGCCAGCTTCCTGAGAACCAAAGCAGCGGTAATGCGTGTGCCCTTGCTGCATGGTTGTTCGACCATCCGTCGCGTATGAACCGCACTGCTGTCTTCCCAATCCGCCACGCACCCTGACTCTCCTCCAACCGATTTTCACCTTCAGCATACCAGATGGCTCGGCTGGCGGCAATGCCCTACCGCTCATCCATTTGCGTCGTGTAGATGAACTCCACGGGGCCGATGATCACCGTGTCGCCCTCTTCCACGCCGGCCTCGCGAAGTGCGCGCATCACGCCCTGCTCATCAAGCTGCTCCTGGAACCACTCGACCGCCTCATCCGCCTCCATGTCCACGGTAGCGGCGAGACGCTCGATACGCGTACCCGTGACCTCCATCGTCTCGCGATTGAGGCGCCGCGCGGACATCTCGCGCCACGGAAGGGGCGGGATCTCCAGTTCCATCTGGTCCTCTTCGGGCGCCTCAGACTCCACCTCGTGGCCGTGGGCGAACAACCGCTCGCGCAGGTGATCGAGCAGTGCATCCGTGCCCTCGCCGGTCACCGCGGAGATGGCGAAGACCTCGTATCCGTCGGCCTCAAGCGCTTCGCGAAGCTCCGCCTCATTCTCACGTGCGTCAGGCAGGTCCATCTTGTTCAGCGCCACCACCTGCTCGAGTTCCGACAGCGTCTCGTCATACATCGCAAGCTCGTGGTTGATCTCCTCGAAATCCTGCAGCGGATCCCGGCCCTCCAGCGCGCTGGCATCGAGCATGTGCAGCAGCAGCTTCGTGCGCTCCACGTGCCGCAAAAACTGGTCGCCCAGCCCCACGCCCTCGTGGGCGCCCACGATCAGTCCGGGCAGGTCCGCGATGACCATCGTGGTGTAATCCTCGAACTTCACCACACCCAGGTTCGGCTGCAGCGTCGTGAACGGATACGCCGCCACCTCGGGCTTCGCCGCGGATACCGTCGAGATAAAGCTGGATTTGCCGACATTCGGATAGCCGATGATGCCGATGTCGGCCAGCAGCTTCAACTCCAGCTTCAGGTGCCGCTCCTCGCCGGGCGCGCCAAGCTGGCACAGGCGCGGCGCCTGTCGACTCGGCGACACGAAGGATGCGTTTCCACGCCCCCCGTTGCCACCGCGCGCGACAAGCATCCGCTGTCCGGGATAGATCAGGTCGGCCACCTGCTGTTCGAGGTCGCAATCGTAGACGGTGGTCCCGGGGGGCACCGGGATGATTGTGTCCTCGCCGTCGCGACCGCGGTGCTTCTTGGACGTGCCTTCACGGCCATGCTCGGCCTTGAACGTGTTGCGGTACTTGAAATCAAGCAGAGTGCGCATATCGTCCTTGACTTCGAGGTAGACATCGCCACCGTCGCCGCCGTCGCCTCCGTTGGGGCCTCCCCGTGGCTCGAACGCTTCGCGGCGGAAGCTGACCACGCCGTCACCACCGTCGCCGGCGATAACCGTAACTGTCACTTCATCAATGAACGGACTCATTGTGTCACCCTCTGAGCGAGGCCCCGGCGATCGGCCGATAGGACCGGGGCCGTAACTCCTCCATTGCGTGCGGCAGACTGTTGTCAGAACCGTTTGCGTTGCGCCAGATGTCCTCTAACGCAACCTGCCGGCCCCGAGGGCGCCGCCAGTCGATGAACTCTGGGCAGAAGATTGCTCTTACGACGCAACCTGCGGCCGCTCGGGCCACACGTGGACAAGCTTCTTGCTCCCCTTCTGCTCGAACTCCACAAAGCCGTCGGACTTCGCGAAGATCGTGTCATCCTTGCCGATGCCGACGTTGCGGCCCGGGCGGAACCTGGTTCCGCGCTGGCGCACGATGATGCCGCCGGCCTTGACCTGCTGTCCCTCGAAACGCTTCGCTCCCAGTCGTTTCGATCGACTGTCACGACCGTTTCGAGTACTTCCCATTCCCTTCTTATGAGCCATTTGTGTCAACTCCCGTTGCAGCAGAGCTTGTTGCGGTTTCGGGCTCCTCGACCTCTACGTCGGCCTCATCCTCGGCGTCTTCGGTCTCGGCCGGGACATCCTCTTCCGCTGCCTCAGCCTCAACCTCTTCGACGTCCTCAGCTTCGACCTCGGGTTCTTCCTCGTCGGCCTCGCCCTCGACGTCAGTGGCCGCGCTGTCGCTGTCGATGGAGAGGATCTCAAGCGCCGTGAAATGCTGCCGATGGCCGATCTTTCGGCGGTAGCGCTTCTTCGCCTTGAACTTCATGACCGTGATCTTGCGCTCGCGGCCCTGCTCGACGATCCGCGCGGTAACGGTTGCATCGTCCAGGTACGGCCGCCCGACGTGAAGCTCGCCTTCAGCGTCCTTGATGGCGAGGACCTTGTCGAGCGTGATCTCTTCACCGCTATCCTGCGGTCGCCGATCGACTTTGACGACCTTGTTGGGCTCGAGTATGTGTTGACGACCGCCGACTTCAACAATAGCGTACATGGCGCTGCTCCTTCACTTGCTCCTCGGCCCCCTGGGCCAAAACAAACAGTCGATAGCACGGTGGTCCCGCGCCATCAACTGCCGGATAATCAGTATATGTGATGTGACAACGTGCGTCAAGGACAATTGCGGCGAAATCCGGCGTGCCCGCCGCCCGCGTATGGAGTGGTCAATCCCATGTCAGTATGTGAACATGCCGTAGCGCTGCTTCGGCCTCCACGAAGTCTCGATCTGCGGTCCAGAAGTTGCACCCTTCGCTCTCGGCGACGGCAAGGTAGGCGGCGTCCCAGATCGTCAGGTCATATTGGTGCGCGAAGTCAGTAGCTATCTTAATGATCTCGGTAGCAGCGACTACGGAGGCCCGCAACTCCAAGAGGCTGTCAACGGCATGGGACATCTCAATGCGCGTCAGGTTCCCTCGAAGCAAGTGATGTCTGAAAACGTTCGTGACCTCAATGAAGAACAAATCGGGTACAACTACGTCCGCCGCATCACTCGTGTGCGGGTCATGTAGGGCTAACGCCTCGTCCTGCCCGCGCTCGGGTACGAACCACTTCGCCCCAATGCAGGCATCTACACATAACTGCACTACCGACTACTGCCTTCCAGGGCAAGCCGGTCACGCTCAGACCTGATGAAGCCAGTGCTGTCTGGCAGCGGTTGGCCGTTGCGGCGGGCCAGTATCTTCACACCCAGGACTTGGCCGGAAGTCAACGTGGAGCCACTATGAGGCTGAGGCCAGCCTGCGACGTTGCCTCCGCCGCAGGCGCTACCAGACACTTCGCCCATTAACTGAGTTTGTAGTTCGACCGCTGGAGCAAAAGAGCGTACTTGATGTTTATGAGAGGAGCTATCAAGCCGGATGTTGATGTTAGTGAGGGTCTTCATGGGTGGGACCTCCAAGATTGAGTTCAGAGGAATAATAGTGTTTGCGTTGTACCCACTTGAAACCTTCGTGACGCGTAATCGCAGCAATCTCAATTGGACCGCCCACCGTCGGCGCGCCGGGCAAGTACTTGTGGAACTGTATGGTGGTGTCAACCAGGAATTCGGCCAGGTTTATAACATCTTGAATTGGCATTGCAGGATGGACTGGCACAGCTTGAAGCTTTCGAGCGATTCCATCCATCTTGTCGTCAATTTCATCCTGTGTCGCGTCGAATTCCTCTTGGAGCACCGTCGGCAGAAGCGAACCGAACCCACGAATGAGCCGCATTATGGCCTCGCCCTGACCGTTCCAGGTGATCCCGACCTCGTTGGCCTCTCTGATGCGTTGAGGCTGTGGACACTGGCCCTCGCTTACACTGATGATGTATTCCTCAGCTAATGCTCCGCCAGCCGAATAGCCAGCGACAACAAACCCCAGTTGAGGGCAATTCTGTGGTTCTGTGTGACGAAAAACCGCCTCATAGTTCTCGACGAACATGAACTCACGAACCTTCTCGGCAACCCAGTGCACGTCATATTCGCCGTCGCACAATTCCCAGTCACCGCCCCCCTCAGTAAACCGTTTGCGCAAATCCTTCGCCAGCGTGGCGATCGACGCAGATCCGATTCCCCCAGCTCCCCATGAGATCATACCCACTGGGTAGTTCTTCCGCAAATTGAAGACCTTGTTTGCGTTGTTGTATATGTTGGCGACCGAGGAGGGCTGTCGTCGATGACCAGAAGACTGAATCACGGTAGTGGCGCTGTCAGCGGCCAGGACGACACCATCATTGACCTTAATGTTGATGGCAATGCTCATTGCAATCTCTCTTGTTCAGCCGAGGCTAAGACCAAGTCATCTGCAATTTCGTTGTGCAAGGGCATTGTCCTTCTCGGAGCTTATGTCGCTTGCTGACCAAGCCCAAATCAGAAAGGGAAATGCCTGAGAGCTATTGGGTCTCAATGGGCTCGCCGTTACGATGCTGCTTTGCCCGTTGCATCGCGGTCGCCTACCCGTCGGCCCCCAGCGCCTGCTCAAGCTGCTGCATGCGCCGCTCGAGGCGCGACTGGCGCAGGGCGTTCGTCAGGTCTCCGCGCGTGCGCTCCACGGCGCCGCGAGCCTGGTCGGTGCGGGTGCGCAGGCCCTTCGTCACCGCCTGCGGGTAGTCGAAGCTCATCAGCGTCTGGTGGATCTCATCCATCATCTCAAGATACTTCTCCGCCTCATCCACCTCGTCGTGGCGGATCAGGTCCAGTACATGGCGGCGCAACTCCCCGACCGTGTCCCCGAGGCCGTTGAGCCAGTCGGCGTGGTCCACGCCGATCTGCTTCGGACCGGGCAGTTCATCCTCGCCGATCAGCGCCAGCACCAGCGCCGCCTCGGCGTACTCGCGTGCCGCATCGCCCACAAAACCCGAGTAGCCGATCACCGGGCTGGCGTCCACGGCGGCGATCATGCGGTCGTACAACTTCCGCGTCTTCTGCACGTTCTCGCGCGCGGTATCGAAATCTTCACGGTGAACGGCCTTAATCGCCGCGGATGCAGCCTGCACGACCTCGCGCGAGGTGGTGTACGCCCGCTCGCGATCGTTGTGGATCTCCTCAAGCTGCTCGCGCGCCTCGTCGGCATAGTCGTCGATCCGTCCCAGCATGGGGGAGAGGCTCCTCTCGATTCTAAGGTCCGTGGTGCGGACGCCTCGTCCGCACGCCGTCAGCGCCGCGCGATCTGTGCCCCGCGCTCGAGCGCCGCCTCGTTGTCGGGCATGTGCACATGATGGCGCTCTGGAAGCATCTCGCGCAGGGCCTCAGCCACGTCATCGACAGTCAGCAACTCCGTCGCCGCCGCCCATGCGCCCAGCAGAGCCATGTTGATCGTTCGCTCGTTCCCGATCTCGCCGGCGATGTCGTTGGCGGGCACCTGTACCAACCGACAGCTATTGCAGTCGGGCCGCTGCTTGATCAACGAGGAGTTGATCACCATCACGCCATCCTCGGCGATCTCGTCTGCGAAGCTCTCCGCCGCGGTCGGGTCCATCAGGATCATGGACGTGGGCTGCTCGGACGTCGGGCTGCCGACCCGGCCGTCGGTGAGGATGATGGTGCAGGTTGAACTGCCACCGCGGACTTCCGGGCTGTAAACGGGGTACCACGAGACGTGCAGGCCAGCATCCATCCCCGCCCGGCCGATCAACTGGCCTGCGAGGTTTACGCCCTGCCCGCCTATTCCGGCCATGAACAGTTCCTCACGCATCGCCATCACTCTCTTCCGTCTGTGCCTCGGCGAGGCGGTCCCGGAAGACATTCAACGGATAATATTCGATCATCGCGTCCTCGATGTGGTAGATCGCCTCGACCGGATCCATACTCCACCATGACGCGCACGTGCTCAGCAACTCCACGATGGAGAAGCCCTCACCTGCAAGCTGCGTCTCGAAGGCGCGCCGGATGGACTTTTTCGCGCTGCGGATGCGTGGTGGTGTGGTCAGCGCCTCGCGCGCGATGAACGCCGGGCCCTCGAGCGTGTCGAGCAGCTCACAGACCCGGATCGGCCAGCCTGCCTCCTCGGCGGTGCGGCCGCGGGGGGAGGTCGTCGTCTCCTGGCCCATCAGCGTGGTGGGCGCCATCTGCCCCTGGGTCATGCCAAAGACCGCATTGTTGATGAAGATGACCGTGAAGTTCTCGCCGCGCGCGGCCGCGTGGACGATCTCCGCCATCCCGATCGACGCCAGGTCGCCGTCTCCCTGGTAGGTGAAGACCACCGAGTCAGGCTTCACCCGCTTGATGCCGGTGGCCACGGCCGGCCCGCGGCCATGCGCCGCCTGGACCGCATCCGTATCGAAGTACTCGTAGGCGAAGACCGAGCAGCCGACGGTCGCGATGGCCACGGTGCGATCCTTTACCCCGAACTCGTCGATGACCTCGGCGACAAGCCTGTGCGCGGTCCCGTGCGTGCAGCCGGGGCAGTATCGCATCTCAGTGTCGGTCAGCGCGTCAGGATATGAGTTCACAAGTGTCTCTTCAGACATGGTTATCTATGCCTTCCTGCGCCGGGTCAGCCCATCGAAATGCCGGTATTCTGCGCGACCTCCCGCACTTTCGCCAGCACGTCGCTGACGCCGGGCATGTTTCCGCCGGCCCGGCCAATCATATCTACGGGGCAGCGGCCCTCCACGGCGAGCCGCACGTCCTCCACGAACTGGCCCATCGAAAGCTCGACGACCAGCGTCGCGTCCACTCGCTCGGACCACTCGCGGATCGGTTCGATGGGGAAGGGGAAGACCGTCTTCGGCCTCAGCAGCCGCAGTCGGACACCCACCTCGTCGGCGCGCATGACCACGCTCTCGCAGATGCGGGCGGATATCCCGTAGGCGCACAGCAGCACCTGCGGGTCGTCTGAGCCGAACTCGTCCCAGTCGGTGATCTCCTCCGCCGCCCGGTCGTAGCGCTCCTGGTTACGGAAGTTCACGGCCTCCATGGTGTCGAAGTCGATCCACAGCGAGTTGATGATGTTGCGCTCGCGCTCGCTCGGATCGTGGGGGCCGACCGCGTAGTCGCGCTCGGGTGGGTCCATCTCGCGCCGCGGGATCAATTCAACCGGCTCCATCATCGACGCCAGGAGCGCGTCCGCGAGCACCATCACGATGCTGCGGTAGCGATCCGCAATCTCGAACGCGCCGGCGGTGAAGTCGTGAAGCTCCTGCACCGAGTAGGGCGTGAGAGTGATGCAGCGCCCGTCACCGTGCCCGGCGCCCCGGGTGGCGAGCCAGTAGTCGGACTGCGCCACCGCGATGTTGCCCAGACCCGGGCCGCCGCGGACCATGTTCACCAGCACCGCGGGAAGCTCGGAGCCGAGCATGTACGACAGCCCCTCCTGCATCAGCGCGATGCCCGGGGAGGAGGAGGTCGTCATCACCCGCGCGCCGGCCGATGCGGCGCCGTAGACCATATTGATCGCGGCGACCTCCGATTCGGCCTGCAGGTAGACCCCGCCGATCTGCGGCAGGTGCTCGGCCATGTACTCGGGGATCTTGTTCTGCGGCGTGATGGGGTAGCCGAAGAAATGTCGGCAGCCCCCGGCGATTCCGCCCTCGGCGGTCGCCTCGTTGCCACTTATGAATACGCGCTCGCGTTCTTCAGTCATCGATACACCTCGATGCACACACTGGGACAGACGAGGGCGCATTGGCCGCACCCCGTACACCGGTCCTCGTCGCGCATCACGACCGGGTGGAAGCCTCGGGAATTGGTCTCGTCGCTCACTTCAAGAGCATCGCGTGGGCAGAACTCGATACAGAGCATACACTGCTTGCACCGCTCCGCATCGATCTTGACCTTCGGCATGGCAATCATCTCTCAGTCAGGCTGAGTTGCTGCGTTGACGTGCCCCGCACACGCTCACGGGTCTGCGCGGCCTCGGCGAGCATCTGCCCGGCATTTTCGCGCGCGGCCGTGGCGGTGTCGCTCTGGCCCATCATCCGCGCGATCTCTGAGACGCGCTCGTCGCCGGTCAGTTCGCAAAGAGACACGAAGGTGCGGTCGCCCTCCACGGATTTGCTGACGGAAAGCTGCGTATCCGCGTGGCAGGCGATCTGCGGAAGATGCGTGATACACAGCACCTGGGCCCAGGAGGACACCTGAACGAGCTTCTCCGCCACAGCCAGGGCGGTTCGACCGCCGATATTGGCATCGACCTCGTCGAAGACGATGGTCGGCACATCGCTGCCCGCCGCGCAGATGGACTTGAATACGAGCATCACGCGCGAAAGCTCGCCACCTGATCCGACGCTCGACAGCGGCTTCAGCGGCTCGCCGGGATTGGCGCTGAGCATAAAGCGCACGCGGTCGATCCCGCCCGAGTCGGCCGCCCAGCGGCGGCCCTCCGCGTCGGGGAGACCGTCCTCATCGGCGTCCGCCTCCACGGCGACTTCAAAGCGCGCCCGGTCCATCCCCAGCGGCTGCAGTTCCTCCTCCACCCGCTCGGAAAGCTCCCGGGCAAGCTCCCGCCGCGAGCGCGACAACTCTTCGGCTCGTCGCCCCGCCTCTTCATCCAGCGCTTTGATACGGTCCTCAAGTTCCGCGGCCGACTGTTCGGCACCCTCAAGCTCCTCGATCTCGGCCTGTGCCTGCTCGCGGTGCTGGAGGATTTCGCGGACCGTGTCACCGTACTTGCGCTTGAGGCCGCCGATGGTGTTCAGCCGCGCCTCGACCTCGTCAATTCGCTCCGGGTCTTCCTGCATGGCCTCCAGATAGCGCCGCATGGCCCGGGCAGCGTCTTCGGCCTGCTCGACAGCATCGACCAGTGCGGTCGCGGCGGGCCCAAGCTCGTCGTCGATCTCAGACAGTTCCTCGGCGGTGTGCCGGGCGAGGCGAAGCTGCTCGATGGCGCCGGGCGCGCCGTCGCCCTCGAGTGCGTCCCAGGCCTCCAGCAGCCCGTCTCTGAGCTTTTCGTAGTGCACCAGGCGCCCGCGCTCGGCAGCAAGCTGCTCGTCCTCATCCGGTGCCAGTCCCGCCTCATCGATCTCCTGTACCTGATAGCGCAGCAGATCGAGGCGCTGAGCGCGGGTGCGCTCATCCGTGGCCAGCCGCTCGCGGCGCTGACGCGCCTCGCGCAACTCGCCCCACGTCTGAGCGTAACGCTCCAGCAACTCCAGGTGGTCGGCGCCACCGAACGCGTCGAGAAAGCCCCGGTGACTGCTCTCATGGATCAGGGACTGGTGTTCGTGCTGTCCGTGGATGTCCGCCAGATGCTCGCCGATCTCGCGCACGTCGGTCATCGTGGAGGATTCGCCGCAGATGCGGTAGTAACTGCGGCCCGAGGCGATGGTGCGGCTGAGTTCCACTCGATCGTCCTCGACGTCGATCTCCACTCGTTCGGCGGCGCCACGGGCGGCAGGAGCGTCCGCGAGGTCGAACGTGGCCTCCACCTTCGCCCGATCCGCGCCACCGCGGATGGTCTCAGAGGTGACGCGCTCCCCGAGCGCGGCGTTGAGGGCGTCGACTATGATCGACTTGCCCGCCCCCGTTTCGCCGGTCAGGGCGATCAGGCCGGGCCCGAAGTCGATCTCAAGTTCGTCGATCAGCGCAAAGTTCTCGATGCGAAGGTTCAGAAGCATCTGTGCGACGCCTGCCATTTCCCGATTGCCGGTGGGTTTGGCGGATTGCCTCTCTTACCGTGTATCGCCCCAGCGCAGTTTCTCGCGCAGGCGGTCGTAGAATGTTCGACGCCCCAGGCGCACCACCCGGGTGCGGCAGGACGCCTGCCGGGCCTCCACGATATCGCCGGGCCGCACCTTGACGGTCTCCTGCCCATCGATGGTCAGCGCGAGGTCCTCCTGGGGCTCGCGGGCGCGCTCGATGCGCACCGCGATGACGTCATCGGAACTGACCACCAGCGGACGCATCGAAAGCGTGTGCGGACAGATGGCCGTGAGCAGGATGGCCTCGACGTTCGGATGCACGATCGCTCCATCCGCCGACAGCGAGTATGCGGTCGAGCCGGTGGGGCTGGAGACGATCAAGCCATCGGCCCCGAAGCGCGTTGCCTCTTCATCGTTGATGAATACCGTGAGGGTGACGAGGCGCCGAAAACTGCCAGTCGCAATCACTGCGTCATTGAGACCGACCAACTCCTCGATCGGCGCGCCCTTGCGAAGCAGATTCACGCGCAGCATCAGGCGCTCATCGATGTCGAAGTCCCCGCTGAGCAGGTGCTGCATCTCGTCAAGCACCCAGTCGGGCTCCTCCTCTGCCAGGAAGCCAAAGCCCCCCAGGTCCACGCCCAGAAGCGGCGTGCCGATGGGCGCCATCATCCGCGCCGTGGCGAGGAACGTGCCGTCCCCGCCCATGACCAGCATCAGGTCCGGTCGCGCATCTACCAGGTCGCCGCAATCGGTGTCCTCAAGCTCACATGCCTCGGCAAGGGCGGTGTTGACCACTACCCGGGCTCCGGCCTGTTTGAGTAACGTGACGGCCTGGCGGGTCGCCTGCTGCGCGCGTGGCTTATGCAGCGCGGTGACGATTCCCACACTGCGAATCGGCTCGGGCATTGCAATCCCTTCTGCAAACTGTGCCTTTATCCGGTCGCTGCGTCCTCGCCCATCTTACGCTGCAGCCGTTCGAGATTCGTCTGAGCCGGAGTGTAATCCGCATCAACTTCAAGCGCCTTGCGATATTGCTCGAGCGCCTCTGTGTTGTTTCCCTGCTTCTCCAGCGCAACACCGAGATTGTTCAGCGCGTAGACGTAATCTGGATCCTTCCGAAGCGCGTCGCGGAAGTGGACGATTGCCTCGGTGAGATTCTGGCGGCGCAGGTAGATCAGACCCGTGTTATTGTGCGCAACGAGGTTGTCCGGGTCAATCTCGAGCGCTTTCAGGTAGGTCGGGAGAGCCTTGTCGTAATCGCCCTGCTCGTAATACAGGTTCGCCAGTCCGAACTGCGCCTCGGCCGAATCGGGGAAGCGCGTGGTGGCCTCCTGCCATTGCGCGAGCGCCTCCTCTTTCTTGCCGGCGCTCTCCAGCGCGAGCGCGAGATTCAGGTGGGCGACCTTCAGATCCGGGTTGGCCGTGATCGCCTGGCGGAAGTAAGCCACGGCCTCTTCGGCCTTCCCCTGCTCATACAGCGCGGAGCCGAGGTTGTTGAGCGTGTTGGCGTCATCGGGCTTGATCTTCAGCGCACTCCGATAGGCCTCAGCGGCCTTCTGATAGTCCTCCATCGCCTCATACGCCAGTCCGGTGTTGTAGCGGGCGGCGAAGCTGTTCGGGTCAAGTTCGGCCGCAGTGGACCAGTGCTCGGCGGCGTCCGCATACTCGCCGGTGTTATACAGCGCCAGCCCCAGGCCGATATGCGCCTCAACGATGTCCCCGTCAATTCCCAGTGCTGCCCGGTAGGCCTCGCTGGCCTGCTGCCACTGCCCCGTCTTGATGTAGAGCGTGCCGAGGACCGTCTGCACCGTCGCGTCCTGAGGGTCGATCTCGCGCGCGGCTTCGAACTCCCGGATCGCCTTCGTGCGGTCACCGGCATTGCGCAGCGCGTGGCCGAACGAGACGTGTGCCTCGAAGTCGTCCGGGTTGATCTCCAGTGCCCGATTATACGCGTTGAACGCCTTCTCGTACTGCTTCTGGCGCGCGTATAGATTCGCGAGGTTGTACTGGGCGTCGAAGTATCCGGGCTTCAGTTCGAGAGCTTTCTCGTACTGCTGGCCGGCCTTCTCAAGGTCGCCCGTTGCAAGGTAGGCGTTGCCCAGGTTGTTGTAGCTGACCGCGTAGTCCGGATCCTGCTCGATTGCGGACTCCAAATGCGCAATCGCTGTCTCCGTCTCACCCAACTGGAGGGACACTGAACCGAGCCATACCAGGATGGTCGGATCATCGGGGCGGGCTTCCAGTGCTGCAGTGAACTCGTCCCGCGCCTTTTCGAGCTGGTTGGCCTCGTAGAGCTGTACGCCCTCGTTGAAGTGCGTCAGCCCGGGGTCCTCGTCCTGGGCCCAGACTCCGCAGCAGCTGATTCCCATCAGCACCACGACGGCCAGCGCGATATGCCGGCTCCTGATCGTGTCAGCGTGCATCTCCGACCACTCCTTGTTGAGCACCGGTATGTCATGCGACCGCCGCCCGCGCACTATCGAGCCGCCGGCGGCATTGGATCTTGCGCAGTGTCAGTCAAGCATCTCTCGCACCGCGTCGGCAATCCCGTCCGCGGTGAGATTGTACCTCTCTCGCAGAATCTCCGTGTCACCGGCCGGCACGAACTCGTCCTCGATACCGAGCCGCTTCAGGCGCACACCATCCAGTCCCGCGTCCTCGAGCATCTCCGCGACTGCCGAGCCGACCCCCCCTGCCAGGATGCCTTCCTCCACGGTCAGCAACTTCCCGCTCTGCTCTGCAAGCGAGCGGAAAAGCTCCTCGTCTATCGGCTTGATGAACCGGACATTCACGACAGTCACGTCGATCTCATCATCTTCCAGCGCCTCCGCCGCCTCCATCGCGCGGTGGGCCAGCGGCCCGACGGCGAGGATCGCGACATCATCTCCCTCGCGCATCACTTCGGCCTTCCCCACCGTCAACGCCTCCGGCTCCCGCGAGAGGCTCACGCCCTCACCTTCGCCGCGAGCATAGCGCAGACTGGCGGGGGTATCGAGCGCCAGCGCGGTGACGAGCATATCGCGCAACTCCGCCTCATCGGCCGGAGCCATCACGGTCATCCCCGGCACCTCGCGCATGTAGGCCAGATCGAACACGCCGTGATGAGTGGGGCCGTCATCGCCGACCACGCCCCCGCGGTCGAGTGCGAAGACCACAGGAAGGTCCTGCAGCGCCACATCGTGGATGATCTGGTCGAACGCGCGCTGCAGGAAGGTGGAGTAGACCGCCACCACCGGCTTCATGCCCGCACCAGCCAGCCCCGCGGCGAACGTCACCGCGTGCTCCTCGGCCAGGCCGACGTCAAATGTGCGGTCGGGGAACTGCTTGTTGAAGCATTCTACGCCCGTCCCGTCGAGCATCGCGGCCGTGATGGCCACTACCCGGTCATCATCCTCCGCCGCCTGGCATATCGCGTCGCCGAAGACCGCGGAGTAGGTCGGGTGCTCGCGCTTGCGGTGAGACTTCCCGGTCTCAATATCGAACGGGGCGGCCGAGTGGAAGCTGCGCGGGTCCTCCTCCGCCGGCGCGTAACCGCGGCCCTTCTCGGTGAACGCATGGACAAGCACCGGCCCGGGAAGCTGGATAGACTGCGCCAGCAGATCCATCAGGTCGTTGATGTCATGCCCGTCGATCGGCCCCAGATACGTGAAGCCGAGGCTCTCAAAGAGCATACCGGGCACGATCATTCCCTTGACGCCGTCACGGAAACGGTCCATCGCCAGCACCATTGACTGTCCCATCGGCAGCCGCTCAAGCATGCTCGCTATGTCTTCGCGGGCGCGACGCATGGCCGGGGTCACGTTTGCGCGGAGCATCGCCAGGTACGACGAGAGCGCGCCGACATTCTTCGAGATGGACATCTCGTTGTCATTGAGCACCACGGTCATATCAGCGCCCAGGTGCCCCGCTGCGTTCAGGCCCTCGAATGCCAGGCCGCCGGTCATCGCGCCGTCGCCGATCACCGCCACGATGCGCTCATCGGTGTCGCGCAGGTCCCGCGCCTTCGCGAAGCCCAGTGCCGCGGAGATGGACGTGCTTCCGTGGCCGGCGCCGAAAGGATCGTGCTCGCTTTCGCGGCGCTTGGTGAAGCCCGCCAGCCCCTCATACTGCCGGAGCGTATCGAACTCGTCCTGACGCCCGGTCAGCAGTTTGTGCGTGTAGCACTGGTGGCTGACATCCCAGATGATCCTGTCGGTCGGCGAGTCCAGCACCGCATGCAGCGCCAGAGTCAGTTCGACCGCGCCCAGGTTCGAGGCGAGGTGGCCACCGGTCTGCGAGACCGTCTCAATGATTTTCGTGCGGATCTGCCCGGCCAGTTGCTCCAACTGGGAGACTTTCAGGCCTTTGAGATCCTGTGGCGATTCGATTTCTTCAAGCTTAATTGGCATCATTATCACCGGCGCTCTCACGCGGGGAGAAGGGCTCGGTGGCCCCCTCCTCGTCTACAAGGTGTTCAATACGAGCCTCGGCATCGGAGAGAAGCTCCGCGCAATGTGCGCGCAGCGCCATCGCGCGCTCGAAACGGTCCAGCATCTTTTCCAGTTCAACCTGGCCGCTCTCGAGTTCCTCTACGATCTGCTCGAGTTCGTCGAGCGCCTCCTCGAAGCAGAGTTCGTCGATCTTCCGTTCAGAATCAGACATCGTCGTCGCTCTCCGTAACTGTGTCGGTCACGCGGGCGTCGATCTCCCCGTCCGCCACCGACACGTATATCTGCTCATCCGGTTGGACGTCCTCCACACTCTTGATCAGCCGCTGGTCCCGCTCGCGCCAGGCCAGCGCGTAACCGCGCTCAACCACCCTTGTCGGATCCAGAGCGCGCAATGAGGCCGACGCCGCCTGCATCCGCGAGCCGTAG